>JBOHJE010000158.1:0-14023 GCA_050728375.1 Methyloceanibacter sp.
GGAAAGCGAGATCGGTTAGGTCGCTCGTCTTCTGATAGAGTAACCAGGCGGTTTTGGAAGAAGCGACATTCGACTCTATTTGAAATCGAGGACCGACCGCACCGCTTCGGCAGTTGGCCCATTGCAGGCTCTGCCCGCGACGCGCTCCAAACTCGAAAAACTCGAAATAGTGAATGGCTTCAGTCCATTATGGAGCCACCTGAGGTCCTTCTGGTAATGGGCGCCGCCAAGTTAGGGCTCGTAGATCGTCACGGCCGCGCGTGGATTCGCATAAGGTATATTATGGAAAATTTCTGGATGGCCGGATGGATGGGCGCCATTGCCTTAACGCCGTTCATAGTGATCCCTGATCAGTCGGTCGAGCAGACGCACGCCGAAGCCGGAGCCCCAGCTGCGGTTCACTTCGCTATCCGGCGCGGCCATAGCGGTTCCGGCGATGTCGAGATGCGCCCACGGCGTGCCGTCCTTGATGAAGCGCTGTAGAAACTGCGCCGCTGAGATCGAGCCGCCCCACTTGCCGCCGGTGTTCTTAATGTCAGCGACCTTCGATTCGATCATCTTGTCGTATTTGGGTCCGAGCGGCAGCCGCCACAGCTTCTCGCCCGTGGTCTTGCCTGCCTCGATCAGCCAGTCCGTCAGCTCGTCGTTGTTGCTGAAGATGCCGGCGTGCTCCTTGCCGAGCGCGACGATCACCGCGCCGGTCAGCGTGGCGAGATTGACCACCGCCTTCGGATTGAAGCGGTTCTGCGCGTACCATAGGCAATCGGCAAGCACCATGCGCCCCTCGGCGTCGGTGTTCAGCACCTCGATCGTCGTTCCCGACATGGCCGTGACGACATCGCCCGGACGCTGTGCACTGCCGCTTGGCATGTTCTCGACGAGTCCGAGAACGCCGACTGCGTTGACCTTCGCTTTTCTCGCCGCGAGCGCCCGCATGAGGCCGACGACGCAAGCAGCGCCCGCCATGTCGCCCTTCATGTCCTCCATGCCGGCCGCAGGCTTGAGCGAGAGGCCGCCGGTGTCGAACGTCACACCCTTGCCGACGATCGCGATTGGCGCCCCGCCCTTGGGGCCAGCGCCCTTCCATTGCATGACCACGACGTGGCTCGGCTTGTCGCTCCCCTGGCCGACGGCGAGCAGCGCATTCATGCCGAGCTTGCGTAAAGCCTTCTCGCCCAACACCTCGACCTGTAGGCCGAGCTTCGACAGCTCCTTGGCACGCGTCGCGAACTCCGTCGGCCCCAGGATGTTCGCCGGCTCGTTGACGAGATCGCGCGCCAAGTTAACGCCATCGGCAATGGCGCGGCCCGCGGCGAAGGCCTGCCCGGCCGCGCGCGGATCGGCGCAATGCACGACGATCTTCTTGAGCGTCTTGTCGCTCGTCTCTCCAGCGTTGCCGCTTTTCTTGGCGGCGCTGCTCTTGTACTTCTTGAACTTATAGCCGCGCAGTTGCGCGCCGAGCGCGAAGCTCGCCACATCGTCAGGTGAAATCTCACCATTCGTGTCGAGATAGATGTGCGCGGTCGAGCCTTCGCGGCCGGTAAGCGCGCCCCTCATGGTGCCGCCGAGATTGAGCCAATCCTCTTGCGTGAACGCGGACGGCTTGCCGACGCCCGCGAGCACGACTCGCGCCGCCTTAGTGCCTTGCGGCGCGAGTAGATCGACCGACGTGTCCTTCTTGCCCTTGAAGCCGATGATGGATCCCGCCTTCGACAGCAATCCGTTCGTCAACTTGTCGAGCGCGGAAGCGGCCGGCGTCAGCTTCGGCCCCTCCTCTGCCAAGACCACGGCGACACCGTCGGTGGCCGGAGCGCTCAGGGTGGCGAAGGACAAAACGGTCTGGTCGGTCACGGTAGGCTCCATGGATGCGCCGAGCCGGTGCGGTTAAGTAATCGACCGGAAGCATGCAGGAAGAAGCGCCGCCCGCGCGCTCCCTGGTGCAGTTTTGCAACAGCGGCAGGGAATAATAATCGATCTAACTAGGCCCTGCGCGACGGGAAAGCAAGTCAATCGAAAAGGACGAAATTCTGCCATCTTGGCCTGATGGAAATCGGCTTTGGTTCCAGCCGGTTGGCTCCTCCGACGAGGTGACAGACCGATGACGGCGCGGATGACCAAACGGGGACCTCAGAAGATGGCCATGTCGCTATTCAGCCGATACATGTTTCGGCAAGTGGCCAACGCTTTCCTCGTCATCCTGCTTACCCTCACCTCGGTCGTCTGGCTCGCGACAGCCTTGAAAGAGTTGGATCTTATTACCTCCCAAGGACAGGGCGTCTGGCTGTTCTTCCAGATGACTCTGCTGAGCCTGCCGAGCCTGCTCGCCCTGATCGCGCCTAACGCCATGCTCATGGCGACGCTTTACACGCTCGACCGGATGAACGGCGACAGCGAATTGATCGTGATGACGGCCACCGGCGCCCCGGTATGGCGCACCGGCATCTCCCTCGTGGCACTCGCGGCCATCGTCAGCGCGACCATCCTGATCTGCAACCTTTTCATCGGCCCCGCAAGCATGCAGGGATTGCGCAGTTTCATCACTCAGGTCCGCGCTGATCTGATCTCGCAAGTCCTTCAGCCGGGCCGATTCTCGAGCCCGGAGGGCGGTCTCACCTTCCATATCCGCGACCGCAGTCCAACCGGGGAGCTGCTGGGTCTCCTCGTGCACGACGAGCGCGACTCAAAGCAGGTCATGAGCTACCTCGCCGAGCGTGGCCGAATTATCACAAACGATGAGGGATCGTACCTCATCATGTTCGAGGGGTACGTCCACCGTTACAACGGCGAAGACAAAGATAAAGCCGTGCAGATCATAGCTTTCGACCAGAATATGCTCGATCTCTCAGAGTTAAACCCTAAGAGCGACGGCACCAAAGAACTACGTCCTCGAGAACGTTACATTGGCGATCTTATCAGTCCAGACCCCAACGACAAAATTGCCATCCGCAATTACGGCCAGTTGCGCTCGGAGCTGCACGACCGTCTTGCGACGCCGCTCTATCCCCTCGTTTTCGCCTTCATCGCTATTGCTCTATTGGGCCACGCTCGGACGACCCGGGAGAGCCGGTGGGGGCAGATTCTCGCGGCTTTTGGCATTGCCGTCGGCTTGCGGGTTGCAGGCCTCGCAGCTAGCAACCTCGCCGCCCTCAATGCGTGGGCCGTTGGCCTTGTATATGCTATTCCGGTGGGGGCGATTCTCGTTGCGGCGTGGACGGCTCACGTTAGAATGTCGCCAGAACTGCGGTCCAAGCTGAGTTTCGAGTTCAAGCTCCAGCCAAAAAAGATAAGGTTTTGGGCCGGTCGAGGGATGCAAGCGGGGTGAAAGCGCAGATGCCGGGCATCAGTGCAGGGGGAACTCTTGCGCGCTATTTCTCAGCGCGATTCCTCATCGCCATGCTGGCGATGTTCCTGATCTGTTGCGTCCTCATCTTCTTCGTCGATTTCATCGAGATGCTGCGGCGCGCGGGCAATTATTCGGGCGACGTTCCGGGGTTGCTGCTCGCGTGGATGACGCTACTTCGCTTGCCGTCGTTCTCGGAGCTCACCCTGCCCTTTGCCGTGCTCATCGGCACCATCGCGATCTTCCTCATGCTGAGCCGCTCGTCTGAGCTCGTCGTGCTACGTGCCGCCGGCATCTCAGTCTGGCAGTTCATGTTGCCGGCCATCGTCGTGGCCTTCGCGCTCGGGGTCTTGTTCGTACTGTTCTACAATCCGGTGGCGGCCGTCGCGCGCGGCGAAGCGGAGCGGCTTTACGCTCTCGCCTTCGAGCGCGATGAGTCCCTGCTCAAGACGAACAAGAAAGCCGGCGCGTGGCTGCGGGAAGACGGTACCGACGGGCCGTCCGTCGTCCATGCTCTCCAGGTCTCCAACCAAGGTCTCGAGCTGAACGGCGTTACCATTTTCCAGTACGACGGCGGTCACGGCCTGACCGAGCGGGTCGAAGCGCGCAAGGCCGTGCTCAAGGACGGCCGCTGGGAACTCGACGATGCGTGGGTCAGCGCGGTCGGTCATGAGCCAGTGCATTACAACCGCTATCTCATCAGCACCTATCTCACCCCGACCCAGGTCCGCGACAGTCTCGGCACGGTGTTCTCGATCTCCTTCTGGGAGCTGCCAAACTTCATCCAGATCGCCGAGCGCGCGGGACTCCCGGCGACGCAGTACCGCGTGCAGTATCACCTGTTGATGTCGCGGCCATTCCTGCTCGTAACGATGGTGCTCATCGCTTCAACCTGCTCGCTCAAAGGCTTCCGCTTCGGCAACGTCCAGATCAACGCCATCTTCGGCCTCGCCGCAGGGTTCGGCTTCTTCGTGTTCTCGGAGATATCGCGCAACTTCGCCATGGCGGGGCTCACCTCCGCCGCGGCCGCAGCTTGGGTTCCGGTGATCATCGCGGCATCGCTCGCGCTCACCGTGCTCTTGTACAAAGAGGACGGATGATGGCGCCGCGGTTCACCAGAAGGCTTGAAGCGAGCCGGGCCCTGCCCGGCATCGCCGCGTCTGATGGACGGACGTTTGCGCCCCTCTGCCGCACCCTTTTGGCGTGCATGATCGCCTGTCTCGGCACGCTACTCCTCCATGCAGAGGCCTTCGGCCAGGCCCAGACGAGCCTCGAGCAACTCATCAAGCCGCCGAAGGTCGACTCGTCGGAGCCGATGCTGCTGCAAGCCGACGAGATGATCTACGACAACGACAACGCGAGGATCACGGCCAAAGGCAACGTCGAGATCTACTACGGAAACTACACGCTCCTCGCCGACCAAGTCGTCTACAACCGCGCCACCAACACGCTGGCCGCCCAGGGCAATGTCCGCATGAAGGATCCCGACGGCGCCGTGATCACCGCCGACCAGCTTACCCTCACCGACGACTTCCGCGACGGATTCGTGGATGCGCTGAAGCTCGTCACCAAGGACGACACGCGCATCGTCGCGGAATCGGCATCGCGCGAGGCCGGCAACGTCACCGTGTTCCGCAAAGGCTGGTTCACGCCGTGCAAGCTCTGCGAGGAAGATCCGAGTAAGCCGCCCACTTGGCGCATTCGCGCCGGCAAGATCACGCATAAGCGCGATCAGGCGACGATTACCTACAACAACGCGTTCTTCGACTTCTTCGGGATGCCTGTTATCTGGGTGCCCTACTTCCAGAGTGCCGATCCCACGGTGAAGCGGAAGTCCGGCTTCCTCATGCCGAGCTACAGTCACTCCGACGAGCTCGGCAACACGGTCCAGGTGCCGTACTACTTCGCGCTCTCGGACCACTACGACTTCACGTTCGCACCGATGTGGACCGAGAAGGCGGGAACCCTGCTCGTCGGCGACTGGCGCCACCGCTTGGCGAGCGGCGGCTACCGCGTCGAACTCGCCGGCGTGTTCGACAATCCCGACGATCCGCTGAGCCCTGCCGATGGTCAGGAATTCCGCGGCAGCATCAAAACGCAAGGTAAGTTTGCGCTCAACCCCTACTGGGCCTGGGGCTGGGACATTCTGGCCGAGACGGACGAGACTTTCCGGCGCTTCTACAACCTCGACAGCCGGCTGAAGACCGATCGCATCTCCCAAGTCTACCTGGAGGGATTGCATGACCGGAACTACTTCTCGACGCGGTTCTACCAAACGCAGAGCCTGCTGTTCGCCGACGAGGACTTCTCGGAAGCGACCGTCTACCCGATCATCGACTACGACTACATCGTCGGAAAGCCGATTCTCGGCGGCGAGCTCAGCTTCAACTCGAACGCGATGATCTTCTCGAGCGAGGATGGAACCGAGTCCAATCGCCTGATTGCGGAGGCAAATTGGCGGCGTCAGATGATCGACGGGATCGGCCAAGTATACACGCCGTTCGGCCGGGTCCGCGGAGACGTGTACGGGGTTTCGGGGGTCGACGACAACATCGACAACGGCACTCTCAACGGCTCGGAAGATCTCTTCACCGACGATGCGGACGACGGCGCGATCTGGCGCGGCAATGCAGTGGCCGGCTTCGAATATCGGTATCCCTTCATCGCTAGGACCGGCACCCTCACCCACACCGTCGAGCCCATCGGCCAAATCATTGCGCGGCCCGACTCTCTCGGCGATCAGCAGGAGATCCCGAACGAGGACGCTTTGAGCCTCGTGTTCGACGACACCCTGCTGTTCGATATCGACAAATTCTCCGGTTATGATCGCATCGAAACCGGAACACGGGCCAATGTCGGCTTCCGCTATACGGCACAGTTCGTCTCGGGGACCTATCTGCGCGCGGTGGCGGGTCAAAGCTACCAGATCGCGGGTCAGAATGAGTTCGATACCGACTTTTATCGGGCGAGCGGCCTTGCCAGCGACACGTCGGATTACGTAACCGGACTCTACCTTCAGGCCACCAGCAACCTGTCCTTCTCAGCCCAGCAGCGCTTCAACAAAGACACACTCAATGTCGAGCGCACCGACCTCGGCGCTTCGGCCGGCTTCGGCCCAATCCAGGCGCGGGTGAACTATGCGGACGTGCCCGATCATGTTCCGACACCGATCCCGGGCGGCGGCCTTGCCTTGGGCGAAGATCGCGAGGAGATCGTGGCCGCGGGCGCGCTCGCCCTCACCACCGACTGGTCGCTGCTCGGCAACCTTCGCTACGACATCTCCGGCGATCGAACCATTAGCGATGGGTTGGGCCTGCGCTACCAGGACGACTGCTTCATGATCGATGTGACGTATCAGCGGTCCTTCATCCGCGATCAGGACATCGAGCCGGATGAGCGCTTCCTCGTGAACTTCATGCTGAAATATCTCGGGACCTATCAGTTCGCGACGGAAGCCTTCAGTGGATTTGGCGCCGAGGGGTCTGACACCAATTGACCTGGACCGCCGCTCATACGCTTGGCCGTCGCGTAGGATCAATCGCAATCCTGACGTTCACGCTCGTTATGGCGGCGGGCCTTAATTTCGCGCTGACGCAGGAGCTCTCGATCAAAGTCCTGGTCAATGACGACCCGATCTCTGACTACGATATCGACCAGCGCGAGCGCTTCCTCGCTATTACGACGCAGGAGAAGCCAGGTCCCGCACTGAAGAAGAAGGCCACCGATCTACTCATCGACGAGCGCTTGCAGCTCCAGGAGGCTCGCAAGCTCGGCTTCACGCCCGACGAAAGCGACGTGACCAGGATCCTCGAAGACATGGCTTCGAAGAACAAGCTGGACGTTGCCGGCCTGACCACCGCTCTCGGCCGCGCCGGCGTCAACGTCAAGACACTACAAGACCGTATCAGGGCCCAGCTCGTGTGGCAGGAAGTCGTCCAGCGTAAGTTCCGCCATACGGTGCAGATCGGCGACATCGACGTAGACGAAGCGCTGTCGGAATCCGCCGAAGCCGGCAGCGAAGGCGCGACCGAAACTACCCTTCAGTTGCGTCAGGTGAAATTCGCCCTGCCAAGCGCCGCCGATCAACAGACGATCGCCTCAAGGGTTGCGGCGGCAGAAGCGCTCCGGGCGCGGTTCAGCTCCTGCGCCAACGTCATCGAGCTCGCCAGGAGCGTCGACGGCGCCAGCATCGAGACGCTGAAGGACCATCGGGCTACCGCCCTTGCGCAACCCGCGCGTCTCCTGGTGACGAAGGCGAAGGTCGGGGAGATGACGCCGCCCACGCTATCCAGTTCGGCGGTCGAACTCTTCGCCGTGTGCGGGAAGCGGTCGGTCAAAGGGGATACCGAGGTTCGCGAACAGACTCAGCGCAAATTGCTGAATGACGAGATGAAGATTCGCGCCGAGCGGTTGCTACGCGATTTGAGGCAGGACGCTTTCGTCGAATACCGCTGAGGCCCGTTTTCGTGCTAGCCCGGGAGGCATGGGTCTAGCCGATCGTCCGCTTGCCCTCACCCTCGGCGATCCAGCCGGGATTGGGCCCGATGTCACCCTTCTCGCCTTCAAGGCGCGGCGGCGCGAACAGATTCCGCCTTTCGTGTTCCTGGGCGCCGCCGCGGTGCTGCGCGCCAGGGCCGAGATGCTTGGGCTTTCCGTCCCCATTGTCACGGTCGCCGAACCGCGCGCCGCGCTTGAGGCATTTGCGGACGCCCTCCCCGTGCTGGCTGTCGACGTCGCCGGCGCCGTCGTCCCCGGCAAGCCCACCGTGGCTGCGATGCCGGCGGTCCAACTGTCTGTACAACAGGCCGTGAGCCTCGTTCAGCAACGTGAAGCAAGTGCTGTCGTCACGAATCCCATATCCAAGACCACGCTGTATCAGGCAGGCTTTACCTTCCCGGGCCATACGGAATATCTCGCCTCCCTGGCGGCAAATGACGGACGGCCAACTCAGCCAGTGATGATGCTCGCGGCCGGATCGCTGAAAGTCGTGCCCGTCACCATCCATGTGCCGCTCGCAGCCGTCGCCGGCATGCTGACCAAAACGTTGGTCCTCAGCACCATCAGGATCACGGCGCACGACCTCCGGCGCTTCTTCGGCATGAACCGGCCGCGCCTCGCGGTGACGGGCCTCAACCCCCATGCCGGCGAGGACGGCGGGCTCGGACGCGAGGAGATCGGCATCATCGGGCCGGCGATCGAGGCCGCCCGCCACGAGGGCCTGGACGTCACCGGCCCTCACCCGGCCGACACGTTGTTCCATGCCAAAGCGCGGCAGCGCTACGACGCCGCCATCTGCATGTACCACGATCAGGCGCTCGTCCCGTTCAAGACGCTCGCTTTCGAGGAAGGCGTCAACGTCACGCTCGGACTGCCTTTTGTGCGCACCTCGCCCGACCATGGCACAGCCTTCGCCATTGCCGGGACCGGCAAGGCGAATCCGCGGAGCCTCATCAAGGCGTTACGCCTGGCAGACGCCATGAGCCGCGACGCTGAGGAGCATCGTTGAGCACGCCCGATGGCCTACCCCCGCTGCGCGAGGTAATCCGCGCCGCCGGCCTCTCAGCCAAGAAGAGTCTCGGCCAGAACTTCCTGCTCGATTTCAACCTCACCCGCCGCATCGCGCGCGCAGCCGGTCCGCTGCCAGGCGCCACCATTATCGAGGTAGGACCGGGGCCTGGCGGCCTCACACGCGCCCTGCTCCTCGAAGGCGCGGGCAGGGTCATCGCCATCGAGAAGGACGAGCGCTGTCTGCCGACTCTGCACGACATCGCTGCACTCTATCCCGGCCGGCTGGAGATCGTCGCCGCTGACGCGCTCAACGTAAACTACGCCACCCTCACGGGCAACGGCCGTGCCCGCATAGTCGCGAATTTGCCTTATGGTGTGGGGACGCCACTTCTTATCGGCTGGCTGAAGACGGAGCCATGGCCACCTTGGTTCGACCAGCTCGTGCTCATGTTCCAGCGCGAGGTCGCCTCCCGTATCGTGGCCACGCCGGCAACAAAGGCCTATGGGCGGCTTGCGGTGATCTCGCAATGGCGCACCCGCCCCCGCACCCTGTTCAACCTTCCGGCAAGGGCGTTCACGCCGAGCCCCAATGTCGACTCGGCGCTGGTTGAGCTTGTACCAAGGAGCGCCCCCGAGCCCGAATGCGACGTGAAGCGGCTCGAACAGGTTACGGCCGCGGCGTTCGGTCAACGGCGCAAGATGCTGCGCACAAGCCTCCGTCAGCTCACACCGGACAGCAAAGCATTGTTGGAAAGTCTCGGCATCGAACCGACGGCGCGCGCCGAGAACTTGGAGGTCGCGGATTTCTGCCGCATCGCCAGCGCGCTAGACGGTAAGCGCTCATAGCTTAGCCAATAGGCTCAGCACGAAGTTCTTGAGGCCGGTCAGTCTCGTCCGGCGTAGGCGCTCGGCGGCGAGGATGGCACGCACGGCCGCAACCGAGTGCTCCACGTCGCGGTTGACCACGACATAATCGTAATCGACCCAATGCTGGATCTCATTGGCTGCGCCCCTCATCCTGCGCTCAACCACCTCGGACGGGTCCTCGGCGCGGACATTCAGACGTTGTTCGAGATCGGCCGCGGAGGGCGGAAGAATAAAGACGGAGACGACGTCATCGCGCGCTTTGGCCCGCAAGCTGGTGGTGCCTTGCCAATCGACATCGAACAACACGTCGCGGCCCTGCTTCAGCGCCTGCTCGACCGGAGCGCGCGTCGTGCCATAGGAATTATCGAAGACAACTGCCCATTCGAGAAACTCGCCGCAGTCGCGCATCCTCGTGAAAGTTTCCTTGTCGACGAAATAATAGTCCCTCCCCTCTTTCTCGCCCTTGCGCTTTGCGCGCGTCGTGTGGGAGACCGACATGGCGATGCTGGAATCCTCATCGAGAAGGCGTCGAGCGAGCGTCGTCTTGCCCGCGCCGGACGGCGACGACAGCACCAGCATGAGTCCCCTGCGCGCAACATCAGCCGTCATTGAGCCTCACTCGATATTCTGAACCTGCTCGCGCAATTGATCGATAACGCTTTTGAGGTCGAGGCCCGCCCGGCTGATCTCGATGTCGGATGCCTTCGAGCAAATCGTATTCGCCTCTCGATTAAATTCCTGCGCCAGAAAATCGAACTTGCGCCCGGCAGGCTGGTCGCTCGCCACCAGCTCCTTTGCCGCGGAGAGATGCGCGCTCAAACGGTCGAGCTCCTCTTGGATGTCCGCCCTGGCGGCAAGCAGCAAGGCCTCCTGGTAGAGGCGGTCCGGATCGAGCGCTCCGCTTGCTTCGACGAGACGCGAGATCTGCTCGCGCAGCCGCGCCGCCAAGACCTCGGGCTGCCGCCCGGCACGATTGGAAATTCGTTGCACAAGAGTCTCGATCGCCGCGAGCTGCTTCTCGATCGTGACTTGGAGCCGTTCGCCCTCGCTCGCGCGCGCCTTGACGAGGTGGTCGAGCGCGGTTGCAAGTCCCGCTAGCAGAGCATCGTTTAGCGCCGCCTTGGATTCTTCGCTCTCCTCGCCCTCGGCCGCCTCGACCACGCCGCGCAGGGCTAGCAGCGTATCGAGGCGCGCGGGTTCGAGCGCAGTCAAAACTTGCGCGCGTTTCGCCACGGCGACCGCCTGGCCGAGCGCCGCCTCGTTCAGTCGAATGTCGAGCTGGCCCGCGTCGCGCTTGATGCCAAGATTGACGGTGCAATTGCCGCGCGCCAGCTTCTCCTGGCAGAGGCCGCGCGCCCCCACCTCGAGCCGCTCAAAGCCGGAAGGCAACCGCAAGCGAAGGTCGAGCGAGCGTCCGTTGACGGACCGAACCTCCCAGTACCAGCTCGTCGCTCCATGCACGCCGTCGGCGCGGGCAAAGCCGGTCATGCTCTTGAGAGTCATTATTGTTGCCTCGCGCTTGGGCGGCCCCCAGCGGATTTATAGCCGAGTCGGGAACCGTTTCGGACTTTAAGCGCCGCGAAAGTCCGGCGGCGAGCTAGCGCTTGGGATTGCGAGGGGGGAGCGGCACGGCGCCCGATGCGACCCGCTCTGTCGCTTCTGCCTGGGTGGTGAAAGATTCTGTTGGCGCAAGTGCCCCGGTTGCCGCCGCTCCTGTTGCCTCCGCAGGCCCTGGCGCAGGTTCGGCTGCCGCGGCGGCGGCGGCGGCCTCCGCCGCTTGCTTGGCCCTGATCTCACGCTCGATCTCACGCCACCGGGCGACATTCTTATAGTGCTCGGCGAGCGTCGGGGCAAAGACATGTCCGCCGGTGCCATCCGCGCAGAAATACAAATCGTTGGTCTTGGCCGGCTTCAGCACGGCCTCGATAGAAGCGCGGCCCGGGTTGGCAATTGGCGTTGGCGGTAAACCATTGATCTTATACGTATTAAAGGCCGTGTCGCGGTTGAGTTCTTCCTGCGTGATCGGGTGGTCGAGCATTCCCTGGCCGCCGACCAGGCCGTAGATAATCGTGGGATCCGATTGCAGCCGCATCCGTTTCTTGAGCCGGTTGTGGAACACTGCGGCGACCCGCGGACGCTCGTCGGCGCGGCCCGTCTCCTTCTCCACGATCGAGGCGAGGATCAGGGCTTCCTGAGGCGTACTCACCATGATGTCGGGGTCACGCTCCTCCCACAGCTTCGCCAGAAACTTAGCTTGTGCGGCCTGCATCCGTTGGAGCACGTCGCTTCGCGTATCCTTGCTGCCGAAGCTGTAGGTGTCCGGCAGCAGAGAACCTTCGGGCGGAGCTTCGGCGACCTCGCCGTCGAGCTCCGGATGGGCAAGCAGACGCTGCACGATCTGGAGGCTGGTAAGACCCTCCGGCATAGTCACCTTGTAGGCGATCGATTTGCCCTCGACGAGCGTATCGAGAACCTCCCGCATCGTCGCGTGCTTGTCGAACTGGTATTCACCGGCCTTAAGGCTGCCCTGCCCCTTGACGTACATGAAGTAGAGGATGCTCGTCATGAAGATGCGGCGGTCGGCGATGATCCCGTCGCGTTCCAAACGATCGGCGATGGCGGTCACACCCTCTCCCTTCGGGACGACAAGCACCGCCGAGGCGGGGAGCGGCCCGGGACGGTCGAACTCCATCTTCACGAAATAAAAAATGGCGGCCGCCGCGCAGGCAATGATGAAGAAGAACGTGAGAATCCCGTCGAGCATCGTGAGAAACGGATGCGAGTTCTCTTCGGGTGGCTCTCTATCGGGCGGCTCGGGGGGGCGGAGGGGCTCGAGCGCCTCCGCGGGACTGCGGGGCAGGGTGAACGTCGGACGGCCGGGCTGAGCGGCCGGAACCAGTGCGCCTTTATCGTTAGCCGACGAGGGAAGATCCCTGGTCAAGGTCATGGCTTATTGGTCCCACGGACAACTTTATCCACTTGAAGTCGAAATATGGCGAAAGGGAGGTTCGCCTGGCAATCGGAACGATGCGCCGATCAAGCGGCGTAACGGCGCATAATGAGCGACGCATTGGTGCCGCCGAAGCCGAACGAATTGGAAAGCACAGTATCGATGGTCCGGCGCCGTGCCCGGTGCGGAACGAGATCGATGGCCGTGTTCACAGACGGATTGTCAAGATTGAGGGTCGGCGGCGCGATGTTGTCGCGAATCGCGAGTACCGAGAATATCGCCTCGACGGCGCCGGCCGCGCCAAGCAAGTGGCCCGTCGCCGATTTGGTTGACGACATGGAGACCTTGCCGGCTGCGTTGCCGAACAGCCGCTCCACGGCAGCAAGCTCGATCTCGTCGCCCATCGGCGTCGAGGTGCCATGGGCATTGATGTAGTCGATATCGGCGGGATCGATGTCGGCGCGCTTCACGGCGGCGGTCATGCAACGATACGCCCCGTCGCCGCCCTCGGCCGGGGCGGTGATGTGGAAGGCATCTCCCGACAGACCGTAGCCGATGATCTCGGCGTAGATCTTGGCGCCGCGCGCCTTCGCGTGCTCGAGCTCCTCGACCACGACCATGCCTGCCCCCTCGCCCATCACGAAACCATCGCGGTCCCGGTCATAAGGGCGGGAGGCGCGCTCGGGCTGATCGTTGAAGTTGGTCGAGAGCGCGCGGCAAGCGGCAAACCCGGCGATGGCCAAGCGGCAGATGGGCGATTCGCTGCCCCCTGCCAGCATCACGTCGGCGTCACCGAAGGCGACGAGGCGCGAGGCATCGCCGATTGCATGCGCTCCCGTGGAGCATGCCGTCACCACGGCGTGGTTCGGACCTTTGAGGCCATGCTCGATGGAGACATAACCGGAGGCCAAATTGATGAGCCGGCCGGGAATGAAGAATGGGCTCACGCGACGCGGACCCTTCTCGGCCAAGAGCAGCGAAGTCTTCTCGATGCCTTGCAGTCCACCGATGCCCGAGCCAATCAGGACGCCCGTACGTATTTGGTCCTCGTAGGCCGTGGGTCTCCAGCCTGCGTCGATCAGGGCCTGCGTTGCCGCAGACATGGCATAGATGATGAAGTCGTCGACCTTCCGCTGTTCCTTGGGCTCCATCCAGTCGGTTGGATTATAGGTCCCGTCGCTGCCGTCGCCGCGCGGAACCTGACAGGCGACTTGGCAGGAGAGATCGGAAACCTCGAACTCTTCGATGCGGCGCGCGGCACTGTCGCCGGCCGTCAGCCGCTGCCACGCAATCTCGTGACCGCAGCCCACGGGTGAAACCAGACCCAAACCTGTGATGACGACACGTCGCATCGCGCC
>JBOHJE010000159.1:0-6536 GCA_050728375.1 Methyloceanibacter sp.
GAGCTGATAGGCGAGGAACATGCCCTTGTAGACCAGCGTGCGGCAGGAGAGCGACACCGTGTAGAAGCCGATGTCGTGGCCGCCGGTCTCGCCGTTGATGGTGTTAGAAATCACCTTGCGGAGCAGATAGAGCCTGCGCTCGAAAGTGGCGTCGTCCTTGATGCCGGGTCCGCGGCCGATGAACACCTGCCGGTGGGTCGGCTCGGTGTCGACGACCATGGGGGACAGGCAGGCATTGTCGGTCGGCACATTGCGCCAGCCGAGGAGCTTAAGACCCTCGGCCTCAACGACCCGCTCCACAACGGATTGGCAATAGATGCGCTGCGCGCGGTTCGACGGCATGAACATGTGGCCGACCGCATAATGTCCGGGCTCGGGCAGGGCGATGTTGAGCGCGGGACAGACCTGCTTGAAGAACGCATGCGGGATCTGCACCAGAATGCCCGCTCCGTCTCCGTCGCGCGGATCGGCCCCGGCGGCTCCGCGATGGGTCAGATTCTCCAGGATCTGGAGACCCTGCTCGATGATAGTGTGGCTCTTGTGGCCTTTCAGATCGGCGATGAAGCCGACGCCGCAGGCATCGTGCTCACGCGAGGGGTCGTAGAGTCCTTGCGCCGGCGGCGGAGAGGTCCTCGCCACGAGTCCAGGAAACTGAATACGCGGTGCCATCTTCACGGTGCCATCTTCACATGGAACCTCGGCCTCGCCCCTCGTGCGAGCGGGGCCAGCTAGAGTTTGGCGAACGGCCGGGACCTTCACCAGCATAAAGCGATATGCGGCTGAAGCGAAAGGCCGGCACCTTTGGCTCGCGACCTTCGGGCCGGCGCATACAGGAAGGGATACATAGCGCTACTTCGTGAGTAGGCGGTTAGCATCGTCCCGCAGGCCCCCGGAACAAAGGTCAGCAAGCCTGTCCTATTTATGCTCAAAATGACAGATTTCCAATAGCGGTACAAGTCGGATTTGGGCGTCGGCCGATCCTCCGCCAAGACCTGTCGAGCGCCGTCGCTGCGCGCGGCCTCTAGGCCCCAGATCTTAGCAGATCTTACCCCGAAGGGCGGCCGTTAACGCTCGCGAAAGTTGCAGGGCGTAGGCTTGGTGATTGCCGCTTTTCACGGTTCAGCGTAGCGCGGCAATCGGCAGGTTCTCTCCATGGCACCTGCATAATCGAGAAGGGCGCCCCCGCGAGGAGAGCGCCCTTCTTGTTAGAGCTCCAACTAACGTCGTTAGGCCGCCTTGCTGTCGATGACCTTCGGCTTGTCTGCCTCGGCCTTGGTGGCGATCTGGATGGTTCGCGGCTTCATGGTCTCGGGCAGCTCGCGCACGAGATCGACATGGAGCAGGCCGTTCTCGAGCGTCGCGCCCTTCACCACGACATAGTCGGCGAGCTGGAACCGCCGCTCGAAGCTGCGCGAAGCGATGCCGCGATGCAGGAAGGTGGTCTCTTCCTGATCGGCGCGCTTGTCGCCGCGGATCGAAAGCGTGTTTTCCCTCACCTCGATGTCGAGGTCCTTCTCGCCGAAGCCGGCGACGGCCATGCTGATGCGGTATTCGTTCTCGCCGACCCGCTCGATATTGTAGGGCGGGTAGCTCGGTGTCTCACCGTCGAACGAGCTCAGCGTGTCGAGCAGCGAGCCGAGACGGTCGAAGCCGATGGTGGACCGGTAAAGCGGGGTAAGATCAAAGTGCCTCATGTCACATCCTCCTTATGAAGCGATATGGTGTTGCCCGCTCCGTGTCGGAGCCGGGGCGGCTGGAAGGCGCAAGCCTGATGGCCTTGCGCTTGCCGCCGATATGGGTGCGGCGATGCGCTTCGTCAAGGGGCTAGTGCGCTGAATATAAAGACCAAAATAGGTGTTCGGCCCAGATTTCGGGCGCCGGGGGGAGGCGGTCAATTCCGGAGCCGGCACGGTGGCGATGTCCTCGCGCGCTGCTATAAGAGACGTTAGCCTTCCGCGGCGGAACTGAAGGGCTGCGCTGTTTTATGGTTCTCGTTTCGACTCCAAAAAATCCGATCCCGCTCGGCGCGTCGTCGGGCTATCTCGACATCCGCAAAGGGTTGCGGCTGCGCTATGCGAACTGGCAGTCGGCGCTGCGCGAGCGGCGCGGCACGGTGTGCATCTTCCCCGGCCGCAACGAGTTCATCGAGAAATATTTCGAGGTGGTGGGCGAGCTTCGGCGGCGCGGCTTCGCCGTGGCGGTGCTGGATTGGCGCGGGCAAGGAGGGTCGAGCCGGCTGACCCGCAGCGCGATGCGCGGCCATATCCGCAATTTCGCCGATTACGAGGAGGACCTCGCCTATTTCATGAAGTGGGTGGTCCTTCCGGACTGCCCCCCACCCTATTACGCGCTCGCCCACTCCATGGCGTCCAACGTGCTGTTCAAGGCCGCGACCAAGCGCGGCTGTTGGTTCAGCCGCATGGTCATGACCGCGCCCATGGTCAAGCTCAAGGGGCTGCCCCTGTCGCATGGGGCCTGCGCGCAGCTTGCCGGCTCCCTTTCATTGTGCGGCTTCGGCAAGAGGACAGTGCCGAGCAACAAGGAATATTGGTCGAGCGAGGTGTTCGACGGCAACCCGCTTACCTCGGACCGGGAGCGCTTCTTTAGGAACATCTCCGTCTTACGCGCGGCGCCCGAACTCGCCATAGGCTCGCCGACCATAGGCTGGCTCAAGGCGGCGCTCGATAGCATCGCCGAGCTCGGCAACGACAAGTTCGCGCCGCGCATCCGCATCCCCGCTTTGATGGTCGCGGCCGGGGACGACAAGATCGTGTCCGACAAGGCGATCGAGGATCTCGCTTCGCGCCTCAGGGCAGGCTCTCAAATTGTCTTGCGCGGCTCGCGCCACGAGATCCTCCAGGAGCGGGATTCCATTCGCGAACCGTTCTGGGCGGCGTTCGACGCGTTCGTGCCGGGCGCCGCTCTGAGCAAGGCGAGCTAGTCAGCCAGGATTTCCATTGCCGCTTCATGGAGGCGCGGGTTGCCCGCGGCAAGGACGCATCCGCCGTCCTTGGCATCCAATCCCTCCCAGGTGCTGACCACGCCACCTGCCCGTTCGATGATGGGGATGAGGGGCAGGATGTCGAACGACTTGAGGGCGGCCTCGGCCACGAGGTCGATCTGGCCAAGCGCGAGCAGGCAGTAATTGTAGCAGTCGCCGCCGAAGCGCCGCAGCCGCACCGATCGGGTCAGAGCCTCGAAGCGCCCCCGCTCGTTCTCGGTCGTGAACAGGTCGGGGCTCGATGAGGTGAGAACGGCCTCGCTCAGATTTCGGCACGTGCGGGTGCGCATGGCGGCCGTGGTTCCGCCGTGGCGAAAGAAGGCTTCGCTCTCGCTGCTCCAGAAGCGTTCGCCGGTGAAGGGCTGATCCATGAGGCCGAGAAGCGCGGAGCCTCGGTGCGTGAGCCCGATCAGCGTGCCCCAAAGGGGTTGGCCGAGGATGAAGGCGCGGGTGCCGTCGATCGGATCGACGATCCAGCAATACTCGGCCTTCGGGCGGTAGGCGCCGAACTCCTCGCCGACGATTCCGTGGTCGGGGTAGGCCACCGCGAGCGTTTCCCTAATGGCGGTTTCAGCATCCCGGTCGGCGGCGGTGACCGGGTCGAACACCTCGCCTCCTTTGTGGTCAACCAGGCAGCCTGTGCGGAAATGCGGCAAAATGACCGTACCGGCCCGATCGGCCAGAGCATGGGCGAAGGTTAGATAGTTCTGAAACTCAGATTGTTCTGGGCTGGACACGCGTTGAGCCTTGCCGGCGTTTCGCCTTAGTAGTCAAGGCTTCGTGGGCCAAACCAAGCGGCTTGGGCCGGCCAGGAAGGACTGCCAGGCCCCTCCGTGACACATATGCACCAGTGTTCCAGAAATGTCGCCGGAACGACACTAGAACCTTGCGTTTTGTGCGCCGCAATGACATATTGTTGCAACGCGGCATCGCTCTCCAGGTTGTGCCGCTGCCCTCCTTGGGCGTTTCCTCCCTAGACTTGGGCCGCTCGTTCAATCGGGCGGCCCTTTTTTTCTCACTTCCAATTCAAGTTAGTTGGGCTATTCGGCTGCGGCGCGAGGAATTTCGAGCCTGGGCAGCCCGGTGACAAGCGCCTGCACCATGGTCGAGAGGTCACGCTTGAGACGTTCGAAGCCCGAAGATTTCTCGAACTTCGTCTCGTCCATGTAGAGCGCGCGGTTGATCTCGATCTGGAGAACGTGCTGCGACTTGTGCGGGCGTCCGTAGTGCTCGGTGATGTAACCGCCGGCATAGGGCTTGTTCAGCGCCACGGCATAACCCAGCGCCTTCAATTGACTCATCCCAAGCCGGGTGAGCTCGCCGCTGCATGACGTGCCGAACCGGTCGCCGAGGACGAAGTCGGGCCTGCCGCTGCCAGTGTCGGAGACCGGGCTCGACGGCATGGAATGGCAGTCGATCAGCACGGCTAGGGCGAATTCCTTTTTTGCCTCAAGCAGAAGCGCATCGAGCATCACATGATAGGGCGTATAAAGACGGTTGATCCGCTCGAGCGCCGCGCCAACCGAGAGCGGCTCGCGGTAGATCTCGTCGGACTCCGAGACGATGCGCGCGATCGTCCCCAGGCCGCCAACGACCCGCACCGATCGGGTGTTGGCATAATGGGGGAGGCCGTCGCCGAAGAGAACCGGATCAAGCTCATAAGGTTCTCGATTGAGATCGAGATAGGCGCGCGGGAAATGGGCGTGCAGGAGCGGCGCCCCCATCCCAGTCACGAAGCCGAACAGCTCCTCGACGAAGGTATCCTCGGACCGCCTGAGCGTCAGCGCATCGAGCTTCGAGGCGGCCAGGAACGTGCTTGGATAGATGCGCCCGCTATGGGGCGAGTTGAAGACAAGGGGGACCTTCAACGTATCGGGGCGCGCCACGCTGAAGGGCGGCGTAAGCTCCCGCTCGATCGTCTCCGCCTCGCTTCGGGTCATGGCAAATCCTTGTTTCCAGCGCCCATCGCTGCCCGGAATCGGCCCCTGTAAACTCTGCCAACGAGAGTTGAACCTGTCTAGGCGTCTTCTGCCTTGTGCCGGGACCAAATAGACGCAATGATTTGGGATTCAGTAAGGGCGCGGATCAAGAAGACACCCCGACTGGGGCAATCGGTCGTTTACCAAGTTCGTGTACGCCCTAAAGGGCGAGAGTAGGGGATGAGGGATGGAGGCGAATGATCCACGGGCACGCAGCGTGCAACGTATTCTCCTCGCCGAGGATGACGAGGATATGCGTCGCTTTCTGGTGAAGGCGCTCGAGAAGGCCGGTTACGACGTCGTGTCGTTCGGCAACGGACTCGAAGCTTACGAGAGGCTCAAGGAAGAGCCCTTCATGCTTCTTCTCACCGACATTGTCATGCCGGAGATGGACGGCATCGAGCTGGCCCGCAAGGCGAGCGAGCTCGACCCCGATCTCAAGATCATGTTCATCACCGGCTTCGCCGCGGTCGCGCTCAATCCCGACAATAACGCGCCGAAGGATGCCAAGATCTTGTCGAAGCCCTTTCACCTGCGCGATCTGGTCGACGAAGTCGAGCGGATGCTGGCGGCGTAGGCCGGTCTGCAAATAGGGCAGGGAGAGAGGTCGGGGATCGGGGTGGCTTGCCTTGCCGAGCCCGATCCCGATATAGAAGCTTCTCCGCAAAAAGGCGGGCGCGTAGCTCAGCGGTACGAGCACTGCGTTGACATCGCAGGGGTCACTGGTTCGATCCCAGTCGCGCCCACCATAAAATCCATAAGTAGATCAAAAAGTTAACCGGTTTTCCTGGCCGTGATTTTCTGTCTGGGCAACGCCAAGGGCAACTTTCGGTAGATTTCGGGATTGAACGAGCGCAATATTCGTGCGGAACGCCGTCTCGGCGAGCTGCTCGCAGCGCACCCAAAGAACATGGGCTCTCTTCTCCGTGGTTCCGAATTGGACCACGGGACGCCGTTCCAACTCTCGCTGATGCCGGCATCGACGCGGAAAATGGCGGGAACCCTCTTGGAAACCCAGCGTTGCCCCTATGAGTGAATTGAGAAAAGGAGTTACAACAATGCTCAAGCCCATCATAGCTGCGGCAGCGTTGTCCGTACTGGTTTCCTCAGCGGCGTGGGCAGTGCCCTCAATGTCAGCCGCACCACAGCTCGGAACACACTCGTCTGATCTTATGAAGGTTGGCAGGGGTGACCATGACAAAGACCGTTATGGCAAAAAGGACTGGAGGCGTGGCCACGCCTTTCGTGACGATGATCGCTATCGCGGTAAGAAACGGTACTCCTACCGTCCGCACGATTGGGAGGACCGTGCTTGCGTGAGCGTAGGCCCCTTCTGGTACTGCTCGTAGCGGCGACCACCCCTCGTTAGAAAACGAAAGGGCGCTCGCTTCGGCGGGCGCCCTTTACAAAAGCGCGCTCAAGACAAAGGCCCGGAGAAAATATTCCGAGGCCTTTGCGTAATTTCGGCGGGGATCAACGAGGGCCCTCGAAGATCCAATCTGACCACAAAAACGCTCAGACCCTCCGAAGGTTCCTCACTCATTTTGTTAGTTGCC
>JBOHJE010000160.1:0-26945 GCA_050728375.1 Methyloceanibacter sp.
TTCCAAGGCGCTTCGGAACGTCAAGGGGGAGATGCAGGAAGCGACCGGCTCGGCCCCGAGCGCCGATGCAAGCGCCTCCACCCCGGCCGAGCAGCAGCCTTTCACCACGCCGAGCCATCGGGCTCAGTGAGTGGCTAAGACTCCCGGCGGCGCTACAGGAACGAAAGGCGCTCGGCCTTCCGACCTTGCGCTCTTCCTCGACATGCTGACCGCCGAGCGCGGCGCCGCGGCTCATACCATCGAGGCCTATACGCGCGACCTGTCGGAACTCCTCGCATACCTCAGGAGCAAGGGGGAGGATGCGCGGTCCGCTTCGGCGGATCATCTGCGCGGCTTCCTGGCGGGGCTTGCACACAAAGGACTTGCACCGACATCGCGCGCCCGCAAGCTCTCGGCCATCAGGCAGTTCTTCCGCTTCCTGCTGGCGGAGGGGCTGCGCACCAACGATCCTTCCTCGGCCATCGACAGCCCCCGTCTAGGCCGGCCTCTCCCCAAGATCCTCTCGCTCGCCGAAGTCGAGACCCTGCTCGAAGCGGCAAGCGGAGCCTGCGAAACGTGCGCCGAGAGCGCGCAGCGGCGTCGCGCGCTTCGCCTTTATGCTCTGCTGGAGACGCTCTACGCCTCCGGCTTGCGCGTGTCGGAGCTGATCGCGCTGCCGCGCAAAGTGCTCGCCGCCGACGACCGGCTGTTGACGATCAGGGGAAAGGGCGGCCGCGAGCGGCTCGTGCCGCTCAATGACGCGGCGCGCAAGGCAATTGGCGCCCATCTTGCCGCGCTCGGCGAGGCCGAGGCGTCGGGCCGAAGCGCCTCACCCTGGCTGTTTCCCACTGGCGACGGCGTCCAGCATTTGACCCGCCAGCGCTTCGGCCAGGAATTAAAAGCGCTTGCGCTCAATTCTGGGCTCGATCCTGCGCGGGTCTCGCCGCATGTTCTGCGGCACGCCTTCGCCAGCCATCTGCTTGAGCGTGGCGCCGATTTGCGGACCGTGCAACAGCTTCTCGGCCACGTCGACATCTCGACGACGCAAATCTATACCCATGTCATCGAGGAGCGGTTGCGCCGGCTGGTCGAGGAACATCACCCCCTGGCGCACGCTCACTTAACCAAGCAGCGTTAGACTGGTCCCTAAATGCGACGGTTCCTTGGTTGACAGCCTGTCGCAGCAAGGCCACTTACAACCGAATTCCCGTTGACTTTATTTCTATTTGAATGTCCCGGCCCGAAACCGGGTTTCAAAGGGACGAATTGAGCCGAATGCGGACTTACCTCGACTTCGAAAAGCCGATCGCAGAGCTTGAGAGCAGAGTCGCAGAGCTGAAATCGCTCGCCGACAGTGACAGCTCCGTGTCGCTCTCGGAAGAACTCGCCAGGCTTCAGCTCAAGGCCAAGGAGGCGTTGCTCGGGACCTATGCCGAGCTGACGCCCTGGCAAAAGACGCAAGTCGCCCGCCATCCCGAGCGTCCGCATTTCCGGCACTATGTTGATGGTTTGGTCGAGGACTTCACGCCGCTTTCCGGCGACCGTCACTTCGCCGAGGACCAGGCCATGCTCGGCGGCATCGGGCGCATCTCAGGCCGCTCGGTCATGCTCATCGGCAACGAGAAGGGCTCGGATACGGAAGGCCGCATCAAGCATAATTTCGGCATGGCCCGGCCCGAAGGCTACCGCAAGGCCGTGCGGCTGATGGAGATGGCCGACCGGTTCGCGCTGCCGGTCGTCAGCCTGGTCGATACGGCCGGCGCCTATCCCGGCATCGGGGCGGAAGAGCGCGGCCAGGCGGAGGCGATCGCCCGCTGCACCGATTGCTGCATGAGCCTCGGCGTGCCCATCGTCTCCGTCATCATCGGCGAAGGCGGGTCCGGCGGCGCGGTGGCAATCGCCACTGCGAACCGCATCTACATGCTCGAGCACTCGATCTACACGGTCGCTTCGCCCGAGGCTGCGGCCTCGATCCTGTGGCGGGATTCCACGCGCGCCATCGATGCCGCCACCAACATGAAGATCACGGCCCAGGATCTGCTGAAACTTGGCATCATTGATGCCATCATTCCGGAGCCGACCGGCGGGGCGCATCGGGACGGGGCAGAGGTGATCCGTGCCGCAGGCGATGTGATCGTCCAGGCCCTTTCCGAGTATGACAATTCGAGCGCGGCCGAGATCCGTAAGGAAAGGCGCGAAAAATTCCTGTCGATGGGCCGCGCGGCGCAATAGGCCCGCGCCCAAAAAGGCGCCATTTTTTGAGTCCACCTGACGTGTATGGGGGCTTATAATAGCGGCCAAACCGGGGGAATCGGGGGCTGAGCGCGCGTCATCGGCCGTGCTAACCTCGCTTTAACCCCACTGATTTGATCTTGGCCGGGGTGCGCAAGGGGCACTGCGTATGCTTCGTTCAAGTTGGCTAACGTCTGCGATCGCAGCCGGTGCGGTGGCATTGGCCGCCATGCTGGGCGGCTGCGGCCAGTTCTCGCCCGCTTACATGAAACCGCTCTCGGCGCAGACGCGCGCGCTTCTCGCCGAGAAGGGGATGACCGAGGAGCAGCCGGTCCTCATCCGCATCTTCAAGGCCGAGTCCGAGCTCGAAGTCTGGAAGCAGAGAGACGACGGGCACTACTACCACTTCAAGACTTATCCGATCTGTAGCTACTCGGGCGGCTTGGGACCGAAGGTCCAGCAGGGCGACCGGCAGGCGCCGGAAGGGTTCTACCTGGTCAACGAGGACCAGATGAATCCGCGCAGCAAGTACTACCTCGCCTTCAATATGGGTTTCCCCAACGCCTATGACCGTGCCTATGGGCGCACCGGAGCGGATCTCATGGTGCATGGCGATTGCTCTTCGTCAGGCTGTTACGCCATGACCGATGCGGTCATCGAGGAGATTTACATTCTCGCGCGCGAGGCGCTTTCCGCGGGACAGCCGTACTTCCAGGTTCAGGCCTATCCGTTCCGCATGACCACGGCCAATCTCGAGGCACACCGGAAGGACGAATGGTACGACTTCTGGCGGAACCTGAAGGAGGGCTACGACTATTTCGAAACGACAAGGCTGGCGCCTCCCATCGCCGTCTGCGAGAGGCGCTATTTGATCAATGCCGCCTTCGAGGGTGGGGCCCGGCCGAGCCCCGCCGCCAGATGTCCGGCGTACCGGCGGATGCCCATGGTGGCGTTCAAGCCGTCCAAGGCGGGCGAGCCGAAGA
Organism: Methyloceanibacter sp.; assembly: GCA_050728375.1. Lineage (GTDB taxonomy): Bacteria > Pseudomonadota > Alphaproteobacteria > Rhizobiales > Methyloligellaceae > Methyloceanibacter. The sequence continues at coordinate 3,195 of JBOHJE010000160.1, forward strand.
TGTCGCAAGCCTCTCTGTCCAAGCCGCTGGGTAGTGTGCTCGGCCTGCGCTTCGGCACGTCGCAGCCCAACATGAAAGCCTTCACGCTCGGGCCCGCGACCCCCACTGTGGTGCCGGCCGGCAAGAAGCCGAAGGCCAAGAAGTAGCTTCACCTAAACGGTTCGGCCGGGCTGGAACTCGCCGTCGCGCTGTGCGACGCTGGGCGCGCGTCTCTCCTCTCGTCGGAGCGTCATGCTGCGGCTCGTCGTCTCTATCCTCATTATCGGTCTCGTCGGCGCCGCGGTCTACCTGCTGACCCCCGAAGGGCGGCAATTACTCGACCGCGTGAGCATCAACCTGATGCGGGCCGAGCACAAAGCTCGGCATCGCGCCGGACTGCCACTGGATGGAACGCCGGATCTCGCCCGGCTCGACGCGCGGCTCGCTGCCGAGGGCGTGAGCCCCGGCGTGCCGGTCCATATCCGGATCTTCAAGCTCGAATCGCAGCTTGAATTGTGGGTCGAGAAGGATGGTCGCTACACGCTCTTCGCCACCTATCCCATCTGCCTGTGGTCGGGGCGTCTCGGTCCGAAGCTTAAAGAGGGTGACCGGCAAGCGCCTGAAGGCTTTTACACGGTCGCGGCGGAGCAGCTCAATCCGAACAGCCGCTGGCACCGCTCCTTCAATCTCGGCTTCCCCAATATCTTCGATCAGGCCAAAGGACGCACCGGCTCCTTCCTCATGGTGCATGGCGGCTGCACGTCCATCGGCTGCTACGCCATGACCGATCGTGTGGTGGACGAGATCTGGCGCTTCGTCACCTCGGCGCTCGAAAGCGGTCAGGAGCGTATCCCCGTGCATGTGTTTCCGTTCCGCATGACGGACCGAAACCTCAAGATTCGCAGCGGCGGTCGCTGGAGCGGCTTCTGGGCCAACCTCAAGAAGGGCTACGACCTGTTCGAGAAGACCCGCGTGCCTCCTGTCGTCAGCGTTTGCGAAGGCCGTTACGCGTTCGAGCCAGGCAGCCTCGCTGCGGTGGCGAGCGCGATCGAGGAGCGCTGCTCGCCCGGGGTCGCCGGAGAGCTAAACCGGCCAGAAATAGAGAATCAGAGGCACGCCGCCGACGAGGACCAGGACCGATAGAGGCAGGCCGAGCCGCCAGTAATCGCCGAAGCGATAACCCCCAGGCCCCATCACCAGCGTGTTGCATTGATGTCCGATCGGCGTGAGGAAATCGCACGCCGCGCCGATCGCCACCGCCATCAGGAACGGGTCCGGGTTGTAGCCGAGATTGGCGGCAAAGCCCGCGGCGATGGGGGCCATGACGAGGACCGTCGCCGCATTATTGAGGAACGGCGTTACCGCCATCGCCGTGGCGATCAGCAGCGCAATGGCGCCGGCCGCCGGTAGCGACGTTGCGATGTGGGACAGCCAGGCAGCGATGAGATCGGTGCCGCCGGTCGTGCGCAGGGCGTCGCTCACGGGGATAAGAGCGCCGAGCATGACCAGGATCGGCCATTCGATGGCGTCATAGGCTTCGCGCAACGTGAGCGAGCGGAGCACGAGCAGGATCACCGCGGCGCCGAAGAAGGCCACCGAGACAGGAACCAGGTTGACCGAAACAAGCACCATGGCCACGGTGAGGACCGCGATGGGAATGAGGCTCCCCTGCCGGCCGATGCGAAGGTCGCGCTCAGCCAGAGGCAGACAATGCAGCTCGCCGAGGGTCTCCGGTATGGTGGTGAGGTTGCCCTGGAGCACGATCACGTCGCCGCCCCGGAGCTTCACGCTGCGCAGGCGATTGGCGATTCGCCGGCCCTTGCGGCTGACCGCGAGAAGATTGATCCCGTAGCGGTCGAACATCTTGAGCTGTCCGACCGAGCTCCCGGCCAGCGGCGAGTCTTGGGTGATGACCGCCTCCATCACGCCGATCTCGTCGGTCGGCGTGTCCTGTTCGGGCTTGTCCTTGTCCTGCGTGAGCTTCAGCTTCTCGAGCGCCACGATGCGCTCCAGCGCCTGAGGCTCGCCGCGCAATATGAGAATGTCGGCTGCCTTGATGTCCATGTTTCCGGCCGGCTCGAAGCGGCGCACTCCGCCTCGGAGAAGTGTAATCACCTCGATCTCGTTCTCGCCAAGCTCCTCCAGTCCCTTCACCGTTGCACCGGCGGCGGGCGAGTCTTCCGGAACGGTCACCTCGGTGGTGTAGCCCTCGAGGTTGAACGCGGCGTCCATGGAGACCGTGCCCTTGCGGTCGGTCGGGAGCAGGCGCCAACCGAAGATCAGAAAGACAAAGCCGATTAGGGCCAGGCCGGCGCCGACGGGTGCGAAGTCGAACATGGAGAACGGCTCGCCCACGATCTTCTCGCGGAGTCCCGACACGATGATGTTCGGCGAGGTGCCCACGAGCGTCACCATGCCGCCGAGCAGTGCGCCGAACGACATCGGCATCAGGAGCGATGACGGCGAGGTCCCGGTGCGCCGGGCGAACTGGAAGGCGATGGGCATCAGCATCGCCAGGGCGCCGATATTCTTGACGAAGGCGGAGAGCAGCGTCACTGAGCCGACCAAGGCGATGAGCTGCTGGCTAATGCCCGTCATATAGGGGGCGAGCTTGCGCACAACGCGCTCGACCACACCCGACCGAGCGACGGCGGCGCTGACCAAGAGAGCGCTCGCTACGATGATGACGATGTCGTTGCTGAAGCCGGTGAAGGCAATCTCCGGCGGAACGATGCCGGCGACGATCGCCGCGAGGAGCGATACGACGGCGACTAGGTCGTACCGCCAGCGGCCCCAGGCGAACAGAGCCATCATGCCGGCGACAATGCCGAAGGCGAGCCCCTGATCGACCGTCATTGGCGTGTGCCCTGCGGACTGAAGTCGCCGTGGCTCGGCCGCGGAGGTTCATGCGATGTCATAGATCGACGCGGTCGGAGTGCCCCCTGCACAAATGAGGTGAGAGGCGTTCCGGTTCCCGATAGTCGGCGGGGGCGGCGCGGGCAAGGCCGCAATTGGAAGAAAAGGTCAGGCGAAAGTGCCGTGGCAGTGCTTGTATTTCTTGCCCGAACCGCATGGGCAGGGCGCGTTCCGCTGAACCTTGCCCCAGGTGGAGGAATCTGCGGGATCGGCCGACGCTCCGGTCTTGCGAGCGCGGGCTGCCTTGGCCGCGCCCTTGCCATTTCCCGGCGCGCCCGCGCCGACGGGCTCCAAAGCAAACTCGTCTTGACCAGTAGTCGGCTCGAAATGGTGGGCCTCCATCGGCGGCAGCTCGGCCGCCTCGAGCGGGGCCACCTCATCCTGCTGGGCGAGCTGCACGTGCATGAGCTGACCCGTCACCGCCTCGCGCAGGCGCATGAGCATATGCTCGAACAAGGTGAAGCTCTCGCTCTTGTACTCGTTCAGCGGATCGCGCTGACCATAGCCGCGAAGGCCGATCACCTGCCGCAGATGCTCGAGCGTGACGAGATGCTCGCGCCACAGGCCGTCGAGGGTTTGCAAAAGAACAGCCCGCTCGATCTGGCGCATGACCTGCGGCCCGAGCTCGGCGGCTTTACGCGCCGCCCGCTCGTCGGTCGCCTTGATCATCCGCTCGTGCAGCTCGTCCTCGCCGATACCTTCCTCGGCCGCCCATTCGACGAGCGGGAGATCGAGATCGAAGATGTCGTTGACAGTCTGCTGCAAGCCGGCCATGTCCCATTGCTCGGCGTAGGACTTTTCCGGGATGTGGCGGGCGACCAGATCGTCGACCACGTGGCGGCGCATTTCGGCGATGGTCTCGCTGAGATCGGCGTCGCCCAGGAGCTCGCGGCGCTGCTCGAAGATCGCCTTACGCTGATCGTTCATCACGTTGTCGTATTTGAGGAGGTTCTTGCGGATGTCGAAGTTACGCGCCTCGACCTTCGCTTGCGCCTTCTCCAGCGCCTTGTTGATCCAGGGATGGACGATGGCCTCGTCCTCCTTGAGGCCCAGCGCCTGAAGCATGCCGTCCATGCGCTCCGAACCGAAGATGCGCATCAGATCGTCCTCGAGCGAGAGGAAGAAGCGCGAGCGTCCGGGGTCACCCTGACGTCCGGAGCGGCCGCGAAGTTGATTGTCGATGCGGCGGCTCTCGTGCCGCTCCGTGCCGACCACGAACAGACCGCCGGCCTTGAGGGCCTTCTCCTTCTTGGCCGCAACCTCGGCTACGATCTCCGCCCGCTTCTTGGCTATCTCGGCGTCGGTGGGCTCGTTGCCCTTTTCCTTCTGCTCGGCGCTCCAGCTTTCGAGCAGCATGTCCGGGTTGCCGCCGAGCTGAATGTCCGTGCCGCGGCCGGCCATGTTGGTGGCGATGGTCACGGCGCCCGGCACGCCGGCCTGGGCGATGATATGGGCCTCCTGCTCGTGGTAACGCGCGTTAAGCACGTTGTGCGGGACTTTCTGCTTCTTGAGCAGGTCGGAAAGAACCTCGGATTTCTCGATCGAGGTCGTGCCGACCAGCATAGGCTGGCCTCGTTTCGCCGCGTCCTTGATCAGCTCGATGATGGCCCGGTACTTCTCGCGAGCCGTGCGATAGACCTCGTCGTCCTCGTCGTCGCGGATCATGGGCATGTTGGTCGGCACCTCGACCACGTCGAGGCCGTAGATGTCCATGAATTCGTCGGCTTCGGTGGCGGCGGTGCCGGTCATGCCCGCGAGCTTCTCGTAAAGCCGGAAGTAGTTCTGGAAGGTGATCGTGGCCAGCGTCTGGTTCTCGGGCTGGATGGTGACGCGCTCCTTGGCCTCGAGCGCCTGATGCAAGCCCTCGGAGTAGCGCCGGCCCTGCATCATGCGGCCGGTGAACTCGTCGATGATGATCACCTCGTCGTTCTTGACGATGTAGTCGCGGTCGCGCTGGAAGAGCTTGCGCGCACGCAGCGCCTGCTGCACGTGATGAACGACGCTCACATTCTCGACGTCGTAGAGCGACTCGCCCTTGAGCAGCCCGGCGGCGCTCAAGAGCTGCTCGACATGCTCGTTGCCGGCCTCGGTGAGGCTCACGTTGCGAGTCTTCTCGTCGACGTCGTAATCCCCTTCGATGAGCTTGGGGATGAACACGTCGATGGTCGTGTACAAGTCGGAGCGGTCGTCGAGCGGGCCCGAGATGATGAGCGGCGTTCGCGCCTCGTCGACTAGGATGGAGTCCACCTCGTCGACGATGGCGTAGTAGTGGCCGCGCTGGGTCATCTCGGACGCGGCGTATTTCATGTTGTCGCGCAGATAGTCGAAGCCGAACTCGTTGTTGGTGCCGTAGGTCACGTCGCAGGCATATTCGGCTCGGCGCTGCTCGTCGTTGAGCTCGTGCACGATGCAGCCGACGGAGAGCCCAAGGAACTTGTAGATCGCGCCCATCCAGGCGGCGTCGCGTCTGGCGAGGTAGTCGTTGACGGTGACGACGTGGACGCCGCGGCCGACAAGCGCGTTGAGATAGACGGGCAGCGTGGCGACCAGCGTCTTGCCTTCGCCGGTTTTCATTTCGGCGATGCGTCCCTCATGCAGCACCATGCCGCCGATGAGCTGCACGTCGAAATGGCGCTGGCCGAGCGTGCGTTTTGCCGCCTCACGCACCGTGGCGAACGCCTCAGGGATCAGATCGTCGAGCGACGTGCCGCCGCGGAGCCTTGATCGGAAATCCTCGGTGCGGGCGCGAAGCGCCTCGTCCGACAGGGCGGCCACCTCGGGCTCCAGCTCGTTGATGGCGGCGATGTTGGCGGTGTACTTCTTGAGCTTGCGCTCGTTCGATGAGCCGAAGACTTTGGTGGCGAGGGCGCCGAAGGACAGCATCGGTGTTTAGCCTCATATGGCGTGGGCCTGGCACGGAGGCAGCGTTTTCGCAAACGCCCCAGCGACCGGTTGGCTTTCGAGCGCGTTCCCGGTCGATCCCGTCAGAGTCCCAGAAAAGTTCGAAAAATGCCCGGGAACGAGCGCGGTTGAGACATAAGAGGCGCTCCTTTCCTTGTCAACGCAACGCTCCGCCGCGTCCGGCCCGGGCCCGGTTTTCCCAAACCCCCCTTGGCAATCCAAGGCCCCAGGGATAAGAAGTCGCCCGGGGAAGCACCTACAACCCGCTCGCCGGCTCATTCGAGGAGCGAAACAGGCGGCGAGCCGAAGACGAGGACCCTAATCCCGTGAAAACCTGGTCAGTTTTGCTGCTGCTTGCAGCCTCCGTCGCCCTTTTCCCGTTAACCGCACGCGCCGAGGATCCCGTGGTCGCCCGCGTCGATGGCATCGACATCAAGCAATCGGCCCTCGATTTTGCCGCCTCCGAGGTCGGGCCCAGGCTTTCGGGCTATGTGCCAGCGGACCGCAAGCGCGTTCTGCTTCAATATGTCATCGAGAACGAGCTGATGGCGTTGGCTGCGGAAAAGAGCGATCTCGACGCCGCGCCGAACTTCGCCGACCGGGTCAAATATCACAGTCGCCGGGCGCTGCGTGACGCCTTCTTCGACGAGAGCATCACCGGCACCATCTCCGACGCCGAGGCCAAGAAGATCTACGAGGAAAAGATCACGCAGATGAAGCCTGAGAAGGAGGTGCATGCGCGGCACATTCTGGTCGGCACCAAGGAGGAGGCCGACGCCGTCGGCAAGCGCGTCAAAGGCGGCGAGGATTTCGCCAAGGTTGCTGACGAGGCATCGAAGGACACCAAGGCCAAAGGCGGCGATCTCGGCTTTTTCGGCCGCGGGCAGATGCTGAAGCCCTTCGAGGACGCGGCCTTCGCGCTCGACGTCGGCCAGATTTCCGAGCCGGTCCAGACCCAGTTCGGCTGGCACATCATCAAGGTCGAGGAGAAGCGCGACCAGAAGCCGCCGGAATTCGATCAGGTGAAGGAAGCCATCAAGGCTCAGCTCGTCCAGCAGAAGGCGCAGACGGTGGTGACCGGCTTGCGTGACGCCGCCAAGATCGAGATCGTCGATCCCGAACTGAAGCGGTCGATGGACGATGCCGCCATCCGCGGCGAAGCCCCTCCGGTCCCCGACAAGGAGACGGACGAGGACCACTAGCCATTCCGCCGCGCCGCATTGGGTAAGATCTCGCCTTTCGCGCCCGAACGCAGTCCGCATCTTCCCCCTGTAGAAGGCGTTCGCATCGCGACATGCGCCGCGGGTATCCGCTATCCCGGCCGCACGGACCTCATGCTGGCGCTGTTCGACCCGGGAACCACGGTCGCCGGCGTCCTGACCAGGTCGAAGACGGCCTCGGCACCGGTGGATTGGTGCCGGGCGCGGCTCGCGCACGGCGTGGCGCGGGCGCTCGTGGTCAATTCGGGCAACGCCAACGCCTTCACCGGCATGCGTGGCCGCGAGGCGGTGAAGCGCACGGCTGAGGCTGCCGCCCAGGCGGCGAACTGCCTCGAGGCGGATGTCTATATCGCCTCGACCGGCGTGATCGGCGAGGCTCTCGATCCGGACAGATTCACCGGGCTTCTCGGCGATCTCGCCCGCGACGCCGAGGCCGAGGCCTTCGAGCCCGCGGCCCGGGCGATCATGACCACCGACACCTTCCCGAAGCTCGCCACGCGCAAGGCCAAGATTGCCGGCGTCGAAATCGTCATCAACGGCATCGCCAAGGGCTCCGGCATGATCGCGCCCGACATGGCGACCATGCTCGCTTTTCTGTTCACCGACGCGGCGATAGAGCCTGCCGCATTGCACGAAGCGATGGCGCCGCTGGCCGAGGACACTTTCAACGCCGTGACCGTCGACGGCGATACGTCGACCAGCGACACGCTGCTCCTGTTCGCGACGGGTGCCGCAACAAGACGCGGCGCACCACGCATTGCGCGCGGCGACGTCGATCGGCTCGCCGAATTCCGCTCGACTCTGTTCGAAGTGATGCACGACCTCGCGCTCCAGGTCGTCAAGGACGGCGAGGGCCTCACGAAACTCGTCAAGGTGAGCGTCAGCGGTGCCGAAACGAAACAGGCGGCGCGCACCATCGCCAAGTCGATCGCCAACTCGCCGCTGGTGAAGACCGCGATCGCGGGCGAAGACCCCAATTGGGGGCGCATCGTCATGGCGGTCGGCAAGGCGGGCGAGGCTGCCGATCGCGACGGGCTCTCCATCCGCTTCGGCGACATCGAGGTCGCCAAGAATGGCGAGGTTGCGCCGTCCTATCGCGAGGCGCTCGGCGCGGCTTACATGAAGCGGCCCGAGATCGAGATCGGCGTCGATGTCGGCGTCGGTGAGGGAGCGGCAACCATATGGACCTGCGACCTCACCAAAGGCTACATCGCCATCAACGCCGACTATCGTTCCTGAGCGAAATGGAGACGAAGCGCCCCATTGTCATCGTGGCGGCCTGCGTCCTCCTCGATGCCGAGGGGCGAGTGCTTCTCTCGAAGCGCCCTGCCGGGAAGCCTCTTGCTGGCCTTTGGGAGTTTCCCGGCGGCAAGATCGAGCAGGGCGAGTTGCCCGAGGCGGCACTTATCCGGGAGTTGAAAGAGGAGCTCGGCGTCGATATCGCGCGCGACAGCCTCACTCCTTTGACTTTTGCGTCCCATGCTTATCCGGAGTTTCATCTGCTCATGCCGGTCTATTTGTGCCGGTCCTGGCAGGGAAGCGTGGCAGCGATCGAAGGCCAAGCCCTCGCCTGGGTCAGACCTGAGGCGCTTTCGGCCTACGACATGCCACCGGCCGACGAGCCGCTCAAAATGACTTTGCCGGGCTTATTGCAACCGTTTGGGATGACGGCCTGAGGCGCCTCACAATTCCGGTCGCCGTCACCCTGCGAGATCGTCAACGGCATGTATGAGCGCGTCTATGCGGCCTTCACCAACTAGCTCTTCGGGGCCCCTTTCGGGAACGACGCCTTGTCACCCGCGGCGTGCTCAGTGGTGCCGAGCGCGTCGGCAAGTCGCGCCGCGGCGCTGCCCGGCTTGAGCGGTTTCGGCTGGCTCGGGTCCGGTGCCCAGCCGCTCATGAACACGATCTCGAAGGTCGCCGTCACCTTGCCGTCCGGCGTGCCGTGGCGTTCGCGATAGATGGCTTCCGCCAGTTCGAGCGTACCTCGCGGCAGCGGCGACTTGCTGCGCGCCAACATCACGTTACCGCCGCCAAGCGCCCGCACCTCTCGCATCAGATCGCGCGGCGATGGGTAGGCCACCGTCACGATGTCGGCGTCGGCTACGGGGAGCGCAAAGCCCGCCCGCTGCAGGAGCGCGCCGTAATCTCTCACGTCGCCGAAGGGCGAGATACGCGGGCTGGCGCCGCCTTCGATCTCGGCTTCGGCTTCGAGGAGCGCGCTCCTGAGCTCAGTCAGGGCGCGGGCGCCGAGCACCGCGGCCATGAACAAGCCGTCGGGGGCAAGCGCCCGCCTGATCTGGATGAGCGCGCCGGGCAGATCGTTGACACGGTGGAGAGCCAAGCCCGAGACGATGAGATTGAGACTTGTCTCCTTAAGGGGCAGGAGATCCTCGTCGCAGACCAGCGCCGGGCGGGGACAGAGAGCCGCGAGCTCGAAAGCGCTCTCGGCGTAGATCATTTCCTCGACCGAGGGCAATTCGGCGACGGTCCGCCCGAGCAGGCCGCGATAGGCGCCGAGATCGAGCGCCCGAGGAAAAGGCCGCAGCATGATCTGGATGCGCTCGGCCATCTCGCGCGCGACGTAGGCGAGCAGGAACTGGCGCTTCTCGATGTCGCCGGCGAACCGGGCGCGTCGGCTACGCAGGAGCTTACGGTCGAACAAAAGGAGCTCGTCGGTCATGCGGCGCCGCGTTTCCCATCCTCCGGACCGGCCGGTCCGCGCCCTATCATGGGCCTCATGCCTATCAGCGAGACCGAGCCTTCTCGCGCGCAGCCGGCGCCACGCGCCGGCACTTGGGCGTCACTGCGGAACGCGGCAACGCGTGCCGCCAACCTGCTGCTGACGCCGGTTCGCATCTCCTGCCGCACCCACATCGAGAGCGACGGTCTTCCCTGCGGCGCCTGCTTTGACAAGATCGACTTCATCGCACCTCCGCTTTGTACGCGTCTCGGCGTGCCGCTGCCCTACGATGCGGGTGAGCGCTGCCTGTCGGCGGCAGCGATCGCCGAGCCGCCAGTTTACGACCGCGCGCGGGCCGTGGCGCGCTATTCCGAGACCATGCGCAATTGATCCAGAGCCTCAAATACCGCGATCGCCAGGAGGGCGTGAGATTGTTCGGGCGCTGGCTGACACGGGCCGGGCGCGAGCTGCTCGCCGACGCCGATCTTCTCCTCCCCGTACCGCGCTACAGGGTCGCGGCTTTGCTGAAGACGGTTCAATCAATCGGCGCTGCTTGCCCGCGCGGTGAGCGAAATCTCCTTCATCCTCAGGCGGAAGCGGCGGACGGCGAGCCAAGTCGGGCTCACGGCCGAGCAGCGGCGGCGCTGGCGCGTTCGTGGTCGAGAAGGCCGGCGCGGAGCAGGGTCAGAGGCGAGAATATTGTGGTCATCGACGATGTCATCACCACGGGGGCCACGGTCGAAGCCTGTGCACGGGTGCTTAAGCGGTCAAAGGCGGCAAGGGTCGACGTCTTGGCGTTCGCCAGGGCAGTTGAGCCGGCCGCCTTCCTGCTGTAGCGGGTCTTGCGTGGGGCCGTTTGACGGCCCAGCTAGATGGGTCTGAATTTTCGGCTGGCGGGGCACTTTAAGAATGACGCGCATATTTATTTATACGACTCAGTTCTGTGGCTTTTGCCACGCGGCGAAACGGCTTCTGGACAACAAGGGACTCGAATTCGAGGAGATCGATGTCGGGTTCGACACAGGCAGGCGGGCAGAGATGATCCAGCGGGCCGGGGGCCTCCGCACTGTGCCGCAGATCTTCATTCATGGCCGTCACGTCGGGGGTTACGAGGAGCTCGCCGCGCTCGAACGCGCCGATCAGCTTGATGCCTGGCTTGCCAACGAGCCCGAACCGCCGCGCCCGATGACGGGCGTTGCCGACCAATGACGCGCGCCGCCGCCACCTTTCGCGCGGCGCTGGTGCAGCTCAGGGCAGGCCAGGACATCGCCCCGAATCTCGATCGCGCCGAGGCGCTGATCCGGAAGGCCGCCGCGGGCGCCGCGACTTATATCCAGACACCGGAGAACACCGCGTTGATGGAGCTCGAGGCCGAGCGCGTCCTCGCTCTCGTCCAGGCGGAGGCGGAGAGCGTGCCGCTCACCAGGCTAAAGGCGCTGGCCGCCGAGCTCGGCATATGGCTGCATGTCGGCTCGCTCGGCATCAAGCTCGATCAGGCGCGCGTGGCCAATCGCTCCTTCTTAATCGATCCGGCCGGCCAAATTGCCGCGCGTTACGATAAGCTTCATATGTTCGATGTCGATCTCGCCGGCGGCGAAAGCTACCGCGAGTCGCAATACTACGGTCCCGGCTCCAAGGCGGTCGTGGTCGACCTGCCATTCGGACGGCTCGGCATGAGCATTTGCTACGATCTCCGGTTCCCCGCCCTCTATCGTTCGCTCGCGACGGCGGGCGCAAACCTTATCGGCATTCCTTCCGCCTTCACCAAGCAGACGGGCGAGGCGCATTGGCACGTGCTGGTACGGGCGCGCGCTATCGAGACGGGCGCCTTCGTGCTAGCTGCCACGCAAGGGGGTTTGCACGAAAACGGGCGGCGCACCTACGGGCACAGCCTGGTCGTGTCGCCCTGGGGCGAGATCCTGGCTGAAGCCGGCCAGGACCCTGGCGTGGTGTTCGCCGACATCGATCTGGCGGCATCGGCGGAGGCCCGGGCCCGCATCCCCGCGCTCAAGCATGGTCGCGAGTTCGAGATCGAGGTCGCAACCGTATGCCCCAGTGCGGCGAGAGAGGCGTCATGATCCGCTTCGCCCTCAGTTGCGACAAGGGGCACGGCTTCGAGGCCTGGTTCAGCTCGGGCGGCGCCTATGAGGAGCAGATCGAAGCGCGTGCCGTCGCCTGCCCGGCCTGCGGCAGCGCGAAGGTGAGCAAGGCGCCGATGGCGCCGGCTGTCCTCAGGGGCAGAGGGCGAGCGACCCCTGAAACGCCGGCTGCGAGCGAGGGCAAGAGGGCTTTTGCGGTCGTGGGGAATCTCTACGCGCATCTGAAAGCGAACGCCGAGAATGTGGGCGCGGCCTTTCCCGAAGAGGCGCGCAAGATGTATTACGGCGAGGCCGAGACGCGAAGCATCTATGGGGAAGCAAGCAGCGAGGAGGCCAAGGCTCTGCACGATGAAGGCATCGAGGTCGTGCCGCTGCCCAGGCTGCCGGAGGACCAGAACTAACCGAGACTCGTGGATAGCGATTGCATTTCGCGGGGTAACCTCTTGTTTGGGCGCGTCGAGGTACAACGTATTGCGGGGTGCCCTGCAAAGGCCTTGTTGAGCCAATATTCTTAAGGCTGTCGGGCGTTGGTTTCTGCGTAACCAGGGAACTCAAAAAGATGCGCCTCTCGATTCGCACCCGAATTCCGCGGATTTCAAAAGGGCTTGCGGGCGCGGCGCTGCTTGGTGCCCTGTTGCTGGCTGGACCCGCGAGCGCAGAATCCGAGCACGCCCCCGGCACGCCCCAGGTGGAGCAGGGTGCAGCCCCTAACGCCCTCGAATCGAGTGCGAAAACCACGGAAACCCAAGGTCAGGCGGGTTCTCAGAGTTCCGGGGACGCTCCGCCGAGCCCCGCCCCTGCCAATGCCGCGGCGTCTGACCCGGCCAAGCCCGACTCTGACGCCGATTCAGCGAAGGCCGAGACCGAGGGCGCGCCCGAGGCCCTACCGGATGCGACCGACGCCAAGCCCAAATCTGATGCCGATTCGGCAAAGGCCGAGGCCGAAGGCGCCCCTGAGGCCGAACCCGATTCGGCTGACGCCAAGCCCGACTCTGACGCCGATTCGGCGAAAGCCGAGACCGAGAGCACGCCCGAGGCCAAGCCCGATGCGGACGCCAAGCCTGAGGGTGCCGCGAGCGGCACTGATTCGACCGGCAGCGACTCCAAGACAGCCGAGACTCCGAACGACGCCGATCTGCCAGTCGCCGAGGGTGGCGAGGGCGCCGGGCAAAACGATCCTAACTCAATCCAGAGCGACGCCGAGCCGGCGGTCGAGGAGCCCGCGTCCAAGGTCCTCATCACCGTCAACAAGGAATCCCAGGAATTGACTGTCTGGGTCGACGGCGTCGAGCAATACACTTGGCCCGTGTCGACCGGACTGCGGGGCTACTCAACGCCGTCGGGGACTTACCCCGTAACCTCCATGAACAAGATTTGGTACAGTCGGCAATGGGACAACGCGCCCATGCCGCATGCCATCTTCTTCACCAAGAAGGGCCACGCGATCCACGGTAGCCTCGAGGTCAAGCGGCTGGGCACGCCTGCCTCGCATGGCTGCGTGCGGCTGTCGCCCGAGAACGCCGAATCCCTGTTCACCCTGATCAAGGAGAAGGGGCTGAAGAACACCGAGGTCGTGCTGACGGGCGTTACTCCCGGCGGCGAAGCCAAGGTGGCCGCTCCCAGCCAGAATTACGACAGGTCGCGCCGCGGACGGGGCTGGTACGGGAAATACGGCTATTACGAAGAAGTCGAGCCCCGGCGTAAGGCCACCCGTAAGCGCCGGTGGTTCCAGCCTTATTACGATGCTCCGCCGCAATATTATCAGCCGCGACAGAGGCCGCGCTTCTTCCGGCCTCCGGGATATTAGCCGTCGGCCGAATTCGCCGACTTCCGATCCATGACGTTTTGCGCGGATTTACGCGGTGCGCTGCGCGGTCGCGAAATAGTTCACATCGGTGTCGTGCGACAAGCTCCATTCGTCGGCCAGCGGGTCATACACCATGCCTGTCGTGTCGGTCAGGTTGAGCCCGGCGGCCCGAAGCGCTGAACTGAGCTCTTCGGGTCTGACGAAGCGCTGCCATTGATGCGTGCCGACGGGGAGCCAGCGCAGGATGAACTCCGCCCCGACGACCGCAAGCGCGTAGGCCTTCAGCGTGCGGTTCAGCGTCGACAGGATCATGAGGCCGCCGGGCTTCACCAAGGGCGCAACGCGCTTCAGGAACACCGGCACGTCGGGCACGTGCTCGACGACTTCAAGCAGCAGCGCCGCATCGAATTTGTCGCCCCAGACGGCGACCTCTTCCGCGGTGGCCGGGAAATAGGCGATGTCGAGTCCGGCTCCTTGCGCGTGAGCCTTGGCTGCGGCGATATTCTCGGTCGCAGGATCGATGCCGGTGACGTGCGCGCCGAGCCGCGTCAGCGGCTCGCAGACGAGACCGCCGCCGCAGCCGATATCCAGGATGGAGAGTCCTGACAGGCTCCCCGCGCTCTTCGCGTCGCGCGCGAAGCGTGCGCAGAGCTGGTCGCGAATGTAAGTCAGGCGCACAGGGTTGATCTTGTGCAGCGGCCTGAACGGGCCGTGCGCGTCCCACCATTCGCCGGCGAGTTTGGCAAAGCGGGCCACCTCGTCGCGATCGAGAGTGGCAGAGCCGTGGACGTCCGGGCACATCGGCATTATTGGCCGCGCGCGCTCGCGCGCTGTCAAGATCGGCGGGAATTTCGGAACCTTATCATTTTCGAGTCGTTTTGGTTCGTAGAGGTGGACGCAATCGTTCGTTTGCGCGACGCGGTTGTACGCAAAATTGCCGTTTAGTCGCTCAAGAAATGATCGATTTGTGAATTAGGGGTGTGGGTTATGTATGGAACGGCGTCTCCGCTTCCCGAATCCACACGCTCTGACAGTGTCCAGGATGGCGGGTCGGGCCTGCTGACCGGCGTCGTTGCGGTCTCTTGCGTTGCCTTTCTCGCTTTCGTCATCGGCAGCTTCACCATGTATCGCGGCTTCTTTCCGGCCGAGCCGTTGCGCGGGGCGTTTCAAGGCGGCATGGCGCTGTACGACCGCATGACCGGGTACAACGATCCCTACGACACGGATTTCTGGAAGCCCGCGCGCACGAGCGTGCGCGGCGTCCTGCGTCACAATGCGGTCAAGGCGCAGGAAGGATTGACGCTCTACACGTCGGCGGACTCCCAGACCGCCAAGCTGATCGACATGAACGGCCGCGCGGTTCACAAATGGACGCTGCCTTACAGCGAGGTCTGGGACAAGAGCAGCGCGGTCCGCGAACCGCAATCCGATGCCTTCGTCCATATGGAGAAGACGCACGTCTTCCCGAACGGCGATCTGCTCGCGCTCTACACCGCCATGGGCGACACGCCCTGGGGCTATGGGCTCGTCAAGATGGACAAGGACTCGAATGTCATCTGGAAATATCTCGCGCATGCGCATCACGACTTCGACATTGCACCAACCGGCGAGATCTACGTCCTGACACAGGAGATCTCGAAGGTCGATCTTCCCGGATTCGAGAATCTGAAGAAGCCGCGCATCGACGACTTCGTCGTTAAGCTGTCGCCGGACGGCAAGGAGCTCAAGAGGGTTTGGCTGACCGGCGCGCTCGCGCAATCTCAGTTCGGCCGAAAATTCTATTTCGTGCCGGATCACCACACCGGCGACTACCTGCACACAAACTCGGTGTTTCTGCTCGATAAGCCCGTTCCCGGAATTCCACAGAGCAAGGCCGGGCAGGTGCTGGTCTCGTTCCGCGAGATCAGTACGATCGCACTGCTCGATCTCGAGACGTCGAAGATCGTCTGGGCCCAGTCCGGACCCTGGGTGCGCCAACACGACGCCGAGTTCCTTGCCGACGGCCATCTTCTCGTCTTCGACAACGAGGGCGACCCAAACGGCTATGGCGGCACGCGCGTGATGGAGATCGATCCCACCGATTCGAAAGTAAAGTGGCGCTATGGCGGCCGCGAGGATCAGCCCCTGGACAGCGTTGCGCGCGGCAGTCAGGTCCGTCTCAAGAACGGCAACACGCTGATCGTCGAGTCGTATGGCGGGCGTATGTTCGAGGTGACGCAAGATGGCGAAGTGGTGTGGGACTTTATCAATCCCGTGCGCGGTGGCGTGAACCAGGATCGCATCCCGATTATCCACTGGGCCGAGCGTCTCGACCCGCAGCGTGACTTCGCTCCCGAGTTCCGCCGGAACCTCGGCGGCCAATAAGCGTTGATACTGTTAGTAGAAGAGATTGGTGATGCACTTGTACATATGCGCAGTAGTTGCGGCCGTCCTAGCCCTAACCGTCAGCGATCCTGCCTCAGCCTATATCGGGCCCGGGGCCGGTCTCAGTATGGTGGCCGCCTTCTGGGGTCTGCTGGTGGCGGTGTTCGCCGCCTTGGCCTTTTTGATTCTTCATCCTCTGCGGCGGCTCTTCCGTCGCCGGAGCAACGCCCACCCCAAGCCGCCTCCGGCTGCTGGCGCCAGCGAGCTGAGCGAGAGCCGTGGCGGCGGCCAGCGCGCCTAAACGTTCGCCAGGAGCAGCATGGGGCTTCTCGATCTGCCGGCTTTTCTTTGGTCGTGGACCGACATTCAAATGGCGGCGATGATGCCCCCGACCGCGCGCATCGTCGCCTGGGGTATCGTGGCGGCAATCGTCTCGCTCGGTCTCTATTGGCTCCTGTCGCCGCAGAGCCGCATGGTGCGCATCTCCCAGGAGGAGCGGCGAATCAAGACCACGTTGCGGGACGACACGCTTGAGATGGCCGAAGGTCTCGCCGCGGCCAGGGCCCTCCTGCGTCTCGCCTTGACAAGACTTGGTCTCGTGCTGCTGCCGGTGCTGCTCGCGGCGCTTCCCCTGCTCAGCCTCATGAGCTGGCTGGAAGCCAACTATGCCTACAATCTGCCGCCGCTGGGGCAGACCGCCGAAGTCAGGGTCGAGCCCCATGTGGCAAACGGACGTTGGATCGCGACCGAGAGCGCGCCGCCGCGCGTCGAGGTGGTCGACGACCGCGGCTCCCTCATGCAGTCGGTTCAGGTTCAGGTGCCGATACCGGTCATCGAGAAGCGGAGCTGGTGGAATGCGCTGATCGGAAACCCGCTCGGCTATTTGCCTGACGACAGTCCCATCGACCGCATCGACATCGCACTTCCGGCCAGCCAGTACCTGACCGTCGGACCCGTTTGGGCGCGAGGCTGGGTGGCGCCCTTCATCGCCACGATGCTGGTGGGATCGATGTTCCTGAAGTTCATGTTCCGCATTCAGTGACCCACGAACCCGGCGATGCAAACTCATCGAGGCAACGATCAATACGACGGTTTCCGCCTCGAACCCTGGATCGATTGGCTTGGAGGGTTCGTCACAAAGCGCCCTGGGCTGTTGCGCGGGATCGGCGATTTCGAAACGCGCCGTCTGGGTGACACCCTCGACGGCATCGAGATACGCGCGCCGATTTTCGTCTGCGGCCTGGCTCGTTCTGGCTCGACCGTTCTGCTCGAGTGCCTCGCCGAGCATCCCGACACGGCGAACCACTGCTATCGCGACTATCCCGGCGTGCTCGCACCCATCCTTTGGGACCGCATCTCCTCACGCCTCTACGCCGACAGCGCGGACGCGGTCGAGCGTGCCCACGGCGACGGCATTACCGTGACGCCGGAGAGCCCCGAGGCCATGGAAGAGATGATCTGGATGGCCTTTCATCCCGACGCGCATGACCCGGGGCGCGACAACAGCATCGGACGCGGCGGCACGACCCGGGATTTCGCTCAATTCTACCGCGACCATATCCGCAAGCTGCTGTGGTTGCGCGGCGGCGAGCGCTACCTGTCCAAGGGCAACTACAATCTCGCGCGTTTGGGTGCTCTGATCGGGCTGTTCCCAGACGCTCGCTTCATCGTTCCGGTGCGGGATCCGGTGGCGCATATCGCCTCGCTGCAACGCCAGCACGCGCTGTTCTGCGCGGCGGAGAC
The DNA here is from genome assembly GCA_050728375.1 of Methyloceanibacter sp. GTDB lineage: Bacteria > Pseudomonadota > Alphaproteobacteria > Rhizobiales > Methyloligellaceae > Methyloceanibacter. The sequence goes on from JBOHJE010000160.1 coordinate 20,907, forward strand.
CGCCTACCCGTCGGCGCTTCGCTACATGCAGCGCGTTGGGCATTTCGAGTTCGGGCTGGATCGCCGCCCGCTCAACCTGGGCAATACCGAGGTGACGCGAGACATTCAGCGGCTGTGGCGGGAGGGCCGCGAGGTCGAGGGCCTCAGCCTCTACTGGGCGGATGTGCATGAGTTCATCGCGGACTCTCTCGAAGACGACCCGGCGCTTCGGAACGCGACCCTGCTCGTACCGTTCGAGGAGCTTTGCCAGCGCCCGGTGCAAATGCTGGCCGGGATATTCGGCCATTGTGGCCTTTCGGCCGAAGAGACTTGGATGAAGCGAATGGCGCTCCGCATCCGAGCGCCGCACTATTACCGGGCGGAGTTCGAGGGCATGGAAATCGAGACGATCCGCCGGGTCACCGCGCTCGCAACCCGCCGTCTCGGTTATCGGGACGGTTCTTTAGCCGGTTCGGCGAAGGCTCCGGCTGTGGGTTCGCGGGCTGGTTTCGCTCGATAGGCCAGTTGCGGCTTAGGGCTTCAGTCAGTATGAAAAGGCCGCGCTTTCCCGGCCGGTCCCCTAAAGGGCCGGCCCTCTTGTTGTGAGGGGGCAATGGCCCTTCTGGTTCTGAAATTCGGCGGGACGTCGGTCGCCGACCTCGACCGCATCCGTAACGTCGCGGCGCACGTCAAGCGTGAGGCCGATGCCGGCCACTCCGTTGCGGTCGTCGTCTCAGCCATGGCGGGGCAGACCAACCAGCTCGTGGCCTGGGTCGAGGAGGCGTGGGGCTTCAAGGAGCGGCGCAAGCGGAACGGCACCGAGCTTTCGGCCCAATATGACTGCCGCGAATACGACGCCGTCGTCTCCTCGGGCGAGCAGGTAACCTCGGGGCTTCTGGCCTTGGTGCTCCAGTCGATCGGCGTCCAGGCGAGGTCCTGGCAGGGTTGGCAGATCCCGCTCATGACCAACGACGCCCACCGCGCAGCGCGCATCACCGGTGTCGGGGTCGACGAGCTCAGGGCCCGGATGCTCGAAGGCGAGGTAGCTGTAGTCGCGGGCTTCCAGGGCATCGCGCCGGGCAACCGCATCTCGACGCTCGGGCGCGGCGGCTCCGATACGAGCGCCGTGGCGCTGGCCGCGGCGCTGTCGGCCGACCGCTGCGACATCTATACCGACGTGGACGGGGTCTACACCACGGACCCCCGCGTGGTGCCGAAGGCGCACAGGCTCGACCGCATTTCCTACGAGGAGATGCTAGAAATGGCCTCGCAAGGGGCGAAAGTGCTGCAAACGCGCTCGGTGGAGCTCGCCATGCAGCGGGGCGTGCGCGTGTTGGTGCGCTCGAGCTTCGACCCCCCGGACCTTGCCGGCAAAGGGAACGCGGAGACCGGCGTGGGGGTTGGAACACTCCTTTGCCATGAGGATGAGATCGTGGAGCAAAACGTCGTCAGTGGAATTGCCTATGCGCGGGACGAGGCCAAGGTGACGCTGCTCAAGGTCGCCGACAAGCCGGGCGTGGCCGCGCAGGTGTTCGGGCCTCTCGCCGAGGCCAATATCAATGTCGACATGATCGTGCAGAACGTGTCCGAGGACGGCCGGTACACCGATCTCACTTTTACGGTGCAGGACGCCGATCTCGACCGGGCGCTTGAGGTACTACAAAAGGTCAAGGACCGGATCGGGTATTTGGACTTGCGCGGCTCTACCGACATCGCCAAGGTGTCGGCCATTGGCGTCGGTATGCGGAGCCATGCCGGGGTTGCCGCGCAGATGTTCAGCGCGCTGGCCGAGAAGGGCATCAATATCGAGGCGATCTCAACCTCCGAGATCAAAATCAGCGTATTGATCGATGCGGCCTATGCCGAACTCGCGGTGCGGACTTTGCATTCCCTGTTCGGATTAGACAGCCGCTAGCGACGAAAAACGGCTAGTTTGAAGCCCCTTGCGATGGATGGCCCGCCGCTCCGCCTGGGCGGCGAGGACTGGTAGCTATGCCCGCCCCTGTTGGTGCCCCACGACAAATGCTCCGCCGCCTCCGCGAGCTCATGGCGGACCGCGAGAGCGTCCAGACCAGGCTCGACAAGGTCGTGGTGCTGATCGCCTCGAACATGGTGGCGGAAGTGTGCTCGCTCTATCTGCGCCGGCGGGATGGCTCGCTCGAGCTGTTTGCTACCGAGGGCCTCAACCGCGAGGCGGTTCACAACACTCATCTGAAACCGGGAGAGGGTCTCGTCGGTCTCGTCGCCGAGCAGGCTGAGCCGAGACAGTTCGCCGACGCTCAGCACCACCCGGCCTTCTCCTATCGGCCGGAGACGGGCGAGGAGATTTATCACTCCTTCGTCGGCGTGCCGATTTTGCGGGGCGGTCACACGATTGGCGTTCTCACGGTGCAGAACCGTACGCAGCGGCACTATAGCGACGAGGAGGTCGAAGCTCTGCAAACCACGGCGATGGTCATCGCCGAGATGATCGCGTCCGGCGGGTTCGTGGCTGACGAAGTCACGGCCGAATCCAGGCGCGACCTCGCGGCAAGGTTCGCCGGCGTGCCGATCTCGGAGGGCGTGGCGCTCGGCCATGTGGTCCTGCACGAGCCGCGCATCGTGGTGACGCGGCTCATCGCCGAGGATGTCGAGTTCGAGCGGCGGCGCCTCGGCCAGGCGGTGGAGGAACTGACCGGCACCATCGACACGATGATGGAGCGCGGCGATATGGCGCGGGCCGGCGAGCACCGCGAGGTGCTCGAGGCGTTCCGTATGTTCGCGCACGATCATGGCTGGCGGCGGAGGCTCGACGAGGCGCTGCTGACCGGCCTCACCGCCGAGGCCGCCGTGCAACGCGTGCGCAACGATACGCGAGCTCGCATGCTGCGCATGCCGGATCCGCGCTTCCGGGACCGGCTGCACGATATCGACGATCTGTCCAACCGCCTGCTGCGCCTCCTGTCGGGTGGGGTGGGGACGGCGGCCATGGGCAGCTTGCCGCAAGATGCGATCGTCATCGCTCGCACCATGGGCCCGGCGGAGCTGCTCGATTACGATCGCCAGCGCTTGCGCGGCCTTGTCCTGGAGGAGGGGGGCACCGCCAGCCACGTCGCCATCCTGGCCCGCGCGCTCGGCATCGCCGCCATCACGCAATGCAAGGGCGTGCTCGAAGCCGTGGAGGCCGGCGACGCCGCGATCCTCGATGCGGAGGGGGGAGAGCTGCATCTGCGCCCCACCCAGGAAGTGGTGGACGCCTATTCCGACAAGGTCCGCTTCCGGGCGCGACGGCAGGCCCAATATGCGGCACTACGAGATGTCCCGCCGGTGACGCTCGACGGTGAGCGCGTTGCCCTGCACATCAATGCGGGCCTTTTGTTCGATCTGCCGCATCTCGACCAGTCCGGCGCCGACAGCATCGGACTGTTCCGGACCGAGCTCCAGTTCATGATTTCGGCGACTTTTCCCCGGCTCGAGCAGCAGACACGACTCTACAAGTCCATCCTCGATGCCGCCGGGGGACGGCCGGTCGTGTTCCGCTCGCTCGATGTCGGCGGCGACAAGGTGCTACCCTATTTCCGCGCCGGCAAGGAGGAGAACCCGGCGATCGGCTGGCGGGCGATCCGCATGGCGCTGGACCGGCCGGCGCTGTTCCGTACCCAAATCAGGGCGCTGCTCAGGGCGGCGCAGGGGCGCGAACTCAGGATCATGCTGCCGATGATCTCCGACGTGTCGGAGTTCGAGGCGGCGCGCGGCTTGATCGACCGCGAGCTCACCATCCTCAAACGGCATGGCCGCATCGAGCCGGAGCGGCTCCTGGTCGGGGTGATGATCGAGGTGCCGGCCCTATTGTGGCAGCTCGACCGCATCCTGCCACTCGCCGATTTCGCCTCGGTGGGCTCGAACGACCTGATGCAGTTCCTGTTTGCCGCCGACCGCGGCAACGAGCGGGTGGCGGACCGCTTCGACTCGCTGAACCCGGCGGCGCTCAAGGCGCTTCGCCAGATCGCCGAGGCGGCCGATCGGCACAATGTGCCGCTCACGCTTTGCGGGGATATGGCGGGGCGCCCCCTGGAGGCCATGGCGCTGGTCGGCCTCGGCTTCCGCTCGATCTCGATGTCGCCTGCCTCGGTGGGCCCGGTCAAGGCCATGATCCTGTCGCTCGACGCCGGGCAGTTGCGGCAAAAGCTGGGCGTATTGATGGAGAGTCGGAAGACATCGCTGCGCGAGGATCTCTAACATTTTGCGGCCGAAAAAGGCGTGCAAACATAGGATCACAAGTGGGAGATCAAGGTCTGCAACCGGCAATGCGATATGCTAGTCTCGCCAAGACTTGCAAACTCAACTTCGTTGGGCTTGTGTTAGCTGTGGTTCGAGGATCGGATCGGCTTGGCGATATTAAGGGTAGCGCCCATGGTGCCGCCAAACCTGTCCTCAGACGACGCGCGGCGGCGACTTCATATTCACGGGATTAAGGAAATGCCTGCCGGCTACGATGCTGAGGTGGCGGAACTGTTTCGGGACCTCAGGGCCGCCAGCAATCTTACCGAAGGCGACCTTGCCGCGCGGCTTGCCACGCGGGTCGAGGTCGTGCAGGCGTTCGAGCGGGGCGCGCTCTTCGCGCTGCCGCCGTGGCCCGAGACCTGCCGCGTGGTCAACGCCTACGGCACGATGCTTAATCTCGACGTCAGGCCGCTGCTCCGACGGATCTACGCGCAGCTCGAGGCCGGAATCATCGAGCTGAGACCGAAAGCCATGCCGGATGGCCCCGTCATGGCCCCGCACGGCGCCGGAGATTTCGCGCGCGGGGCCGGACACTCTGCCGCACCCAGCCAAACGCGGCCGCAAAACCGGCCGGCTCCGTGGTCGAACACCGCGCCGCAGCCTTCGCAACCTAACTGGGCTTCGGGCGCGCCGGTGTTCCCGCAACAGGGCACTCGGCAGCCTGACGCTGCCGGATCGCCGGCGCAGCCTGCGCCGCAACAGCCCCGTGCGCCCTGGCCGAATGACGGCACCCATGGCGCGCAAAACCAGCCGCTCCAGCGGCCGCAGACACGGCCCACCCCGGCGCCGCAGCCGCAGCCGCCTTACCAGCCGCAATACAACCACCAGCCGGCGCAGGCAGCGCCGGCCGACGCGGCGTTCGAGCCGGCCGCCGAAATTCCGCCACCGCCGGTTAAGGACAAGGCCCGCAAGCGCACCGCACTCTTGAAGTGGGGCATCGGCGCGCTCATTGCCTCGGCGGTCGGATTTGGACTATGGATTGCGCTCTGGGATTCTTCGGGACCGCCGGGCGAAACCACCGGCGCGCCCGGCGCCTCCGACCCGGTGCTCGATCCGGACGATCCGCGCAGCCGCAAGGCCGACCGACTACCGGACGCTTTCTAGGCAATCCGCCTCAAATCGCATGACGACCGTTCCAGCCGAGAAGCTCGACAAGCTCGTCGCCCGTTGGGAGACCGTTCAGGGCAGTCTTGCGGCAGGCGCCGATCAGGACAGTTATGTGCGTCTCTCCCGCGAGTTCGCCGAGCTCGATCCCATCGTGGCCACCATCACGGCTCTGCGCCGCGCCATCCAGGAGCGCGACGGCCTTCAGGAGATGATCGACGCGCCCGGCGCCGACCCGGCAATGACCGCTCTCGCCGAGGAGGAACTCGGCCCTCTCGATGAGAGGATCGAGGACCTCGAACGTCAATTGAAGGTGCAATTGCTGCCCAAGGATGCCGCCGACGAGAAAAGCGCCATCCTCGAGGTCCGGGCCGGCACAGGCGGGGAGGAAGCGGCGCTGTTCGCGGGCGAGCTTTTCCGCATGTATCAACGCTATGCCGACCGGATGGGGTGGAAGGTCAACATCCTCTCCGCCAGCGACTCCGCGACCGGCGGCTACAAGGAGATCATCGCCAACATCACCGGCAAGGGCGTGTTCGCGCGGCTCAAATTCGAGTCCGGCGTGCACCGCGTGCAGCGCGTGCCCGAGACCGAGGCGCAGGGCCGCATCCACACGTCCACGGCGACGGTGGCGGTGATCCCGGAGATCGAGGAAGCGCAGGCCCAGGCGATCAACCCGGCGGAGCTGAAGAT
>JBOHJE010000161.1:0-19894 GCA_050728375.1 Methyloceanibacter sp.
TCGTATCCGCATGACTGTAGGAAGCGCGGTATTTGAGGGCAACGGGTTCTGACATTGCGGTACCCGGCGGACGAAGCACCGATTATGGCCAAAGGAAACAAGCGCCCACAAGCGCCTTGAGAGCGGTGGTGGCGCCCGGCCCACGGTGAATTCGTCCCCGCTTGGTGCGGCAGAGCGCCATCGTGATAGGTTTGTCCCGGCCCACAAACGATGCGGGCGGGGACGTCATGGGCAAGAGACGCAAGGCCAAGCCGGGCCGGCACGGAAACCCGGACGCGGTTAACACGGAGGGAACTTCGGGGCACCCGTTGCTCACCGACGCAGCGCCGGCGCTCGCCGGCATCGTCAGCGCGCTGATCGCCTACACCTTCGAAAAGCAGCTCTTCGGCAATCTCTACAACTATCCGCTCACTATTCTTCTTTTCCTCTGGCTGTTCGGTACCACGATGTGGTGCGCCTTCGGCGTCATGCACCACGCGGAGGCGGTCGCTATGCGGCGGGGAGAGCCCTTCGGCACGCTCGTGCTGACCTTCTCGGTCATCGTGATTGAGGTGGCGCTGCTCGCCTCGATTATGCTGCATGGCGAGAACAACCCTACGCTTGCCCGCGACGCCATGTTCGCGACCTTGATGATCGTGCTGAACGGCATGGTCGGCGTGGCGCTCGTCATGGGCGCGCTTCGCTATTGGGAGCAGGATTACAATCTCGCCGGGGCGCGCGCCTTCCTGGCGGTGATCGCCTCGCTCTCCGTCTTTGCCCTGGTCTTGCCGAACTACACGCAAACGGAACCCGATCCGAGCAATGCGCCGGGCAAGACGCTGCTCGTCGCCGCCATCACCATCCTGTTCTATGGCGTCTTCATCGTCATCCAGACCGTTCGGCATGGGGCGTTCTTTACCGAACCGGGAAGCGAGGATGATAGCAAGCGTCCAAGCCACGCGGCCGAGCATGACGAGCATCAGGCCGGTCCGCTCGGCTATCACTTGGCGATGCTGTTCGTCCTGTTGGTCACGGTCGTCGCGCTCGCCGAGGCGCTTGCCGTCATCGTCGATTTTGGCCTCGAGGGGCTCGACCTTCCGGATGCGCTCGGCGGCGTGTTGATCGCAATTCTGGTGCTGTCACCCGAAGGGCTCGCCGCCTTCCGCGCGGCACTCGACAATCGCCTCCAGCGGGCGGTGAATGTGTGCCTCGGCTCGGCGCTCGCCACCATCGGCCTCACCATTCCGGCGGTTTTGGTCATCGGCCTGGTGACAGGGCTGGAGGTGCATCTCGGCCTCGACCAGGTCGAGGTTGTTATGCTGGTGGTCACGCTTTTCGTGAGCGCGCTGACGTTCGGCGGCGTACGGACGAATGTGCTGCAAGGCATCGTCCACTTGGCTCTGTTCGCGGTCTATCTGGCGCTGATCTTCAGCCCGTGAGATCGAATGCCGTCGCTCCATCGGAGGCGGAGCCACCGGCCTTCCGGTGTGCTAATGAGGCTGCACAAGCCAAAGCCACCGCGCCTTCGTCTGCCATGAACATGGAAGCACGCCTCTCACCCAAGCAGCCGCTCACAGTCGGCTGGCGCGAATGGGTCGCCCTCCCCGAGCTTCGCGTGGACGCCATCAAGGCCAAGATTGACACCGGCGCCCGTACCAGCGCCTTGCATGCCTTCCGGATCGAGCCTTTCTGGCGCGACGGGAAGGTCTGGGTCCGCTTCGAACTCAACCCGATGCAACGGAGCCATGCCATGAGGGTCGCCTGCGAGGCGCGCGCGGTAGACGAGCGCACCGTGCGCAATTCGGGCGGAGGCGTCGAACGCCGCTACATCATCGCCACGGTGCTCAAGCTCGGCGAGACGACCTGGCCGATCGAACTCGCCCTTGCCAATCGTGACCAGATGGGCTTTCGCATGTTGCTCGGGCGAACGGCCCTCCAGGGCCGCGCCCTGATCGAGCCCGGCAGGTCCTACCTCCTGGGATCCGGTCCGGAGGCTAAGTCAAAGAAAAGCGGCGCTCCGTCGCCTCGCGCAAAAAAATCACGGCAATAAATCCAGCCCAACCAAGGAGCCCCATGAAGATCGCGTTGCTTGCGCGTAATCCCAATCTCTACAGCCACCGCCGCATCTGCGAGGCAGCGCGGGCGCGAGGCCACGAGATCGAGGTCATCAATACACTCAGGGTCTCGATCAACATCACCTCGAAGCGGCCGGCACTCTATTACCGCAAGCGGAGCCTCGAAGGCTTCGACGCGGTGATCCCGCGCATCGGAGCTTCGGTCACCTTCTACGGTCTCGCCGTTCTCCGTCAGTTTGAGGTCATGGGCGTCTATCCGCTGAACGAGTCGGTCGCGATCGGACGGAGCCGCGACAAGCTCCGGTGCCTCCAGCTTCTCGCCCGACGCGGCATCGGCCTGCCGACCACAGCCTTCACCAACGACCCGAAACAGGCGGAAGACGTCATCGATATGGTGGGCGGCTCGCCGGTGGTCATCAAGCTCGTGGAAGGCACGCAAGGGATCGGCGTGATGCTCGGCGAGACGATGAAATCGGCGAAGTCCGTGATCGAGGCGTTTCAAGGCGCCAAGGTCAACATCCTCGTGCAGGAATTCATTAAGGAGTCCGGATCGACCGACATCCGAGCCCTCGTCATCGGCGAAAAGGTTGTCGCAGCCATGAAGCGTCAGGGGCCGTCAGGCGAGTTCCGCTCCAATCTGCATCGCGGCGGCATCAGCGAGAAGGTGAAGATCACGCCCCAGGAGCGCGCCATTGCGGTCAAGGCGGCGCGCACGCTCGGGCTCAATGTGTGCGGCGTCGACATGCTCCGCTCCAAGAGCGGTCCCCTGGTGACGGAGCTCAATTCCTCGCCGGGCATCGAAGGACTGGAGAAGGCGACAGGGATCGACGTGGCAAGCATGATGATCGAATTTCTCGAGCGCCACGCGCCGGTAGGAAATACGCGCACCAAGGGCAAAGGCTGAGATTTTGCACGCTCCGCGCGCCGCGGGAGCGTCGGCAGTAGCGATTGTGCTATTCCCTTTGCGCTTGGATATTCGCTAGACTTGGAAAGATATCCCTACGGAGCCTCGCCCATGCAGCGTCGTGGCATTCATTTTGCCCAATTCCGGCGGATCGGTTTGGCAACCGTCGCAGCGGTTGCCGCGTGCGCCGTCACGGCATCGCTGGCGGAGGACAAGAAGCCGGGCCCTTGCACCGACGACGCGATGATCGTGTTCGATGCGTCAGGCTCGATGTCCGGCAACCAGACCCTCGGCATCCCTAACTCGAAACCCCGGATCGATGAGGTGCGCGGGGCCCTCGCCCAGGTGCTGCCGAGCGCCACGCGCTTTCGGCGCGTCGGCCTCGTGACCTACGGTCCTGGTCCTTACAATCAGTGCAACGTGCAGCTCGATCTGAAGCCGACGCGCGATGCGACCGAACCCATTATGCGCGCGATCAACTCGCTGATCCCCGCAGGCAAGACACCCCTTACTTCAGGAGTCGAGAAGGCCGCCGAGGCTCTCGACTTTCGCGACAAGGCAGGGGTCATCGTAGTCGTGACCGACGGCGAGGAGACTTGCGGCAGGAACCCGTGCGAGCTTGCGAGGCAACTCCACGACAACGCGGACCAGCTCACCGTCCACGTCATAGGCTTCCGCTACGAAGGCTTCTCTTGGACCGGCGGCAACAGCGTGATGGACCTGATGTGTCTGGCCGAGGAGAACAACGGCCTCTACATCAGGGCCGACAACGAAGACGAGCTGATCGAGGCGCTCGAAAAGACTCTCGACTGCCCGATGGTCTCACAAGCCCCACTTTCGCCCATCCGCTGAAGGCCCAGGTCGCAGGCGAACGGCCTGGATCAGAGCCCCATGGCCTTGTGGGCTGCCTCCATGTGCTGCATGCAGGCTTTGGTGTCGCCCTTCTTCATCTCCGCCTTGGACATGTCGAGATGGGCGGTCGCCTCTTTCTGCTTCGCCATATCCGTCATCTTGGCGATCATTTCGTCCATCTGCTTCATGTGGGCGTCATTGCAGAGATCCTGCGCGGCCTGGGCCGTGGATAAAGTCAGGACGAGCAACGCGGCTCCGAGGATCATTGCTTTCAGCATGATTTCCTCCTTTCACGGGGAATATGGAGATTGTCGCATGCCTTAGCGGCGTTTTTTGGAGCGCCGCCGGAGCCTTTGGGAAACGGCCAAAAAAAATTTTCTTATTTGGGCGAAACCCAATCCCGTCCCCAAGCGTTGCTACGCTCGCCTTGAGGCTCCTGCGTCTTTGTGCACTGCAACAAGGTTGGGGCTTGGTACCTGTCGAAGCCGCCAGATAGACTTCGAAGGTTCCGGGTAGGGAAAACCCTCCAATCGGAAAGGAGAGCTTCCGATGGAAGTCACAGCCACGATAACCACCTTGATGGCGATTATTTCGTTTGGCTTTCTCGCCTGTGTGATCTTGGGAATGATCTAAGGCGAGGGGGTTGAACACCTAACGGACGACAGACCTAAGGTTTGGGGGCGGCCATCGGCAGAGCGCCTGCGGGCGCCCCTCCTCCTCATTCAGCCGCGTCGGCGATCCGCTTGGGGTCGTAACTCAGCACGGGGGCGAGCCAGCGCTCGGCCATCTCGACCGGCCAGCCTTTGCGGGCGGCGTAGTCGGCGACCTGGTCGCGGCCGATCTTGCCGACGCCGAAATAGCGGCTCTCGGGATGAGCGAAATAAACGCCGGCGACCGCAGCGGCCGGCCACATCGCGTAGTTCTCCGTCAGTTTCAGACCCGTTGCCTTCTCGGCGTCGAGCAACTCGAACAAGGTGCCCTTCTCAGTATGGTCGGGCTGCGCTGGGTAGCCGGGCGCGGGCCTGATGCCACGATAGGTTTCCGCGATGAGCGCCTCGTTACCGAGATTCTCGTCCGGCGCGTAGGCCCATAGCTCGCGGCGCACCTTCTCGTGCAGTGCCTCGGCGAAAGCCTCGGCGAGGCGGTCGGCCAGAGATTTCACCAGGATCTTCGAGTAGTCATCGTTGGTCCGTTCGAACCTGCGAGCCACATCCTCTTCACCGATGCCTGCGGTGACGGCGAAGCCGCCGACATAGTCGGCGATGCCCCTCTCCTTGGGCGCCACGAAATCGGCGAGCGCCAGATTGGCGCGCGCACCGTCGCGCGACATCTGCTGCCTCAGCGTATGCAGCGTCGAGAGCCGCTCCGTCCGCGTCTCGTCGGTATAGAGCTCGATGTCGTCGCCGACGCTGTTAGCCGGCCAGAAGCCGACCACGCCGTTCGCCACAAGCCACTTCTCGCCAATGAGCTGCTTCAGCATGGCTTGCGCATCCTCGAACAGCGGACGCGCGGCCTCGCCGTATTTATCGTCCTCCAGGATGCGCGGGTAAGTGCCTTTCAGCTCCCAGGCGTGGAAGAACGGCGTCCAGTCGATATAGCGGGCAAGCGCGCCGAGGTCGTAGGCGCGGAATTCGCGCGTCCCGAGGAAGGTCGGCTTCGGTGGTTTGTAACCTCCCCAGTCCGGCTGGAACCGATTGGCGCGCGCCTGCGCGATCGACGTCCGCGCCTTCTCCGCTTGACCTCGCGCATAGGATTCGGCCATGCGCTCGTATTCCTCGCGCACCTTGGCGATCTGCTTCGGCCGCTCCTGCGGCGACATGAGACCGGAGACTACGCCCACGGCGCGGCTCGCGTCGGTCACGTAGATCGCCTGGCTCCGGCTGTAGTTCGGACTGATCTTAACGGCAGTATGCACCCGGCTCGTGGTGGCGCCGCCGATGAGAAGCGGCAGGTCGAAGCCCTCCCGCTCCATCTCAGCAGCCACATGGCACATCTCGTCGAGCGACGGCGTGATCAGGCCGGACAGGCCGATGATGTCGATACTCTTCTCGCGCGCCGTGTCGAGGATCTTCTGCGACGGCACCATGACGCCGAGATCGGTGACTTCGAAATTGTTGCACTGGAGCACGACCCCGACGATGTTCTTGCCGATGTCGTGCACGTCGCCCTTGACGGTGGCGAGCAAGATCCGGCCGGCGGGTTCGCCCTGGGCGAGCCCAAGCTCCTCCTTCTCCTTTTCCATGAAGGGCATGAGATAGGCCACGGCCTGCTTCATCACCCGCGCCGACTTCACCACTTGCGGCAGGAACATCTTGCCGGCCCCGAACAGGTCGCCGACCACACTCATGCCCGCCATCAGCGGGCCTTCGATGACATGCAGCGGCCGCTCGGCCTTCCGGCGGGCTTCCTCGGTGTCTTCCTCGATGAAGTTGGCGACGCCGTGAACGAGGGAGTGCGTCAAGCGCTCCTCGACCGGCTTCTCGCGCCAGGAAAGATCGGTCTCCTTCCTCTGCGCCGCGCCGCCCTTGTAGCGCTCGGCCGCTTCGAGCAGACGGTCGGTGGCGTCGTCGCGCCGGTTGAGAATAACGTCCTCGACGAGCTCGCGCAGCTCCGGCTCGATATCGTCGTAGAGCGCGAGCTGGCCCGCATTGACGATGCCCATGTCCATGCCGGCCTGGATCGCGTGGTAGAGGAACACCGAGTGCATCGCCTCGCGCACGCGCTCGTTGCCGCGGAAGGCGAATGAGAGGTTCGACACGCCGCCCGATACGTGCACGTAAGGTAGCTCGGTCTTGATGCGCCGCGTCGCCTCGATGAAAGCGCGGCCATAGTCGTTGTGCTCCTCGATGCCGGTGGCGACGGCGAAGATGTTGGGATCGAAGATGATGTCCTCGGGCTGGAAGCCGATCTTCTCCGTGAGCAGCTTGTAGGCGCGCTTGCAGATTTCGAACTTGCGCTCCGCCGTATCCGCCTGGCCGGTCTCGTCGAAGGCCATCACCACGACGGCCGCGCCGTAGCGCAGCACCTTGTGGGCGTGGTCGAGGAAGGGCCCCTCACCCTCCTTCAGGCTGATGGAGTTCACCACCGACTTCCCTTGCACGCATTTCAGCCCCCGCTCGATCACGCTCCATTTCGAGGAGTCGATCATGATCGGCACGCGCGAGATGTCAGGCTCGGCGGCGACGAGATTGAGTAAGGTCGCCATGGCCTTCTCGGAATCCAGCATGCCCTCGTCCATGTTGACGTCGAGCATGTTGGCGCCGCTCTCGACCTGCTGCCGAGCGACTTCGAGCGCGGCGGCGTAGTCGTTGGCCTCGATCAGCTTGCGGAAGCGCGCGGACCCGGTGACGTTGGTCCGCTCGCCCACCATGACGAAGTTCTGCGCGCCGTTAGTCATTTTTGGAATTCGCCAGCGGCTCCGGCCCCTCTCCCCCTTGGGGAGAGGTTGGCGCGCTTTTGCGCGCCGGGTGAGGGGGAAAGGCCGGCCAGACCCCGCGATCACGGTGAGAACTCCATCCATATTTTTGAGTACGTCCATTTCCAGCAGCGGAGCACCTTTAGGCCTTCACGTTGCAAGAGGGCGGTTCGCTTCGCATTGTGCTTTCTTTCGAGTTCCAGGTGTTGACTGCCATCCAGCTCAGTCCAGCTTCCACGCAAAGAAAATCGACGACGTAGGGGACCGCGAGGCACTTGCCTCTTATAAATTTGAAGCCAATGAAGCGGCGATCGCATAGCTGATAACAGAGCTTTCGCTCAACGTCCGTTGCGTTTCGGCGAAGCTGGCGGACGACGGGCGTGAGTCCTACTTTCATGCCCCCTCACCCCAACCCTCTCCCCTTGGGGAGAGAGGGGGTTCCGCCGCGTTCGTGGGCGCCTCATATCCACCTCACCCGTGGACGAAGGGTTCGAGGCCGGAGAGGCGGAGCTTGTGCTCGACCTCGGGCAGCTTGCGCGGCCGGTATTTGGCTACGGCCACGGCGATGGCGCGGATGTGCTCCGGGGTCGTGCCGCAGCAGCCGCCGACGATGTTGATGAGCCCGTCCTTCGCCCATTCCTCAAGAAGTCCGGCCATGTATTCGGGGCTTTCGTCGTACTCGCCCATCTCGTTGGGAAGGCCGGCGTTCGGATAGACGCTGACGCGCGTGGCGGCGACATGCGCCATCTCATCGACCGACGGCCTGAGCTGCTCGGCGCCGAAGGAACAATTGAGCCCCACAGAGAAGGGGCGGAGGTGCTTCATCGAATACCAGAAGGCCTCCGGCGTCTGGCCCGACAAGTTGCGGCCCGAGAGATCGGTTATGGTGCCCGAAATCATGATCGGCAGCGTCACGCCCGTCTCGTCGAAGACCTGTTCTACGGCATAGCCGGCCGCCTTGGCGTTCAGCGTGTCGAACACAGTCTCGATGAGAATGACATCGACGCCGCCATCGATCAGGCCCCGCGTCTGCGTGGCGTAGGCCTCGACCAATTCATCGAAACTCACGTTGCGGAAACCTGGATTGTTCACGTCAGGCGAGATCGAGGCGGTGCGGTTGGTCGGACCGATGGCGCCCGCGACGAAGCGCGGCCTGTCCGGCGTCTTCGTCGTCCACGCGTCGGCCGCCTCGCGCGCGAGTTTCGCCGCCGCGACGTTCATCTCATAGGCGATGTCCTCGAGCCCATAATCGGCCTGGCTGATGGCCTGCGCATTGAAGGTGTTGGTCTCGACGATATCGGCGCCGGCCTCGAGATAGGCGCCATGGATGTCGCGGATGATCTCGGGCTGCGTCAGCACGAGAAGATCGTTGTTGCCCTTGAGGTCGCGTGCGAAATCCTTGAACCGCTCGCCGCGATAGCCGCCCTCGTCCAGTTTGTGGCGCTGGATCATGGTGCCCATGGCGCCGTCGAGAATGAGGATGCGCTTCTCGGCGGCCTTCTCCAGGGCTTCGATGCGCTGTTCGCGGGTCATTGCAAGCCTCCGTCACCCCGGCGAAAGCCGGGGTCCAGACTCAAGAGGCGCTCTGCTTGTCGCCCCCGGATACCGGCTTGCGCCGGTATGACGTGGAACTCCTTCATGAGCTTGCCTTCTCCTTGGCTTCGATAAAGGCCTTGGCGGGACGCAGGCCCAACAGATGGCAGATCGCGTAGACGAGGTCGGCGCGGTTCAACGTGTAGAAATGAAATTCGCTGATCCCCTGATCCACGAGACCCAGAACTTGCTCTGCCGCGACGGCCGCCGCAACCAGATGGCGCGTCTCCTGGTCGTCGTCCAGACCCTCGAAGCTATGGCCAAGCCAGTCCGGAACGGTCGCGCCCGATCGCTGCGCGAAGCTCGACACCTGCTTGAAATTATGGATGGGAATGAGGCCCGGCACGATGGGGATGGTGATGCCCGCCGCGCGGACGCGGTCAAGATAGCGGAAGAACACCTCGTTGTCGAAGAAGAACTGGGTGATGGCGCACGTAGCGCCGGCATCGATCTTGGCCTTGAGCATGTCGATATCCGCCTCGACCGAGGGCGACTCCGGATGCTTCTCCGGGTAGGCGGCGACGGAAATCTCGAACGGCGCGACGTGCTTGATCCCGCCGGAGAGGTCGGCGGCATTGATGTAGCCGTCAGGGGTCGGCTCGTAGTGCTCGCCTACGCCGCCAAGCGGATCGCCGCGAAGCGCCACGATGTGGCGAACGCCGAGGTCCCAATAGTCGCGGATGATATCGTCGATCTCCCCGCGCGTGGCGCTAACGCAAGTGAGGTGCGCCGCGGGCCGCAGCGTCGTCTCGCGCAACATGCGCGCCACGGTCGCGTGCGTGCGCTCGCGGGTCGAGCCACCGGCGCCGTAGGTGACCGACACATATTTCGGGCGCAACGGCTCCAGCCTGCGGATCGACCGCCACAGCGTCTCCTCCATTCCGTCCGTCTTCGGCGGAAAGAACTCGAAGGACACGTCGATGTCGCCGCGACCGAGGATGCGGCGCTTGGGTTCCGGGGATGCCAACATCACGCGGCGACCTCCACCTTTGGACTGATCTTTCTCGTCTTGCTTGCCGCGACCGGCTTCAGGGCGAGCCACAGCGAGACGATGAGCTTGCCGTCAGCCGGGTCGGGACTGAGCTCGCGGAAGTGCTCGACCTTGAGGCCCGCGGCCTTCAGCCAGCGGCCGAGTTGATCTCTAGCGAAGCCAAGGCGCCGGTGCGCCGATTGCTCGCGCAGGAACTCGAGCTCGTGCGGCGCGAAATCGACCACCAAGAGCTTGCCGCCGGGCCTGAGCAGGCGCGCCGCCTCGGCTATTGCGCCGGCGGGATCGTCGAGGAAATGCAGCACCTGGTGCAGCACGACGGCGTCGGCGGCAGCATCGGGGAGTGGCACGTTGTAGAGATCGCCGTGGCGCACCCGGGCGTGGCCGAGCCCGGCGCGTTCGAGATTCATGCGCGCATAGGCCAGCATGTCGTGGTTGAGATCGAAGCCGAGAGCGCGGTCGGCACGTGCGCCGAACAGCTCGAGAATTCGCCCCGTGCCGGTACCGAGATCCACGAGGAGGTTGAACGGCCCCTCGCCCAGCGCTTGGTCCATCGCCTCCTCGACCTGGCTCTCGGCCACGTGAAGGGCGCGGATCGAATCCCACTCGGCGGCGTGCGTCTTGAAATAGGCCTGCGCCGTCTCGGCACGCGCCTTCTGCACGGCGGCGCCGCGGGCGCGGTCGCGGGTAACGGTCAGGTCCGAGGTATCGAGGCTCGCAACGACGGCGCGGGCGAGTTCGCCCTCGGCGCCGCTGTCGGCCACGCGAAAGAACACCCAGGAGCCTTCGCGGTAGCGGGTAATGAGGCCCGCTTCCGCCATGAGCTTGAGATGGCGGCTGATGCGGGGCTGGCTCTGCCCCAGGATCTGGGTGAGATCCTTGACGTTCAGCTCGGCTTCAGCGAGCAGCGCGAGGATGCGCAGGCGCGTGGCCTCGCCCGCGGCGCGCAAGGCGGCGAGAGCGTGGGCCCGGGACAAGCCCGGCGTTGAGGGTCGCGTTCCGGCTCCATCTGACATAAAGATATGTTTATATCTTCTTTGTTAGTTTTGCAATAGTGGCGCGTGTCCGGGTCAGGCGCGCGCGAATTTCTTGTATTTGATGCGCTTCGGCAGCACCGAGTCCTCGCCGAGACGGCACTTCTTGTCCTCCTCGTAGTCCTCGAAATTGCCCTCGAACCATTCGACGTGGCTGTCGCCTTCGAAGGCGAGGATGTGGGTGGCGATGCGATCGAGAAAGAAACGGTCGTGGCTGATGATGACGGCGCAGCCGGGAAAATCCTCGAGCGCGGCTTCCAGCGATGACAAGGTTTCGACGTCGAGGTCGTTGGTCGGCTCATCGAGCAGGATGAGGTTGGCGCCGGACTTCAGCATCTTGGCGAGGTGAACGCGGTTGCGCTCGCCGCCGGAGAGTTGGCCCACCTTCTTCTGCTGGTCGGAACCCCTGAAGTTGAACCAGCCGACATAGGCGCGCGACGGCACATCGCGCTGCCCCAGCTTGATCACGTCGGCGCCTTCGGAAATCTCCTCGAACACCGTCTTCTTGGCGTCGAGAGCGTCCCGAGACTGATCGACATACCCGAGCTTCACCGTGTCACCGATCCTGATGGCCCCATCGTCGGGCGTCTCCTGCCCCACGATCATGCGGAACAACGTAGTCTTGCCCGCGCCATTGGGGCCGATCACCCCGACGATGCCCCCGGGCGGTAGCTTGAAGGAGAGGCCGTCGATCAGCAGCCGGTCGCTGAAGCCTTTGGCGAGCTGATCCACCTCGATCACCACGTCACCGAGGCGCGGACCCGGCGGGATGGTGATCTGCGCCTTGCCGGTCCTGTCCTTCCCCGCCCCGGCGAGAAGCTCGTCATAGGCGCGGATGCGTGCCTTCGATTTCGCCTGCCGCGCCTTGGGACTCGCCCTGATCCAGTCGAGCTCGCGCGCGAGCGTGCGCTGCTTCGCCTCTTCCTGCTTGCCCTCGACCTCGAGGCGCTTCTGCTTCTGCTCAAGCCAGGAGGAATAGCTGCCTTTGTAGGGGACGCCGGCACCGCAATCGAGCTCGAGCGTCCATTCGGTTATGTTGTCGAGGAAGTAGCGGTCGTGGGTCACCATAATCACGGTGCCCGGATAGTCGCGTAAGTAATGTTCGAGCCAGGCGACGCTCTCGGCGTCGAGATGGTTGGTGGGCTCGTCGAGCAGAAGAATGTGGGGCTTCAACAGAAGCAGACGGCACAGCGCCACGCGGCGCCGCTCGCCGCCCGAGAGCGTGCTCACGGCGGCGTCGCCCGGCGGGCAGCGGAGCGCGTCCATCGCCTGCTCGACCTGTGCGTCGAGGTCCCAGAGGTTGTGCGCGTCGATCTCGTCCTGGAGCGCCGCCATCTCCTCCGCGGTCTCGTCGGAATAATTCATGGCGAGCTCGTTGTAGCGGTCGAGCTTCGCCTTCTTGCCGGCAACGCCCTCCATGACGTTGCCCGTCACGTCCTTACTCTCGTCGAGCCGCGGCTCCTGCGCCAGATAGCCGACGTTCACGCCCTCTGCGGCCCAGGCCTCGCCGACGAACTCGGTCTCGTCTCCCGCCATGATGCGAAGCAGGGTCGACTTGCCCGCGCCGTTGACGCCGACCACACCGATCTTGGCGCCCGGCAGGAAGGCGAGGGTGACGTCCTTCAGCACCTGCTTGCCGCCCGGATAGGTCTTCGACAGGCGGTTCATGACATAGACATATTGCGGGGTGGCCATTGGCGTCCCTTCGGAGACTTGTTGCTTCGTGGAATTGCGCCCGCTTCTATCGAATAACGCGCACCAACTCAATGTAGGAAGCGGCGCCGCTGGTGCAACGTAACGCGACGGCCGTACCCTCCTTTCCCCTGTGGGGAGAGGGCTGGGGTGAGGGGTGCTGATCGAGCAAGTCTTGCTGCTTATTCCCCCTCCCCGCACGAAGCCGCACGGCTTCGATGCGACCTCTCCCGGCTGGGGAGAGGTGGAAGGATGCCCCGACGGTCACTCGAACAACTGCGGCAGACGCTCCTTCAGCTTGGCGGCGAGCACATCGAGCGGGTTCTCCTCGATGAGCTCGATCTCGGCGAGCGCGGCGGCGAAGGAGGCGAGCGTCAGCCCGGCGATGGGCAGCACGCGGCACCAGCCGTTCTTCATCAGTAAGGCGCGATACTCCTTCTCGTCATCCGTGAAGGCGTGATCCTCAGGCGAAACGCCGACCACAGGAAGGCGGGCAGAGACCGCTTCCGAGATCATCGTGCTCGAATCCTCGGTGCAGACGATCGCCTCCGCCTTGCCGAAGATCTCGGGGAGAGTCCCCGGCCCGGCCGTGCGGTAATCGATGAAGCGGGCGATAACGCTCTCGTCCTTGGCGAGCCCGGCGATACGGTCCGCCACGCCCTCCGGCGTGCGCCGCGAGGTCGAGACCAGCCAACGCGTTCCCCAAGCCTTCGAGACTTCCGCGACGAAAGCAAGAAGACGCTCCCAGTCGACGCCGCGATAGGTGAAGGTGCCGGCGTTTCCGCCGATGAGAAGCCCGGCAACCGACGGTTTGCGCTCGGGGCCATAGCGCGGCACGACGGCCGGGCGCCCCAAGGCGCCTGGGTCGATGGAGGACGGCTTCAATATGACGAGATGTCGGTCGCTGCCCGCGTCGCGCTCGTAGGAGGAGATGATGAGGCTGAAATTATCTGCGTCGAGGCCGCGCAGGAGCGAGCCGCAAAAGATGTTCGGCACGCCCAAGAGCCGCGTCACGCAAATATTCGGCATGTGCGTCTCACCGCCGGCCGAGACGACCAGATCGGCTTTGGGCAGCTCATCGGCGTCGATGCGATAGGCCATGCGCAGCATGCGCGGCGGGTGAAAGGTCTTGGCGTTGATGCGCCGCCTCAGCCATCGCGTCGGCGCGATCCATTTGCGGTTGACCTCGATGCGCGTGACCTCGACGGGGCGCAGGCGCTCGATGGCCGCGATCACCCCTTGCGCCAGGTGATAATGGCCGGGCCGCGTATCGGCGAGAAAGATGATCTTGAGCGGCTTCACATTAAGTCCCGTCTGGCGCTCGGCTTGAGGCCTTGCGTCATAGCTCACCCTTGGCGAAGGCTCAAAAGCCTCGTTCAGGCGGTTGGCAAAGAGCTTGCGCCTTAGCACAATTGGCGGCAGGTGAAGGCATGAGGGAGCTCAGTGTGACGGATCAGGCGCAAAGAGGCGATGCGGACTGGATTCTCAAGGCGATGCTGGCCGTGGCCTCAGCCGACGGCCGGCTGGAACCGCGCGAGATCGGCCTCATCCAGCAGGTCTACAGGGGCCAATCGGGCCGTTCGCTGACCGCCGGCGAGATCGACCGCGAGGCCGAGGGCAACAGCCGGGCCAACCTTCTCGCCGAGTTGGCCGCGGTCTCGAAGATGCTCAGCATGGACACGAAGGAGGAGATGGTCCGCGCGGCCTATCTCGTGCTTCTGGCCGACGACAGGATCGCCGGCGAGGAGCGCAAGAGGGTCCAGGACATCGCGACTGCGCTGCAAATCCCCGAGATTCATTTCGGCGCGATCCTTGAGGAGCTCGCCGTCTCGCTCGCGGGGCAAAAGAGCTGAGCCCCATGATCGTCAGTCATGAGCACAAATTCATCTTTCTCAAGACCAAGAAGACGGCAGGCACGAGCATCGAGCTCGCGTTGAGCCGGCTGTGCGGGGATGACGATATCATCACGCCCCTCGCAGCCAACGACGAGGCGCTGCGCACAGGCGGACGGGCCGCGCAGAACTGGAAGCTGCATGGCTGGTGGGGGAGCAAGCGCCCCTTGTGGAAGCGGCGCTGGGTGAAATTCACGGCGGAGGATTACGGCTTCTACAATCACATGCCGGCAGAGGCGGCGAAGTCTCTCCTCAACAACGACAAGGTGTGGCGCAGCTATTTCAAATTCGCCTTCGACCGCAATCCATGGGACCGGCAGGTCTCCTTCTATCACCACCGCTACCGGAACAAGACCACCCCGCCCCCCTTCGCCCAATTCATCCATTCGGACCGCCGCGCGAAGCTCAACAATTACGAGATCTATTCGCTGGACGGCGAGGTCGCGGTGGATTTCGTCGGCCGCTTCGAGAACCTCGAGGAGGACTTGAACCACGCGCTCCGGCAGGTGGGGCTCATGCTCGCGGAGCCACTGCCCCGCGCCAAGACCACGTTCCGCAAGAGCAGCGTGCCCTATCGCGACTATTATGACGGCGACACGCGCGACATCGTCGGCGACTGGTACGCGCGCGAGATCAAGCTTCTCGACTATGCCTTCTGAACGATCGTCATACCGGCGGAAGCCGGCATCCAGAACAACAGTGAGCAAGTGGGCCCCTGGATTCCGGCTTGCGCCGGAATGACACGGGGTTTGCGATACCAATGATCGTAAGCCACAAGCACAAATTCATCTTCATTAAGACGAAGAAGACGGCGGGCACCGCGATTGAGGCGGCGCTATCGCAGCTCTGCGGCCCCGTCGACGTGATCACGCCCTACCGGGAGGACAGCGAGCAGGACCGCCAAGGCCGCGCGCCGCAAAACTTTCGCATCGAGCATCCGCTGAAGCCCAAACGCCCGCTGTGGCGCAAGCTGCTTGGGCGCCCGGAGCGCTACTATCATCCGACCGTGGGCTTCTACGAGCACATGCCGGCCGGCCTCGTGCGCGCCTATGTCGGCGAGCAGATTTGGCGCGACTATTACAAATTCGCCTTCGAGCGCAATCCGTGGGACCGGCAGGTTTCCTGGTATCTCTACAAGACGAAGTCGAAGCGCGTGCGCCCGAGCTTCGAGCAATTTATGTCCAGCCGCCGCCGCGCGTTCGTCGACAATTACGCGCTCTACACGATCGACGGCGCAATCGCGCTCAACCAGCTCGCCCGCTACGAGACCCTACAGGAGGGGATCGACCGCATTCTGGAGGTGATCGGTATCGACCGGTCCGTCACCGTGCGCCCGGTGAACGTTACGCCAAGCAAGGACGCGGCCCACGACTACCGCAGCTACTACACCGACAAGCTGCGCGAGCTAGTCGCCGAGTGGTACGCCCCTGAGATCAAACTGCTAGGCTATGGGTTTTGAAGGTCTTTTCGGCCCAGGCTCCGCATGCGGCATTCTCCCCTCCACGGCTGCGTGGCGCCCTTGGCTCAGCATCGCCGCGCCCGCTGTCCACGTCTCTTGTGTTGCCCGGCTTGACCGGGCAATGAAAGTAATCGCTATCTCACGCTCCAGGACAAGGCGGTGATTACTGGATACCCGCCCTCGCGGGTGATGACAAGCAAAGCGGGCGGGCCATCGCCCTGCACTTTATCGTTAGAAGCCAAAGTGCCACATTCGTGGCAGGGGCCCGTAGCTCAATTGGTTAGAGCCGGCGGCTCATAACCGTCTGGTTGGAGGTTCGAGCCCTCCCGGGCCCACCACTCTTGAAATTCGGCATTGTATTCACTTGCTTTTTCCTTCTTTCGCCCGCACCGGATGCAAAGGTGCGGGAATGGATGTTCCACTAGCGTTCAGCTTCTCGATGGACTGAGCGGCCAAGTGCCGCCTGTTGGCGGTGCGCGTGTAGTGCGCGGCCATCTTCGGATCGGTCCAGCCAAACACGGCCACGAGCTGGGCCTCGGTCGCGCCGTTGTCGGCCATGCGCGTTGCCGCGAGCTTCCGAACACCGTGCGCCGAACCGGGCACGCCAGCTTCCTTGCACGCAGCCTTGAACTCGTTTCCGAACGACTCCTTGGTGAGAGGCCGACCATTGGCTCCGACTATAAATGTCAGATCGCCGGTGGGCCCGGCGTCGAGCGTCTTTTGCAGCACGGGCAAGATGAACGCCGGAACCTCTATCATGTAGCCGCTCTTTTCCGTCTTGATGGAACCACCCCGCACGTGCTGGCGCCCAAGGCGAACAGCATCGCCGCGTCGCAAGCCGGTGTAGAGTAGAACGTCGAGCCGTACCCTCTGCCGCGTGCCGATAGGCCAGCGCGCCTCGTAGGCCGCGGCGTGTTCCTCGGTCCACGGAATGAAACCCTCGGTGCGCTTGCGCGGCAGGTTATGCACGCCGGCAGTAGGATCAACCTTGACGAGCCTTGCCTCGTACGCCCAGCGGAACAAGCCCCGCATGGCGTCGAGGAAATGGCGCGCTTGGTGCGGTGTCTTCGCGCGTCGATCCCTCCCGGACTCGATTGTCGAGGTGGTGATGTGCGTGTAGGACTCGCGTCCCGCCGTCTCGAACACGCTTTTAAAGATATTCTCGCGGCGGCGCCGCGTGGCGGCTGAAAGATTGGTCCACGCTGTGGTTTCGCGATAGCGCGCCAAGAGCCACTCGAGGGTGTTGGTAGAGGGCGCGGCCTTGCGGGCAGGGGCGCCAGAGACGGCAGCGATATTCGGCGTCAAATTCTGGCGTCCCATATTCAGCCCTGATCCTCACGCGTGGCCCGCGACCCACGCGCACGTACCAGACCGCTCGGCCGTGGCTGGTGATTTCGCGTTGCAGGTGAGGGGAACGGGGGCGGGGCATTACAGCACGATCTCCTTGCCCTCGACGCTGCCCTCGTGGTCGCCGGCACCGACCACAGCTTGCTCAGCAAGCACGCTGATATTGATGGTCCCGTCCTTGGCGATCCACACCTTGCCAGCGCCAGTCTTCTTAGCGGCCCGAATGGCGCGCTCAAGATCGCTCTGCTTGAAGGGGAGAGGGCCGCGTTTGCGCCGGGTCTCTTTGGGCATAAACTCCATTGCTTGCCGGTTCGCCAACCGAACAGCTCAAATTCAGAGCGCTCGACGTAGGGTGCAAGGCCCTCGTACCCGGCCAACGGGCCGTCGTTGAGATCCGCGATAAACCTCACGCACGAATAATAGGTCGGCGCACAAATGGAGCGAAATGTAGTCCCTTATCTGATCGGGCGTGAAAGCAAAGACCATGTTCCGCTCGGGATCAAAGACCTTGATCACTAGATCGCCGCGGAGAAATGGACCTAGGAAGGCATCCGGATTTTTGGCGTGGGCAAGCAACTCCTGGAGCCGCCCGTAGGCTTGTGGAAGTGGAAGCGTGCCGTCTGGGTATAGGAGCGGCCGCTCGAAGGCTTGTAGAAGTTGAGCCGCACGTTTGCCACCTGCACCTCCGCTGGTGCCCCGCAAAGGGAAGTCGCGCGGCAACCGAGTGCGGAAACTCGGCGTTCGGGGATCAGCCTAGCCGCGCGATTCGATTCTAAATCTGCCCTGTCGGAAAACTCTAAGCCGTTTGCGCTCAAGCCACAGTAATCACGAGGTGGGAGCTAATTTTGTACGCCGTTGCTCAACCTGACCGGACAGCGTTACACTCCTCAGACTCTGGCCCAAGCGCAAAAGCGGAGTCGAAAGGTTGGGGGCAGGACGGCGCCCACCCCTCCAGAGCACAGAATTTATCCGTCCATCCAAACTGGGCCCTGCGGGTCCCATCAACGGCTGTGGGGCGGCCCTTCCACAGTCTTCGTTTTGACGCTCTCGTTTACATTGAAATCACTTCGATCCCTGCGGCCCTAGCGCGCCTCACCATGTCCGCAGTCCCCCGGCCGCCCGGGAAGGCAACCACCAGCTCGGGTTTACCCTCGTCGAGCATCTGCTGATTGCGGATAGGGCCGGCAGCGCGGCCATGGGTGCTCCAGTCCGCCGGGAACCGCGCGACTTCAATCCCTCCCGCTTCCGCCCACTCGATAGTCAGCGTATCAGCACCGCGAGCGCAGCCCGAGATGAGTAGCGTTACGCCACGGGAGGACCGGAGAGCATCAAGCTCTCTGAATAGCCACGCCCGATCCATGAAGTCTCGACCGTCGCAAACCAGAACACACATTCATCTCCCACTTCGAAGCTTGGGTCACGCCGGAAGTCAAGAATAGAAGCCCTACTAGGCGTGATTCTAAAGTCGCTGGCTGGCGGGTTATGGGGCTTGGAGGTCCTGGGGCTAGGCGGTTTGCAGGTAAGGATTCTGGCTCTGTTGCGTCAGCCAGATCGCATTCAGCACCTCGGCGGCCGCCCTGATCGGACTGTTGGCCGTCTTGAGCGAGTTGAGGAGATCCGCCTCTTGTTCCTCGGCGTCCCCCGCGTCCACGTTCTCGAACAGCCACTCCATCGCCCGGGCGGGTGTCGCTCCCCACAGAAGGCCGAGCTGCATCTCCAGGTCGTGCCGATCCCTCGGCTGCCAATCCCCCTTCGCCCCGTTCTCCAAGCCCCACTGCGCCAGTGTTAGTATGTGAAGGCTATAGGGATCGGGCTGCACCTTCGCCAACTTCAGCCACCGCCATGCCGCGCGATTCACGAGGCTGTCGTTCAAACCCAAGGGCTTAATGTGGTTTTGTAAGATCATCTTAGTGCGTTCCGGTTTCGTCTAGTCACATTGCTCTTGCTTCAAAGATACTGCGCGAATTTCACCTTCTGATACTTTTCCTTGACCCATTCCAAATTATGTCTCTTAATTGGTTTCTCATTACGTCTTAAATATTAAGGAACTCCCATGACCAATGTTGGCTATGCCCGGGTGAGCAGCATCGGGCAGGATCTCACCGTGCAACTCGAGAAGCTCGAGGGCGCGCGCTGCGACAAACTTTTCAAAGAGAAACGGTCTGGAGTTGACGCCGGACGGCCAGAGTTGAAGCGTTGTCTCGACTACCTACGCGAGGGTGACACCCTCCTGGTGACCAAGGTCGATCGTTTAGCGCGATCGACGTCCGACCTCTATCGCATCATTTCGACGCTGACTGAGAAGGGCGTGGCATTTCAAAGTCACTGACGATCCGACGATCGACACCACCTCCCGCACAGGGAAGTTGGTCATGGGCATTTTGGCGTTGATTGCCGAGTTCGAAAACGACATTCGCCGTGAACGGCAGATGGACGGGATCAAGAAGGCGCGCGAGCGGGGTATACGCTTTGGCCGCAAGCCTCTCTTGGTGCCCGCGGTCACCAAAGAGGTAAGGATGCTAAGAAAGGCTGGCAAAACAGTGCCCGAGATCATGCGGCAGACCTGCTTGTCGAAGGCGTCTGTGTACCGGGCCTTGTCTGCGGGAGCGTAATGTCCGCTTAGCTATGCCTAGCGGACTCGGGTCGGCGACCTAGGCCGTGTAC
>JBOHJE010000162.1:0-11375 GCA_050728375.1 Methyloceanibacter sp.
GTTCACCGTGCATCAGTCGCAACAGGCGCTGGTGCTCGAGTTCGGCAATCCCAAGCGCCTCGTGACGACGCCTGGGCTCAACTACAAGATCCCGTTCGTTCAGAACGTGCAGTTCTTCGACAAGCGCCTGCTCGACCTCGATTCCTCTCCGCAGGAGGTGATCGCCTCCGATCAGAAGCGCCTCGTGGTCGACGCCTTCGCCCGCTGGCGCATCACCGATCCTCTGCTGTTCTACCAGACCGTCGGCGACGAGCTTGGCGCGCGGTCGCGCCTCGGCGCGTTCCTCGAGGCCTCATTGCGGCGCGTGCTTGGTTCGGCGACCTTCGAGTCCGTCGTGCGCGATCAGCGCAACTCCCTGATGCGAGACATCACGAGCCAGGTAAACACTGAAGGCAAGGGGCTGGGCATCAAGGTACTCGATGTGCGCATCAAGCGCGCCGATCTGCCCGAGGCCAACAGCCTCGCCATTTACCGGCGCATGCAGACCGAGCGTCAGCGCCAGGCTGCCGAGATTCGCGCGCAGGGCGAGGAAGCCTCCCGGCGCATTCGCGCCACGGCTGATCGTCAGGTCACGGTGCTTAAGGCCACCGCCACCGGCGAATCGGAGCGCATCCGGGGCACCGGCGATGCCGAGAAGAACCGCGTCTTTGCCGAGGCGTTCGGCCAGGATCCCGACTTCTTCGCCTTCTATCGCTCCATGAAGGCCTATGAGTCCGCGCTCCAATCCGGCGACACCAGGCTGCTGCTGAGCCCCGATTCGCAATTCTTCCAATATTTCAACGACGCCATGGGGACGAAAGCTCAAGGCACTCCGCCGGCGCAAGGTCCCGAACCCGCCAATCCTCCCTCGGGGCCCCCCAGCGCGCCAATGGAGGATGAGGACAGCGGCGAGACCCAGCAGGGTGCGGCCTCTAGCGGCGGAACTCCCGCCGAGCGCGAGACCTCCGCAGGCGAGACCGCGCCTGCGCCGCCGTCCAACCCCTAGGGGCATCTTGCGGCTGGAATGAATGACCTTGCCGTCGCCGTCGGCCTGGTGCTGGTCCTTGAAGGCCTGCTTTGGGCGCTTGCGCCGGGGCTCGGCCGCAAGGCCTTGGAGGCGACCGGCGACGTGCCCGAATCCTATTTGCGCTTTGCCGGGGCCATCGCGGTTGCGACCGGCGTGCTGATCGTCTGGCTGGTCCGCGGTTAGAACCATGCACCGCGTCTGCGCCCGCAGCCCTATGACGGTTTCGTGCTTCACCTTACCGATTTTGGTTAAAATGACGCCCGCGTCGGCTAGAGTCGGCAACGGTTCCGGGAGCGCTCGATCGATGCCTCAGCGAAGCAGTTGGCTCCAGTCCGATGGAGTTGTGCCTGCCATCCGATGCGCCGGGCTCATGGCCGCCTTTTTTGCCTTGCTGCTCGTTGCGGCGCCAAGCTTCGCGCGCGGGCCCGAATCCGTCGCCGATGTGGCCGAGGGCCTCCAGGCCGCGGTGGTCAATATCTCCACCACCCAAACGCTCCGCAGCGCGGGCGAGGAGGAGAAAGGCGCCGACCGTCAGGGCCCCAAGGGCTCGCCCTTCGAGGAGTTCTTCGACGATTTCTTCGACGACGAGGATAGTGACGAGGTGCCCCGCAAGGTGAGCTCTCTCGGCTCGGGCTTCGTCATCGACTCCACCGGGCTCGTCGTCACCAACAACCACGTCATCGAAGGCGCCGACGAGATCATCATCAACTTCATCGACGGGACGAAGTTGAAAGTGACCAAGATCCTGGGTCACGACCCGAAGACCGATCTCGCCCTGCTCAAGGTCGAGCCCAAGGAGCCGCTCAAGGCCGTCTCCTTCGGCGACTCCTCAAAGATGCGCGTCGGCGACTGGGTGATGGCAATCGGCAATCCCTTTGGGCTCGGGGGCAGCGTCACCGTCGGCATCATCTCCGCCACCAAGCGCGACATCAATGCCGGCCCCTATGACGACTTCCTCCAGACTGACGCGGCCATCAACCGGGGCAATTCCGGTGGCCCGCTGTTCAACATGGAGGGCCAGGTCATCGGCGTGAACACCGCCATCATCTCGCCGACCGGTGGCTCGATCGGCATCGGCTTCGCCGTTCCCTCGAACAGCGCCGTCCAGGTGCTCGACCAGCTCAAGCAATATGGCGAGACGCGGCGCGGTTGGCTCGGGG
Organism: Methyloceanibacter sp.; assembly: GCA_050728375.1. Lineage (GTDB taxonomy): Bacteria > Pseudomonadota > Alphaproteobacteria > Rhizobiales > Methyloligellaceae > Methyloceanibacter. The sequence continues at coordinate 2,167 of JBOHJE010000162.1, forward strand.
TGCATGTCCAGAACGTGACCGAGGAGCTCGCCGAGAGCCTGGTCCTGAATGAGCCGAGCGGCGCGCTCGTCGCCAAGGTCTCACCCAACAGCCCCGCTGCTGCGGCCGGCCTCAAGCCGAGCGACGTGATCCTCAGATTCGACGGCCGGGTCATCGCAAATATGCGCGATTTGCCGCGTGCCGTGGCCGCCACGCCCATCGGCAGGGACGTCCCGCTCGAGCTCTTGCGCCAAGGCCAGAATGTCGAGGTCAAGGTCACAGTCGGCCGGCTCCCCGAAAGCGAGGAGGAGGACGTCGCGGCCGAGGAGGCGGAGGTCGAGGACGAGTTCGCACCCGACCTCGCGCAGGAAAAGCTTCTTGGCCTGTCCATCGCCCCGCTCACCGACGAGCTCCGCAAGCAATACGGCATCGGCACCAGCGTCGAGGGCGTCGTCATCACCCAGGTGACCCCCGACAGCCCGGCGGCGCAGAAGCAGGTGAAGCCCGGCGACGTGATCGTCGAGGTGACCCAGGAGAAGGTGAAGCAACCGCAGGACGTCCTCGCCCGGTTGCTCGCGGTGAAGCGCTCGGGCCGCCGCACGGTCCTGCTTCTGCTGTCCGACGCGAAGGGCGAGCTTCGCTTTGTCGCCGTCCCGACCGGCTGATCTCCGATGACGGAGCCGCCGTCACCGCGCGTCGCCATCCTTGATCGCGAGTGGCCGGGGCGCCCGCTCAGCCTTGCCCCCGGCGATCTGACGGAGATACTCCCGCAGGGCCTCGCCTTGGATGTGCCGCTCATGGTCACTTCCTGTGGTAGCGGCCCCGACCGGGGCCTCTACGGCGTCGATGCGACGGCCACCGATCCCTTCCACGCCGCGCCGCCGCAGAAGCCGTGCGGCGGCACGCTCTATTTCGACGACAATGTGGACTTCGCCCAGCTCGCCTCCGCGCTCGCTGTCATCGGCGTTCACCTGCCGCGCAAGGACTACGCCGTGTTCGGCGCGGTCGCCGAGGCTCCCGTCAGCCAGCGCTTCCTCGAGCAGGTCCGGATCGTCTCGAAAGGCGCTCTCGCTCACTTCTTTCAGACGGGCGGCGAGGCGGAGGCCCTGCCTGAGCAGCCGCTCACGCTCGGCGCCTTCGTCGAATCCTTCATCGTCGGCCAGCGCGCGACGTTCAACGACCCCCAATACGCGTTCAGCTCCCGCCTGAGCGACACGCTCGGCGGCGACGGCGATTCGGCCAAGGAGCCGCTGGCCTTCGGCTTCTTCGTCGAGAACACGTAATGGGGCATCTACCGGCTGTGGAGCCGCCCCTGGCTCGTCACCAAGTGACGCGGCCCGACGCCATCCTCATTGCCGGGCCGACCGCGAGCGGCAAGTCCGCGGTGGCGTTCCGCCTTGCAGAGCGGTTGGGCGGCACCATCATCAACGCCGACTCGATGCAGGTCTATCGCGAACTGGCCATCCTCACGGCCCGGCCAACGGCCGAGGAGATGGCGGCGATACCGCACCGCCTATACGGAACGGTCCCCGCGCGAGTGGCCTATGCCGTCGGCCGCTGGCTGGCGAATGCGCGGAGCGCAATCGAGGAAGCACAGAGCGACGGGCGGCTGCCGATCCTCACAGGCGGCACGGGGCTTTACTTCAAGGCCCTGCTGGAGGGATTGGCGCCGGTTCCGGATATCCCGGATGAGATCCGCAGCCATTGGCGCGTGCAGTCTGCGACCCTCGGTCCTGAAGGCCTCCATGCGGAGCTCTCGGCCCGCGATCCGGCCATGGCCGCGCGCCTGAGGCCCAGCGATCCCCAGCGCATAGTGCGCGCGCTTGAGGTAATCGACGCCACGGGCGTCTCGCTGTCAGAGTGGCAAGGAGCAGCCGGAACCCCCGTCCTCCCCGGTGAATCCGTGCTGAAACTTTTGATCGCGCCGGACCGCGAGCCGGTTTACGCGGCCATCGATGCGCGCTTCGAGCGGATGGTGGAGGCCGGCGCGATCGAGGAGGTGGAGCATCTCCTCGCGCAGGGTCTCGACAGAAGTCTCCCGGCGATGCGCGCCCATGGCGTGCCGGAGCTGTCCGCCTTCCTCGTCGGCAAGATCACGCTCGACGAGGCAAAGGCGAGGGTGAAGACCGTGACACGCCATTATGTCAAGCGGCAGATGACCTGGGCCCGGCGCTTCATGTCTGATTGGGAGTGGCTCCCCGATGGGGACGCAGCGGTGGCAGCCGCGATCGCGTCGCCCCACTCTTGATGGCGCTGTCATAGAAAACGGTCACCCTCACCCGTCTCGCAGGCCGCCGGCCCGCGAGACACCCTCTTCCCATTAAGGGAGAGGGATAGAGCCCGCGACGCTCTCTTCCACTCTCCCCTTGTGGGAGAGGGTGGCGCTCCCGGCCCTTGGTCGGAGGCGTCGGGTGAGGGGGAGCACTGGCAACGCGGGGTATTGGAAGTTTGACGCTACACCGTGACTTGCGTGCCGATCTCGACCACGCGGTCGGTCGGCAACTGGAAATAGCTCGACGCATCGTCCGCGTTGTGGGCGAGGAAGATGTAGAGCCGATCCTGCCATTGCGGCATGCCTGAGCGCACGTCGGGACGCACCGATCGTCGCGACAGGAAGAACGATGTCGACATGATGTCGAACTGCCAGCCCTGCTTGCGGGCGATGGCGAGAGCCTTTGGCACGTTCGGCCGCTCCATAAAACCGAAATGCAGCACGAGCCGCATGAACTTGTCACTGACCGTTTCCATCTGCACGCGATTCTCGATATCGACGTGCGGAAAGTCCTCGTTGACGATGGTCAGGATCACGTTGTGGTCGTGCAGCACCTTGTTGTGCTTGAGGTTGTGAAGCAGCGCCGTCGGGGCGAACTCGGGATCGCTCGTCAGAAACACCGCGGTTCCTGGCACGATGTGGGGTGGCCTCCGCTCGAGATTTTTGACCAGAGGGTCGAATGGAACCTCGACCCGGCGCGTCTTTTGCGCGAGAAGCCGCGTTCCGCGCCGCCAGGTGACCATGATGACGATGAGGGCGGCGCCGACCAGCACGGGCATCCAGGCGCCTTCCAACAATTCGAGCATGCTGGCCAGCACGAAGGTCGTGTCGATCAGCATCAGCGGAACCATAAGGCCACAAACGGCCCACAGCCGCCAACGCCACAATTTCCAGATCACGATGAAGCCGAGAATGCCGGCCGTCCACTCCGTGGCGGCCACCGCCAGCACGTAGGCCGCTGCGAGCTCACTTGACGACCGGAACATGAAGACTAGGAGCAGCACGCCGACGAGTAGCAGCCAGTTTACGCGCGGCATGTAAATCTGTCCCGCCTGGGACTCCGAGGTGTGGCGGACTTCCATGCGTGGAAGGAAACCGAGCTGCATAGCCTGGCGCGTGATCGAGTAAGCGCCGGTAATTACGGCCTGGCTCGCGATCGCCGTCGCCGCGGTGGCGAGGACGACCATCGGATAGAGAGCCCAATCCGGGTAGAGCAGGTAGAACGGGTTCTCGATGGTGTGCGGCTTGGCCAGCACGAGCGCGCCTTGCCCGAAATAATTGAGCAGGAGAGCAGGCAGCACGAAGTAAAGCCACGCCGTCTGGATGGGCTTCCGCCCGAAATGGCCGAGGTCGTTGTACAGCGCCTCCGAGCCGGTCACGACGAGGAAGACCGCCGCAAGCGTGACGAGCCCGATTACGCCGTGGGTCAGCAGAAACTCGATTCCATGATAGGGATTGAGCGCCGCAAGAACGCGCGGGTTGTCGGCGATCTCGACAGCACCCGCAAGCGCGATGGCGATGAACCACACCGTCGTGATCGGCGCGAACAAGGTGGACACCCGCGCAGTGCCGTGGGATTGGACCGAAAACAGCAACACCAGAATGATAACCGTGAGCGGCAGCACGTAGGGCTCGAACGCCTTGGTCGCGACGTTGAGGCCTTCGACCGCCGACAGCACGGAGAGCGCCGGCGTGATCAAAGTCGAGCCGTAGAACATGGATGCGCCGACGATGCCGAGCCCGATGACGAGAGGCGTGCGGCGCCCGAGTGCCCGGAAGGCCAGCGCGGTCAGCGCCAGAGTGCCGCCTTCGCCCTTGTTGTCGGCGCGCAGTAGGATGAGCACGTATTTCAACGTGACGACAATGACGAGAGACCAGAAGATGAGCGACAGCATGCCGAACACGGCTGCTTGCGTGACGATGCCGTGCTTCCCGCCAGCCGCCAGTACGGCCTCGCGCAACGCATACAGGGGACTCGTGCCGATGTCGCCATAGACAACGCCGACGCTGCCGAAGGTGAGCGCCCAGAACGCGCGTTTGGAAATGTCCAGGGCGTCGTGGTTGCCGTTGACGGCACGAGTTTCTGACCTAGCGGTCTGCTGCATTCAAACCGGAGAATGATGCGTTGAGGTTGTGGGTTGAAGCTGCGCGTTCACGCCGGAAGTAGCGCCGCGGTCCCTGCAAAGGGCAGGGACATAGGCCGATCGTCCATGCTTGTCCAGGCGACTTTGCTGCACCTGCGTTCGTGCCTTGTTGCCGGCTTGCGCCCAGGAAACAAATCTCGAAAAATTGTTCAGGCAGAGTAATTTTCGGAAAGATATCCTGCGACAATCTTGTCATTCATTCGCAAATCTCGTTGACCGTGTGACACACAGCCCTTAGGGTCCGGCCTTAATCCGGCGTTTTCCGCCAATCCTTGAGCTTGGACCGGGCAGCGGACCGTGAAGGCCGCTTTGCCCGGTTTTGCCAGTGAGTAAAGAGATGTCACGCGCGATGACAGGCGCCCAGATGGTGCTGGAGGCTCTCGCCGATCAAGGCGTCGAGCACATCTTCGGCTACCCAGGCGGCGCTGTACTGCCGATCTACGACGAGCTGTTCCAGCAGGATCGGATCAAGCACATCCTTGTGCGACACGAGCAGGGCGCGGTCCACGCCGCCGAGGGCTATGCACGCTCGACCGGCAAGGTTGGCTGCGTGCTCGTCACCTCGGGACCGGGCGCCACCAATGCCGTCACCGGCCTGACCGATGCGCTGATGGACTCCATCCCCATCGTCTGCATCACCGGGCAGGTGCCCACGCACCTCATCGGTAATGACGCCTTCCAGGAATGCGACACGGTCGGCATCACGCGGCCCTGTACGAAGCACAATTACCTCGTCAAGGATGTGAACAGCTTGAGCACTGTTCTGCACGAGGCGTTCTACGTTGCCCGCTCCGGCCGTCCCGGCCCCGTGGTCGTGGACATCCCCAAGGACATCCAGTTCGCCCGCGGCACCTATACCGGTCTGACGAACTCTCAACACAAGAGCTATCGCCCGGCGACCTTCGGCGACGAAGACGCGGTCGCCACGGCCATCGACATGATGGGCCGCGCGAAGCGCCCGATCTTCTATACCGGCGGCGGCATCATCAATGCGGGCCCCGTCGCCAGCGAGCGCTTGCGCGAGCTAGTGCGCATGACCGGCTTCCCCATCACCTCCACGCTGATGGGCCTCGGTGCCTGTCCCGCCTCGGATAAGCAGTGGCTCGGCATGCTAGGCATGCATGGCACCTACGAGGCCAACAACGCCATGCACGATTGCGACGTGATGATTTGCATCGGCGCGAGATTCGACGACCGTATCACCGGGCGGACCGACGCCTTCTCGCCGGGCTCCAAGAAGATCCATGTCGATATCGACCGTTCCTCGATCAACAAGAACATCAAGGTAGATCTCCCGATCGTCGGCGATTGCGCGCATGTGCTCGACCAGATGATCCGCGCTTGGCAGTCCAAGAAGCCCAAGGTCGACAGGGCCGCGCTGAAAACCTGGTGGGGCGAGATCGACCGTTGGCGCGCGCGGAATTGCCTAAGCTACAAGAAGCGCGACGACGTCATCATGCCGCAATACGCGATCGAGCGCCTCTATGCGCTGACGCGCGGACACGACACCTACATCACCACGGAGGTTGGCCAGCACCAGATGTGGGCCGCTCAGTTCTTCAAGTTCGAGGAGCCCAATCGCTGGATGACCAGCGGAGGCCTCGGCACGATGGGTTATGGCCTGCCATCCGCCGTCGGCGTGCAGACGGCTCATCCCGATTCTCTCGTCATCGACATCGCCGGCGAAGCCTCCGTGCTGATGACCATGCAGGAGATGTCGACGGCGGCCCAGTACGACCTGCCCATCAAGATCTTCATCCTGAACAACGAGTACATGGGCATGGTCCGTCAGTGGCAGGAGCTGCTGCATGGCGGCCGCTACTCCCATTCCTACACCGCGGCGCTTCCCGACTTCGTCAAGCTGGCGGAGGCGTATCAGGCCGTCGGCATCAGGGCCGAGAAGCCCTCCGAGCTCGACGATGCCATCCGCGAGATGATCGCCACTCCGAAGCCGGTCATCTTCGATTGCCGGGTGGACACGCATGCCAATTGCTTTCCCATGATTCCGAGCGGGGAGGCTCACAACCACATGCTGATGGGCGAGGACGTCACTGAGGAGGAGATCGAGAAAGCGATCACCGAAGAAGGCAAGGTGATGGTCTGATGCGGAGCATTTTCACCTCCCCCGGCGGGGAGGTCGTCAAGCATCGCCAATTTGGCTTGACGGGCCGGGGGTGAGCCGCCGACTCTGAGGTCTGCGCTACACCCCTAAGGGGGAGGGGAGAGTGACTCGGCACACACGAATCCTCGCCTCTCAATTCTTTGTTTTAAGTGAATCTGGATAGAGTGTCCTCATGCGCGGTCTGCTTGCCTTCCTGCTCGGCCTCAGAGCCATCATGCTGATCGGCTCAGCCGGCGCCATGGTCGGCTCGCTCCTGATGTTTCTCCAGGGCGGCTTCTATCTCTACGAGGCCTGGCACACGATCATGTCGCCCGGCGCCGAGGCGCATGAGCGCGCCGTCACCGTCCCGGTGCTTGAGGCGGTCGACGCCTTCCTGTTCGGCATCGTGCTCGTCATTTTCGCCTACGGCATCGCCATCGGCTTCGTCTTCACGCTGCCCGAGGGCTACGGCCGCCGCCTGCCGAACTGGATGAAGATCGAGGGCGTCAGTCAGCTGAAAGGTATCCTGTCGGAGGTCGTGGTCGTCGTTCTCATCGTCATCTTCGCCCGCGTCGTGGTCGAGGCGAACGGCAACTTCCAATGGTCGATGCTGGTCTTGCCGATCTCCATTCTCCTCATCGCGCTCGGCTTGCGCATGATCGAGCTTGCCGGCGGCAAAGGTCATGGCGGCAACAGTGGCGAAGAGGCCGCCGTCGCCACCGACACCGAGGGTCCGCACTAATGTCCCAGCCCGGCTCCGCCTATTCGCTCGATAAGGTCGAGCAGAAGCCCGAGACCCATACCATGAGCGTGCTCGTCGACAACGAGCCCGGCGTGCTCGCGCGCGTCATCGGCCTCTTCTCGGGGCGCGGCTACAACATCGAGTCGCTAACCGTGTCGGAGACGGAGCACGAGGCGCATCTGTCGCGCATCACCATCGTTACCACCGGCACGCCGATGGTCATCGAGCAGATCAAGCACCAGCTCGAGCGCCTCATCCCCGTGCACAAGGTCACTGACCTGACCGTCAACGGCAACTCGATGGAGCGCGAGCTCGCCATGGTGAAGGTCGCTGGCAAGGGCGAGAAGCGCGTCGAGGCGCTGCGCCTCGCCGAGGCCTTTCGCGCCCAGGTGGTCGACGCCTCGACCGAGCATTTCGTGTTCGAGATCACCGGCAAGCAGTCGAAGATCGAGCAGTTCATCGTGCTCATGCAGCCGCTCGGCCTGGTCGAGGTCTCGCGCACGGGCCTTGCCGCCATCGCCCGCGGCCCCGACCGCATGTAGGCTCGTGGCTTGCGGCGCCATAAGCTCGGATAAACCTTGTATATCCGGGAAGGACTAAGCCATGAAGGTCAAGATCGCCAAGTGGGGTAACAGCCTCGCCGTCCGCCTGCCGAAGACAGTCGCCGACGAGGCAGGACTGTGTCCAGACACCGAGGTGCGTGCAAAGCTGTCAGTCCTGCTCGGATTAACAAGTACGTAGGACCGCTTGCAATATCGGCCGCCGGACGGCAAAAACGCGGCCAGCATCAGGAATGGCCAGCACCAGGAACAAAGGGCAGGGGAATTCGCATGCGCGTCTATTACGATCGCGATGCCGATCTCAATCTGATCAAGGGGAAGAAGGTCGCCCTCGTCGGTTATGGCAGTCAGGGCCACGCGCACGCGCTGAACCTGAAGGAATCCGGCGTCGCCGAGGCGGCCGTGGCCTTGCGCCCCGGCTCGAAGTCCGCCGCCAAGGCCGAGAAGGCCGGGCTGAAAGTGATGGACGTGCCCACCGCCGCCAAATGGGCCGAATTGGTGATGATGCTCACGCCCGACGAGCTCCAGGCCGGCATCTGGGAGAACGATCTCAAGCCCAACATGAAGGAAGGCTCGGCGCTGTTCTTCGCCCACGGCCTGAACATCCACTTCAACCTAATCGAGCCGCGGCCCGACTTGGATGTGTGCATGGTCGCGCCGAAAGGCCCAGGCCACACCGTGCGCGCCGAGTATATGCGCGGCGCGGGCGTCCCCTGCCTCATGGCCATCGCCCAGGACGCCACCGGCAATGCCCACGACCTCACGCTCTCGTATGCTGCCGCGATCGGCGGCGGCCGCGCCGGCATCATCGAGACCACCTTCCGCGAGGAATGCGAAACGGATCTGTTCGGCGAGCAGTCGGTGCTGTGCGGCGGCCTGGTCGGGCTGATGCGCAACGGCTACGAGACACTGATCGAGGCGGGCTATGCGCCGGAGATGGCCTATTTCGAGTGCGTCCACGAGGTGAAGCTGATCGTCGACCTCATCTATGAGGGCGGCATCGCCAATATGAATTACTCGGTCTCCAATACCGCGGAGTATGGCGAATATGTCTCGGGCCCGCGGGTCGTCGGCCCGGCGAGCAAACAAGCGATGAAGGAGATTCTGGCCGACATCCAGTCCGGCAAGTTCGTCAAGGACTGGATGCTGGAGAACCGCGTCAACCAGACGAGTTTCAAGGCGATGCGCGCGAAATGCGATAGCCACGACATGGAGGTTGTCGGCAAGCGCCTGCGCGAGATGATGCCGTGGATCGCCGAGCGCAAGATGGTCGACAAGAGCAAGAACTGACCGTCTCTCCACACGACCGTTGTCATTCCCGCGAAAGCGGGAATCCAGTAATCACCGACTCAGATAGTCTATGAACACCTTGGCTACTGGATTGCCCGGTCAGGCCGGGCAATGACAAGGA
>JBOHJE010000163.1:0-6835 GCA_050728375.1 Methyloceanibacter sp.
GCAAAGTGATCTCCAACACCATCAACGGCGAGACCGGCGGACGCGACATCGGCTTCTATACCGTGTCGCTGTCCTGCCGCACCTTGGTCTACAAGGGCATGTTCCTCGCCTATCAGCTCGGCGCCTACTATAAGGACCTGCATCACCCGACCTTCGAGTCCGCGCTGGCGCTGGTGCATCAACGCTTCTCCACCAACACCTTCCCGTCCTGGAAGCTCGCGCATCCATACCGCATGGTCGCCCATAACGGCGAAATCAACACGCTTCGCGGCAACGTAAACTGGATGGCGGCGCGCCAGGCCAGCGTCTCCTCGCCCCTGTTCGGCAAGAATATCGAGAAGCTCTGGCCGATGTCATATGAAGGTCAGTCCGACACCGCCTGCTTCGACAACGCGCTCGAATTTCTCGTGCAGGGCGGCTACAGCCTCGCGCACGCGGCCATGATGCTGATACCGGAGGCTTGGACCGGCAATCCGCTGATGGATGCCAAGCGCCGCGCCTTCTACGAGTACCACGCTTGCCTGATGGAGCCGTGGGACGGGCCCGCGGCAATGGCCTTCACCGACGGCCGCCAGATCGGCGCCACGCTCGACCGTAACGGCTTGCGTCCGGCGCGCTATTTCGTGACCGGCGACGGCCTCGTGGTGATGGCGTCCGAGACCGGCGTCCTGCCGATCCCCGAGGACAAGATCGTCGAGAAATGGCGCTTGCAGCCCGGCAAGATGCTGCTCATCGATCTCGAGAAGGGCCGCATCGTGTCCGACGAGGAGATCAAGGCGGAGCTTTCCGCCGCGCATCCCTATCAGCAATGGCTCGACCGCACGCAGATCCGCGTGCATGAGCTGCCCGGCACGCCAGCACCATCGCCGCGCACCAATGTCAGCCTGCTCGATCGCCAGCAGGCCTTCGGCTACACCCAGGAAAGAATCAAGTTCCTGATGATCCCGATGGCCCAGGTGGGCCAGGAGGCCGTCGGCTCCATGGGCACTGACACGCCGATCTCGGCCCTCTCCGAACGGCCGAAGCTGCTGCATACCTATTTCAAGCAGAACTTCGCGCAAGTGACCAACCCGCCGATCGACCCGATCCGCGAGGAGCTTGTCATGTCGCTCGTGACCTTCATCGGTCCGCGGCCGAACCTGCTCGACTTGGAAGGCACCTCGAAGGTGAAGCGGCTCGAGGCGGCGCACCCCATCCTCACCAACGAGAATCTGGAGCGCATCCGCGCCATCGGCGACATCGCCGACAACCAGTTCCGCACCGTGACGCTGGATATCACCTATGGGGCCGAGCAAGGCGTCGGCGGTCTGGGGCGCGCCCTGGAAAGGCTATGCCGGCGCGCCGAAGAGGCCGTCCGCGCAGGCGAGAACATCATCATCTTGTCGGACCGCGCAACCGGACCCTACCGGGTGCCGATTCCATCGCTGCTCGCCACTAGCGCCGTGCATCATCATCTCATCCGCTGCGGCCTCAGGACCTCTGTCGGCCTCGTGGTCGAGACCGGCGAGGCGCACGAGGTGCACCAATTCTGCACGCTCGCCGGCTATGGCGCCGAGGCGATCAACCCCTATCTCGCCTTCGATACGATCGAATCCATGCTGCCCGAGATCGAGGAGGAGCTGACCGCCGAGGAGGCGGTGAAGCGCTACATCAAGGCGACCGACAAGGGCATCCTCAAGGTGATGTCGAAGATGGGCATCTCCACCTATCAGTCCTATTGCGGCGCGCAGATCTTCGACGCGGTCGGCCTTAGGTCCGATTTCATCGCCCGATATTTCACCGGCACCAACACCCAAGTCGAAGGCGTCGGGCTGGAGGAGATCGCACGCGAGACCGTCGAACGCCATCGGCTCGCCTTCTCCGATGCGCCCGTCCTCCGCAATGCGCTAGAGGTCGGCGGCGAATATGCGTACCGCGTGCGCGGCGAGGCGCATATGTGGCGACCGAACGTCGTCGCCGATCTGCAACATGCAGTGCGCGGCAACTTGCCGGAGAAGTACCGCTCCTTCGCCAAAGCCATCAACGAGCAGACCGAGCAGCTCCTCACCTTGCGCGGCATGTTCCGCATCAAGAGCGCGGAGGAGCTTGGCCGCAAGCCTGTTCCCCTGGATGAGGTCGAGCCCGCCAAGGAGATCGTGAAGCGCTTCGCCACGGGCGCGATGTCCTTCGGCTCGATCAGCCGCGAGGCGCACACGACCCTTGCTATCGCCATGAACCGCATCGGCGGCAGATCCAATACCGGCGAGGGCGGCGAGGAAACCGACCGGTTCAAGCCTCTGCCCAACGGCGATTCCATGCGCTCGGCGATCAAGCAAGTGGCTTCCGGCCGCTTCGGCGTGACCACCGAGTATCTGGTCAATTCAGATATGATGCAGATCAAGATGGCCCAAGGCGCGAAGCCCGGCGAAGGCGGTCAGCTGCCCGGCCACAAGGTCGACGCCACCATCGCCAAGGTGCGCCATTCGACGCCAGGCGTTGGGCTGATCTCGCCGCCGCCCCATCACGACATCTATTCCATCGAGGACCTGAAGCAGCTCATCTTCGATCTGAAGAACGTCAACCCAAGAGGGGACGTGTCGGTGAAACTCGTCTCGGAGGTCGGCGTCGGCACGGTTGCGGCGGGCGTGGCCAAGGCGATGGCCGATCACGTCACCATCGCGGGCTTCGAAGGCGGCACCGGCGCATCGCCGCTGACCTCCATCAAGCATGCGGGATCGCCCTGGGAGATCGGACTTGCCGAGACCCAGCAAACTCTCGTGCTTAACCGGTTGCGCGGCCGCATTGCGGTGCAGGTTGACGGTGGCGTCCGCACCGGACGCGACGTGATCGTCGGCGGTTTGCTCGGAGCTGACGAGTTCGGCTTCGCCACCGCGCCTCTGATCGCCGCGGGCTGCATCATGATGCGCAAATGCCATCTGAATACCTGCCCCGTCGGCGTCGCCACGCAAGACCCGGTCCTGCGCGCGCGCTTCCAGGGCAAGCCCGAGCACGTCATCAACTATTTCTTCTACGTCGCCGAGGAGGTTCGCGAATACATGGCCGCGCTCGGCTTCCGCACCTTCGCCGAGATGATCGGCAGGACTGAGGTTCTCGACAAGAGCCAGGCGATCGACCATTGGAAGGCCAAGGGTCTCGACTTCACCCGCCTCTTCCATAAGGCCGAGGTCCCTCCCGAGGTCGCCATTTATAACTCTGAGCGCCAGGACCACGGCCTCGACAGCGTGCTCGACGTGAAGCTCATCGAGCTATGCCGCGAGGCGATCGAGGAGAAGAAGCCCGTCAAGCTCGACTTGCTGATCACCAATACCGACCGCACCACCGGCGCCATGCTCTCCGGCGAGATCGCCCGGCGTTACGGCCATGCAGGCCTCGCCGACGACACAATCTGGGTGAGTCTCAAAGGCTCGGCCGGACAGAGCTTCGGCGCCTGGCTCGCGCACGGGGTGACTCTCGACCTGGTCGGCGAGGCCAACGATTACGTGGGCAAGGGCCTCTCCGGCGGCCGCATCATCGTTCGCCCGCCGGCCGAATCCGCCATCGTTCCCGAAAAGTCGATCATCGTGGGCAATACGGTCCTCTATGGGGCGATCAGCGGCGAGTGCTATTTCCGCGGCGTCGGCGGCGAGCGCTTCGGCGTGCGCAATTCAGGCGCCATCGCCGTGGTCGAGGGCACCGGCGACCATGGCTGCGAGTACATGACCGGCGGCGTGGTAGTGGTGATCGGCCCCACGGGCCGCAATTTCGCGGCCGGCATGTCCGGCGGCATCGCCTACGTCCTCGACGAGGCCGGCGACTTCGAGCGGCGCTGTAACCTCGCCATGGTGGACCTCGAGCCCGTGCCGAGCGAAGACCAGGTGATGGAGCGCAACCGCCACCAGGCCGGCGATCTCGAAAGTCACGGCCTGGTCGATTTCAGCGACATGACGCGCTTCGACGAGGAGCGGCTGCATCAGTTGACCGAGAACCACCTGCACTACACGGGTTCGGCGCGTGCGCGCGCGATCCTCGACAACTGGACCGAGTATCTCCCGAAATTCGTGAAGGTGATGCCGGTCGAATATCGCCGCGCCCTGGAAGAAATGGCGCGCCGGCAGATGGCCGACCAGACCGGCCTCCGCGAGGTCAACATCAGCCTTCGCGGCAACGGCAAATAATCTTCAACAGGGAACTGGAGCGGCGTCAAACGCGAGAGGTCGCAGTTTGTGTGCGCCGAGATCAAAGTGACAAACTTCGCTTGCAGCAGTCACCAACAGCCGAGTGTTGTTGCCGGACTCAACGCTCTACGTTGCAGAATTTCTTTGATCGTCTTAGCTTTCATGTTTCGATGATAACACATAGTGGGAAGAGCCAGCAGTAGCCCCCGGGCTGAGCGGCAAACGGATTAAACAGGCGTGACTTTAATGGGCAAGATCACGGGATTTCTGGAGATCGATCGTCGCGACCGGACCTATGAGCCGGCCGCCGATCGCGTTCGCCATTACAAGGAGTTCGTGATCTCCGCCAGCGACGCCGAGGTCGCGAGCCAGGCGGCCCGCTGCATGGATTGCGGCATCCCCTACTGCCATACCGGCTGCCCCGTGAACAACCAGATCCCGGACTGGAACGACCTCGTCTACCATTCCGACTGGCAGGAGGCGGCCTCCAACCTGCACTCGACCAACAACTTTCCCGAGGTGACCGGCAGGGTCTGCCCCGCGCCTTGCGAGGCCGCCTGCACCCTCAACATCATAGACGAGCCTGTCACCATCAAGACGATCGAGTGCAGCATCGCCGACAAAGCGTTCGAGGAAGGCTGGGTCCAGCCGCAGCTGCCCGAGGAGAAAACCGGCAAGCGCGTGGCGGTGGTGGGCTCAGGTCCCGCCGGTCTCGCGGGGGCGCAGCAACTCGCCCGCGCCGGCCATGACGTGCATGTCTACGAGAAGCATGCCCAGCCCGGCGGGCTGCTTCGCTACGGCATTCCCGATTTCAAGATGGAAAAATACATCGTCGAGCGGCGCGTGGTGCAGATGCAGGCCGAAGGTGTGACCTTCCACTGCAACGTCCATGTGGGCCTTGGTCTTGGCGTGCGAAGCCTGGAGCGCGACTACGATGCCGTTCTCCTGGCGGGTGGCGCGGAGCAGCCTCGCGATCTCCAGGTGCCGGGCCGCGATCTTCCCGGCGTCCATTTCGCCATGGATTTTCTGCCGCAGCAGAACCGGCGGGTCTCGGGCGAGCCGCTCGGTGATGTCGAGCCGATCCTCGCCGAAGGCAAGCACGTCGTCGTCATCGGCGGCGGCGACACTGGCTCGGACTGCATCGGCACCTCGTTCCGCCAGGGCGCGATCTCGGTAACTCAGCTCGAAATCATGCCTCAACCGCCCGCGCAGGAAAACAAGGCGCTGACCTGGCCTCACTGGCCGTTCAAGTTCCGCACCTCGTCAAGCCAGGCCGAAGGGGCAGAGCGCGACTTCAGCGTGGCGACCAACCGCTTTCTGGGCGACGACAAGGTTGAGGAGCTCGAGTGCATCCGTCTCGATGGCCAGATGAAGCCGATACCCAGCAGTGAGTTCCGCATTCCTGCCGACCTCGTGCTGCTGGCCATGGGCTTCCTGCACCCGGTGCAGGACGGCATGATCAGAGCTCTCGGCCTCGCGCTCGATGCGCGGGGCAACGTCAAGGCGAACGAGCTCGACTACCACACGTCGCGGCCGAAGGTCTTTGCCGCCGGCGACATGCGCCGCGGCCAGTCGCTCGTCGTCTGGGCGATTCGCGAAGGCCGTCAGGCGGCCCATGCCATCGACAAATTACTGATGGGGATGACCTATCTGCCGCGCTAGGCGGAGAGAGGCAGCCGCTAGCCAGACGGCCAGGCGAAATCGTCCGCCCTGCCCGATTTGGGCTCGACCTGCTCGCCCTTGATGAGAACCTTGTAATACGGCCTCTGCGAGAGCGGCAGGCGCGGCCGGGACGAGGTGAGCGAGAGATCGGTCACCGCCGAGATCGTAGCGACTGCCGTCAATCCGCTGGGAAGCTCGCTCGTGATCACCTCGGGCTCGGTCGTGGATATTTCGGGCCTCGATGAAAGAATGTCAGCGGCCTGAAGCGCGTTGTCGGCGATCTCGGGCCTGACGAGATTCACATCGCCGACGTTGTTTGCCTGCCCGTCATCCGCATCGCCGGTATAGGAATCGAGCTCCTCGGTTTCCTCTTCCTTGGCGGCAGCCGCGATTTCCGGCTGTTGAGCCTGAGGGGTCGGAGCCGGGGCCGGCGTCTCCGGCGCCACGAAGCGGCCCAAGACCTTCGCCTGCTCTTCCTCGTTGCCGGCCAAGGGGATGTTCCGTTCCTGCTTGGCGACTGTCAGGTCCTTGCGAAGCTCCTTCTCCACGAAATGCGCAAGTTTCAAATATCCGCGCATGGTGAAGTGGACCCCGTCGTCGGACCTGAGACGCTTCGCCTGCCCCGTCATGTCAGGGCCATAGGCACTGAAGCGGCCCTGCTCGTCGGTGAACCCGTTCCAGGTCTCGATGAACTTCGCCCCGTTGATGAACGCCTTCTCGCGGAATACGTCGTTCATCGCGGTCGCATCTTCGCTCTGGGCGGGGCTGCGCATGATCGGCAGGCCGACCCAATAGATCGCGACGTTGGCATCGCGAAGCTTCTTGACGAAGGCCTCTACCCGCTTGCCATAGGCGTCGCGCCAGGCTTCGCTGCCGACCGGCTGCCACTTGCCGGCACTGTCGCGCACCGACTGGGCATCGTTTGCGCCGAACATCACGACGGCGATCTGGTGGCTTTCGTCCTTCAGCAGCTTGCCGAGCTCCGCATCCCAGTCATAGCGGGCGGAACTGAGTAGGCC
>JBOHJE010000164.1:0-6281 GCA_050728375.1 Methyloceanibacter sp.
GATTACCCCATGAGGTCCCGTCCCGACATCAAGAAGGTGGTGCTCGCTTATTCCGGCGGGCTCGACACCTCGATCATCCTGAAATGGCTTCAGGAGACCTACGCTTGCGAGGTCGTGACCTTCACCGCCGATCTCGGCCAGGGCGTGGAGCTCGCGCCAGCGCGGAAGAAGGCCGAGATGCTCGGCATCAAGGAGATCTTCGTCGAGGATTTGCGCGAAGAATTCGTGCGCGACTTCGTGTTTCCGATGTTCCGCGCCAATGCTCTCTATGAGGGTGTCTATTTGCTCGGTACCTCGATCGCCAGGCCGCTGATCGCCAAGCGCCAGATCGAGATCGCGCGCGAGACCGGCGCCGACGCCGTGGCCCATGGCGCGACCGGCAAGGGCAACGACCAGGTGCGTTTTGAGCTCACCTATTACGCGCTAAACCCGGACATCAAGGTGATCTCGCCGTGGCGGGAGTGGGACTTCGTATCGCGCAGCGACTTGATTGAGTTCGCCGAGAAGCACCAGATCCCCGTCGCCAAGGACAAACGCGGCGAGGCACCGTTCTCGGTCGACGCGAATCTGCTGCACTCCTCATCGGAGGGGAAGGTTCTGGAGGACCCGGCCGCCGAGGCGCCGCCTTACGTCTATCAGCGCACGTTGTCGCCAGAGGAGGCGCCCGACAAGGCGATCGAGATCACCATCGGCTTCGAGAAGGGGAATCCGGTCTCCATCAACGGAACACGCCTGTCGCCTGCCGCGCTCCTCACAGAGCTCAATGCCTATGGCAAGGAGAATGGCATCGGCCGCGTCGACCTCGTCGAGAACCGCTTCGTGGGCATGAAATCGCGCGGCGTCTACGAGACGCCGGGCGGCACCATCCTGCATGTCGCGCACCGGGCGATCGAGTCGCTCACCCTCGACCGCGAGGCGATGCATCTGAAAGACTCGCTGATGCCGCGCTACGCGGAGCTCGTCTATTACGGCTTCTGGTTCTCGCCCGAGCGCGAGATGCTCCAGGCCCTAGTCGACAAGAGCCAGGAGCATGTCGAGGGCGAGGTGAGCCTCAAGCTCTACAAGGGCAATGTCATCATCGTCGGCCGCAAGAGCCCAAAGTCACTCTACTCCGACAAAATCGTCACCTTCGAGGACGACGCGGGCGCCTACGACCAGAAAGACGCCGAAGGCTTCATCAAGCTCAACGCGCTGCGCCTCCGCCTCCTCGGCAAACGCCGGGGTTGAGGCGCATGGCTCATGTCCTCGGCATCGATGCGGCCTTGCTCTAGTTACGACCGACATCAGCCCACCGAGGCTTGTGCGGGCCTCGCCTTCGTTCGAGGATTTCGTGCTTGGGTCACCCGGAGGATTCGTGCGGCAAGCATGATCTCCGGGCCTCGCTCGCAGATACACTGGCGAGCGCGACGGAGCTCGTCGCCGTATTGATCGAGGTAGTCGCCGTCGATATGCCAGTTGCACACCGACCGGTGCGCAGCCGGCGCGCCAGCGATCGCCTGATATCGCGGGAGTGCGGCGGGCGTGGGTGCGCGACGCACACGCCGACCATGCTCCGTCCCGGCGCGGTCTCGGACCGGTTTCTCACGGCTAATCTCATTGGTTTCAGCTTGGTGACGACAGCATCACAAAAGCCTGACCGCGCACTCCTAGAGGTCTATCCGTATGTTGAGGTGCTCGAACTCTGCGTCGCCGATTATAGAATCCCTTACAAGCTCGCGAGGCGTCAAGATGCTGGCCGGCAGCGAGCCCTTCCGATCGGCTGCGCGAGATTACGTAATCCTGGGATCGAATTTTAGGCCCCTTGTGCGAACGGATCGATTCGAAATTCGATATCGACTGCACGGGAGGACGCTCCAGTTTTGGAAGACGTGGGGGATATGATCAACGCGATGGTCTGCTGCTGGGTTGGACTCGAATGGCTTACGGCTCGTGCCGAGCCCTACGGAGACGAGGAGGCGGCGATCTGGGTTCCCGAATCGCCGGACTATGAAATCGCCAGACTATGAATATTTCAAAGGACTGGCCTTACAGGCGGCTGCTCGATCCGTTCAGCATCGATGTGCCGATCGTCGCGGCGCCGATGGCGAACTTTGCGGGCCTCGACATGGCGGTCGCCGTCGTCGAAGCCGGCGGCCTCGGCTCGCTCCCCTGCGCGGTGCTCAGCCCAGATCAGATCCGCGAAGGCGTCGTCGAGTTCAGGTCGCGCGTAAACAAGCCACTCCACTGCATCTTCTTCTGCCACGAGGTGGCGCCGCCGAACCCGCGAAAAGATCGTGCATGGATCGCGCGCCTGGCGCCCTACTTCGCGGAGTTCGGGGTCGAGGCGCCCACGCTGCCGCTTCCCGCCGGGCGCCCGCCATTCGGCGAGGCCGACTGCGCCGCGCTCGAGGACGTTCGCCCGGAGATCGTAAGCTTCCATTTCGGCCTGCCTCCGGCACCGTTGCTCGTGCGGGTCAAGGCGACCGGCTGCAAGCTCATGAGCACGGCAACATCGGTTCGGGAGGCGAGGTTCCTCGCCGAGCATGGCGTCGATGCCATCATCGCCCAAGGCGCCGAGGCCGGCGGCCATCGGGGCATGTTCATCGAGACCGATCCTGCCGCACAGATCGGCACATTCGCGCTCGTCCGCGCCATCGGCGAGAGCGTGCCGGTGATCGCCGCGGGCGGAATCGCCGACGGCTGCGCCATCGCGGGCATTGGCGCTCGGCGCCTCGGCCGTGCAGATCGGCACCGCCTATCTCACCTGCCCGAGTCCACGATCTCGCCTCTGCATCGCGCGACGCTTGCCGATCCGGAGCGCGAGACGGCCATCACAAATGTGCTGACCGGCCGGCCGGCTCGCGGGGTCGTCAACCGCTTCATGCGCGAGCAAGGCCCGATCAACGAGGATGCACCCACTTTCCCGCTCGCGCGCCCCGCCATTGCGCCATTGCGCCGCTGCGGGCCAAAGCCGAGTCGGAAGGCTCGATCGATTTCTCGCCGCTCTGGTCGGGTCAGGCGGCGATCCTGCCGCCGCCGATGGGCGCGGGCGAGCTGACGCGCAAGCTCGCCGGCGCGGCGCTCGCTATTCTGGCATGATCGCGGCCGATTTCGGTATTCTGGCGAAAATGCTGTCGGGCACCCCGAAATTGGTGGCGAACGTGAGATCGGGCGTTGCTAAACCGCCCGAAATTCCTGGCAAGCACGTCATGCGGCGTGTGACGAGCCAGTCAGTGATCGAGAAGGTGCCGAACTCGGAGAAGTAGCCATGGTCGAATACAAGAATGAAATTGCATATGCCGGGCCCAAGCCCCTGGATCGAACGGCCGTGGCCGCGCGGAAAGTACCAGACGTCGCCCGTCCCGAAATCCACGATCTCGGCCTGGTTGTTGGGATCGATCGTGATGACGCGGCAATGCCCGTCGATAACACAAGCCCAAGGCGGCGTTGGCGTGCCAATGAAGCTCGCGCAGCGCGTCATGTAAACGCCGGCGAGCTTGTCCGAGACCCGAAACTGGGCTGACATTGGCCTCCTTGGCCGTGCCGCCGTTGAACTGCTTGGTCGGCTGCGCGCCAAGGGGAAGGCGGAAGGAAGGCAGCTTGGGCCCGTCGAGAGGCTTCGGTGCCGGACCGCAAGGCGGCTGCATCGTCCGCGAATCTCGGCGCTCGCGCTCCAGAGAAGTCCGCCCATCGCCACGCCTCGAGCACCGCCACGACGGAATATCTCAACCACGGCTGATCCCCCGCTTAAATCGCGCACCATGCGCGCGCAAGCCAGCGCCACTTTGCCCGAGGATTGCTAAGGAAGATTTGATTCCGCGCGCAAGACGGCCGTCACCGCATGTCGACGTTGACCTTCCGCTTCTCGCCGACATTGGGCTTCTGGCCGGTAACCCGCGCCTTGGCGAACTCGAAGGCTGCAATGGCGGAGTTTGACGGACCATCCCACATCTCGCCGCGCAGGGGATCGACCCGCATCACCAACAGGTTCGGGTCGTCGGGTCCCTCCCACCAAGCCTCCTGCTTCTTGTTCCACAGGACCTGAGCGCGGCCCGGGTCGCGGCGCGCCGTCGCCTTCCCGGAAATCGACAGATAGACCTTCTCCGGCCCGTAGAAAAAGGCGAGGCAGACGTCAGGGTGGGTTTTAATCTCATCGTCTTTGAGGCCGCGCCGGTCGGTGAGAAACCAGATCGCATCCTCCTCGGGATCGGGCCGGGCCTCCATCGGCCGAGCCCTGAGGCCGCCGGAGAAATGCGTCGTGAGCATGCAAATGCCGCTCTTCTCGACGATTTCCCACACCCGCTCCGTGTAAGTCTGCTCGAAGGTGGACATACGTCGCCAACTCGCAACGGCAATAGGGGTTCCGCGCCCAGTCGCCTCGCTTCACCTGCGGTCGCCGGATACCTATATGCAGTCGGAGACACCGCTCCTTCCACGGCATCTGGTCATGCGCTGGTCACTGAACGTGGGTTCGATCGCCGGCACGGCGATCCGCATCCATATTACGTTCCTGCTGTTTCTCGTCTGGCTCGCCTACGTCTATTACCGGCAAGGCGGTGCCGACGCTGCGGTGCAGGGCACGGTCTTCATCGTGCTCATCTTCCTCTGCGTGCTGTTGCATGAGCTCGGCCACGTCCTCGCCGCCAAGGGCTACGGGGTGCCCACGCGCGACGTCACGCTCTGGCCGTTCGGCGGTATCGCCAGCATGGAGCGAATGCCGGACAAGCCGAGCCAGGAGCTGGTGGTGGCCCTTGCCGGCCCCGCAGTGAACGTGGCGATCGCCGCGCTGCTCATTCTCTGGCTCGGCGCGCGGTTCAATCCGGAGAATCTCGCGAGGATTGAAGATCCGGCAGTATCGCTCGCCGTGAAACTCGCCGGCGCGAACATTATCCTCGTTGTGTTCAATTTGATGCCGGCCTTTCCCATGGATGGCGGCCGCGTGCTGCGCGCGCTCCTCGCCATGCGCCTCGGCAACGCAAGATCCACGGAGGTCGCGGCGAAGATCGGACAGGGCTTCGCGATCGTCTTCGGCATTCTCGGCGTCCTCTATGACCCGATGCTGATCGTCATCGCTGCCTTCATCTACCTGGCGGCTACGGGCGAAGCCAGCAACGCGCGGATGCGCGCGTTGGCGCGAGGCACCCGCGTTTCAGATGCGATGCTCACCGAGTTCCAGACGCTGGTGACGTCGGCAACCGTGGGACAAGCCGCGGACGACCTGATCCGCACGGCGCAGACAGCGTTTCCGGTCGTGGATGGAGCGGGGCGCCTACACGGCGTGCTGACCCGCAACGCCGTGAGCGGGGCCCTCAAGGAGCGCGGACCCGAGACGTCGGTGCTGGATGTCATGGAGACCGATGTGCCCACCGTGTCCGCACCCGCCATGCTCGACACAGCGTTCCGCTGGCTGGTGGAGCGGGGCCGGCCTGTGGTCGGGGTCGTCGATCCCGATCAGCGGCTTGTCGGGCTCCTCACGGCGGAGAATCTCGGCGAGATGATGAGGCTCGATTCGGCGCGGGCCGAGTCGAAGCCCGGACGTTGGCGCAGCGTCCGTCGTTGATTTTCAGCACTTCCTTCGGCCCGTCGGTGCCCATTGTAGTTGCGCCGCGAACGGTTATATTGCGCCGCAACGAACACCGCGCCGCAGCGGCGGATGAAACTCCCTCGAATGAAGCTTCGTAACATCGCCATCATTGCCCATGTCGACCACGGCAAGACGACCCTGGTCGACCGGCTTCTCCAGCAGTCCGGCGCCTTCCGCGACAATCAGCGAGTGGCCGAGCGCGCCATGGATTCCACCGATCTGGAGCGCGAGCGCGGCATCACCATCCTCGCCAAGGCGACCTCGGTGGTGTGGAACGACGTCCGTATCAACATCGTGGACACGCCGGGCCACGCCGATTTCGGCGGTGAGGTCGAGCGCATTTTGAACATGGTCGACGGCGCGCTGGTGCTGGTTGACGCCGCCGAAGGCCCGCTGCCGCAGACCAAGTTCGTGGTCTCGAAGGCGCTGAAGATGGGCCTGAGGCCCATCGTCGTCATCAACAAGGTGGATCGATCGGACGCGCGCCCGATCGAGGTTGTGAACGAGGTGTTCGACTTGTTCGCCGCGCTTGATGCGAACGAGGAGCAGCTCGACTTCCCGATTCTCTACGGCTCAGCCAAGGAAGGCTGGATGGCGGCGAGCGCCGAGGAGCCCAAGGCCCAAGGGATGCGGCCGCTGTTCGACCTGGTGCTGCGGCACGTGGCGCCCCCGGCTGTCGAGGACGGACCGTTCCGCCTGCTCGGCACCATTCTCGAGG
>JBOHJE010000165.1:0-3339 GCA_050728375.1 Methyloceanibacter sp.
AACGGGGCAGGGAGAGCGATATGGACGAGGTGGCCACCAAGATCATCGAGATTCTGCGAAAGAACATGAAGGATCCATCCAAGGCCGTGACGCTCGAAACCCCCCTGAGCGAGCTTGAGATTGAGTCCCTTGATCTCGCCGTGATCGTCTTTGACATTGAGGATACCTTCGGCATTGAAATCCCGTATAATGCGAACGAAGAGGTGGAAGCCTTCGCGACGGTTGGTTCCGTCGTGGATCGCGTGAAGGGGATTATCTCAGAGACGAAGGCCTCGGGCGCAGCAGCTTAACCAGCCATTCCGCTCGGGGGCTTCCCGGGACGTCGACCAGGCTTGGAGTTACGGCTTAACACCATATGACACAAACTAATGGACGCAGACGCGTCGTGGTCACCGGCCAGGGCGTCGTCACTCCTTTGGGTACAGGTGTAGAGAAGTTCTGGGCTGCACTCAAAAACGCCGAGTGCGGCATCCGGGAGGTTCAAAGCTTCTCCACCGAAGACCTCTACATCACCATCGCCGGCGAGGTTCCCGATTTCGAGCCGAGGGAACGCCTTCAGAGCAAGGCGCTGCTGCTCGCCGACAAATACTCGCAATATGCGGGCTGCGCGGCGCAGGAAGCCGTCGCCCAATCGAAGCTTGAGACGCCGCTCAAGGACCATGAAGGCTATCGCTCGGCCTGCATCATCGGCTCCGGCGTCGGCGGTCTCACCACGCTCGAGTTCTCCTACAAGATGCTTTTCAAAGAGAACAAGCGGGCGACCCATCCGCTCACGCTTCTGAAGGCGATCGGCAGCTCGGCCTCGGCGCATGTCAGCATCGAGTACGGCATCAAGGGCCCGACCTTCGGCGTGGTCAGCGCCTGCTCGACGGCGACCCACGCGATCGGCCTCACCTACCGGATGATTCGCGAAGGACTGATCGACCGCGGTCTCGCCGGCGCCGCGGAAGCCTCGCTCAACTGGGGCGCCACCCGCGCCTGGCAGGCGATGCGCGTGCTGAGCCCGGACGGGCTGTGGCCTTTCGCCAAGCGGCGGAACGGCACGGTGCTGGCCGAGGGCGCCGGCATTCTGATGCTGGAAGAGTATGAGCATGCGAAGACGCGCGGCGCACCGATCCTGGCGGAGCTCATGGGCTACGGCATGACGGCCGACGCCGCCGACATGGTAAACCCCTCGATCGACGGCGCCTCGACGGCCATGACCATAGCGCTCGACGACAGCGGGCTTGCGCCGTCAGACATCGACTACATCAACGCACACGGCACGGCGACCGCCGTGAACGACATCAACGAGACCCGCGCGATCAAGCGGGTGTTCGGCGCGGCCAACAAGCTTTCGATCTCCTCGACCAAGTCGATGCACGGTCATTGCCTCGGCGCGGGCGGCGGCATCGAGGCCGTGGCCGCGATCAAGACCATCGAGGAGAAGTTCGTGCCGCCGACGGTCGGTCTGGATGAGCCCGATACGGAGTGCGATCTCGATTACACGCCGAATGCCGGCAAGAAGCGCGAGATCAACTACGCCATGTCGAACTCGTTCGCCTTCGGCGGGCTGAACGCCGTTCTCGTGTTCGGCCCTCCGCCGGCCTAGTCACCATTCCCGCCGCGTGAACCGGTCGCTCACTGTACTCTTGACGGTGGCGCTCGCAGTCCTCGCATTCGGCTTCGGTTATTACACCTTTGAGCGATCCTCGCGTCATGTAAGGACCGAGAGGGCCGTCGCCATCCACGCCGATGAGGTCTTCCGCTCGCCTTCGAGCATCGTCGCCGGCAATCCCGACGGCGATGTCAGCGTGGTCGCCTTCTTCGACTATAACTGTCCCTATTGTCGCAAGGACGCGCCAGACCTCGTCAAGCTCGTTGCCGACGACGGGAGAGTGCGCCTCGTCCTCAAGGAGCTTCCCGTGCTGGGACCCGATTCGGAGGCTGCGGCGCGTATTGCCTTGGTCGCGGACGCGCAGGGCAAATATTTCGAGTTTCACAAGCGGCTGATCGGGGCAAACGGACGCGTCACGAGAGCGAGGGCTCTCTCCATCTCCCGCGACTTGGGGCTAGACATGGCGCGGCTCGAGCGGGACATGGACGATCCTGCGATCGCCGCGGCGCTCCTCGCCAATACGCGGCTCGCCGACGAGCTGGGGGTGAGGGGCGTGCCGTTCTATCTCGTCGGCGACCGCGTGGTGCCGGAAAGCTCGCAGGGTTTCTACGGCCGTCTCGCCCAGAGTGTCGCGGAAGTGAGAGAGAAGGGCTGCCGCGCCGTTTGCTGAGCGGCTTGCGTCGGGCTGACGGGGGGCCAAATTGGCCCCAGCCACAGAAACTACGCCCCGGATCGTTATTCGACCAAGAAATGCGCGAGGCGAAATGGCGTGAGCTTGCCCGGCGCCTTTTTGACCGTGACGCGTCGGAACTTCGACGCCAGTCGGGTAGTTTAGGGGGGGGAAAAAGCTCCAATGGCGGATGGGGTGCTACCGCCAGGGGAAAGAGGGATTGGAGGGATGACCAAACTAGAACTCCTCAATCGCGAGAAGAGTAAAAAGTTTGATGCGATTTGTGCTTCGTTGGCACGTGATCTAGGCTACGGCGAGTTGTCAAAGTTGAGTGGAGTGGCCCGTAGTAAAGTGGAGCACGAAGCGAAGCAGTGTCTCAAAAAGTGGGAAGAAGCAGTTCAGTTCCGAACCAGACCGGCTTTTGGTGCGATTATGCCTCTACGGCGTCTCTTGAGTGAGTATCGAAACCTTTGTGAGAGAATCCTAGACGAGCGTGAGATAGAGGTCGGTCTCTGGGCGTATAAGCGGGCATCTCGGCGTCGCATTCGGCGAGCGGCCTTCTGACGGCGAAATCGGGGCGTCGGCTTAAAGGCCGACGCCCTTCATTGCCGCGTTGCTGCACCTCGTCGGCGATCATCTGGTTCCGCTTGTCGAGGAACAGGATGCGGATTTCGGACAAACGCTTGAATCCACAAGCGCACGTCCTAGCCGATCTGATCTCACGTCGGAACAGGGGATCGCCGCCCCCAAAAGCGAACACCGCCCGGTGCAACGGTAACGAGGGACGTAACGGCGTAACGACGGAGCCCGAGCTTCAGCCCATCGCTGCCGAGTAGCGAGTCGAGGACGAGAGATGGTCCTGACTCTGACTGGCATTGCGTGTGCGCTCGGTGGCAGGATCCAAGGCAACAAGGTTGTTGCGCGTGGTCCCGAGGCTGCGAGCAAGAAGGGCTACAAGCGCCGCAAGTGCAGCCTGACGGTGTGGATCAACCCGAACGGCGACATAGGTGTGAATAGCTGGCGCGGCCAAGACCCCATCGCCACGAAGGATTGGGTGCGCGCCCGTTGCGGC
>JBOHJE010000166.1:0-16563 GCA_050728375.1 Methyloceanibacter sp.
TCAGCTTCGAGATCTCGCGTATTGGTCATCAGCGGCTTGCCGTTCTTGTTCAGCGTGACCTGTATTGTGTCGCCCTTCCTGGCGTGGGCAATTAGGGCATACGCCACACCCGGCGTGTTGAATTTCGGCTTGAGAAGCTCTCCACCCTCCTGAAGCTCTTCGCGGATTACAACATGGTCGGTAATGCCCAGCGCTACGACTTTCGTTTCCTGGGCCAAAGATGCGACGGCCGTACAGCACACCAGAACCAATGCAAAGAGTGCCCTCATAAGCATGAAAGTCTCCACGTCGCCAAACGCAAGTCCAGTCTCTAGCCCATCGCCGTTATCGGCGGCAGCCAGAGACATCCCAGCCGGCCTCGCTTGCAACATCGATTACGGCGTCGATGACTGCATGCGGCTTATCTGTCTGCACGAAATGTCCGCTATCCATGACGATGCGTTTTCCATGGGGCGAAAGTGCCGCTGTCTTCTTCTGTACCTCCTGCCACAACGCTTCGCGCTCCGGTGTGTCTGCGTGACTGGTGGCCGCGGAGACAATAAACGGAACACGCGGCAGTGGTGCACCCGCCTGGAGCGCACCCATGGTGGGAGCGGCACCCGCTTCCTCAGCGTCTTCGATCGTGCCGTGCTTCGGCGGCGCCGTCGAGACGAACACGCCGAGAGGCTCGAGCGGGCTTGCCGCATCCACAAGAACGATTCCCGCCACGTCGGCCGGGTGATTCCGCGCGAAGGCTTGGACATAGAGTCCGCCCAGCGAGTGCCCGATCGGGAGATAAGGACCGGAGAGGCGGCGAGCGCGTAACGCTGCAAGCAGCGCGTCGGCAACCTCCGCTTCAAGCACGGGCGCCTCGGGGTCCTGTCGCGCACCGCTCTCGCCGATACCGGGCCGGGCGTAAGTGACGACAGTGAAACAGCGGGAAAGCGCGGGTGCGACCTTGTCCCAGTTGGCGCGCGTCTCGCCGAGCCCCGATTCGAACACGACGACGGGACCTTTGCCGGCGACAGTCATCGCCGGCCGCAGTTCCTCCCACCGAGCACCTGCATCAACGGCGGTAGGGAGGATCGTCGCGGCAATTGCGGCAGAGCGGAACAAGCGCCTGAGCATGCATGATTGATAGCCTGAACTCTAGCGGATCGCTAATGCGAGCAAGGCTTGCAAGCGGCCGATCAAGCGGTTAGCACTCCGCGGCCTAACGCTCCGTCCGGGAACCCCGCATCATGACCACCCACAAGCTTCTGCTTCTTCCTGGTGACGGTATCGGCCCAGAGGTGATGGGCGAGGTGGAACGCCTCGTCGGCTGGGTCAACGCGCAAGGCTTCGCCAGGATCGAGACCGAGATCGATCTAGTCGGCGGCTGCGCCTACGATCGCCATGGTGAGGCGATCTCGGACGCCACCATGGAGAAAGCCCTGACGGCGGATGCGATCATGCTCGGCGCGGTCGGGGGGCCCAAATGGGCCGGCGTGCCTTACGACCAGCGTCCGGAGGCCGGGCTGTTGCGCCTGCGCAAGGACCTCGAGCTGTTCGCCAATCTCCGCCCGGCCATCTGCTATCCGGCGCTTGCCGATGCCTCCTCGCTCAAGCGCGAACTGGTCGAGGGTCTCGATATCCTCATCGTGCGTGAGCTGACCGGCGGCGTCTATTTCGGCATTCCCAAGGAGATCGTCGACCTCGGCAACGGGCGGAAGCGCGCTATCGACACGCAGGTCTACGACACCTACGAGATCGAGCGTATCGCAGCGGTCGCCTTCGACCTGGCGCGCGAGCGGCGCAACCTCGTCCACTCCGCCGAGAAGCGCAACGTGATGAAGACCGGCGTGCTGTGGAACGAGGTGGTCACGCGCGTGCACGGAAAGCACTATGCCGATGTGCGCCTCGAGCACATTCTCGCCGACAACTGCGCGATGCAGCTCGTGCGTCAGCCGAAGCAGTTTGACGTGATCGTCACCGACAATCTGTTCGGCGACATGCTGTCGGACGAGGCCGCCATGACGACGGGGTCGCTCGGCATGCTGCCCTCGGCCTCGCTCGGGGCGGCGGACGCGAAGGGCAGGCGCCGCGCCATGTACGAGCCCGTGCACGGCTCCGCGCCGGACATCGCCGGCAAGGGCCTCGCCAACCCGATTGCCACCATCGCCAGTTTCGCCATGTGCCTGCGCTATTCGTTCAATCTCGACGAGGTGGCCGGCCGCATCGAGAAGGCGATCGCCGATGTTCTGGACTCCGGTCTGCGCACCGCCGACATCAGGCAAGAAGGTTGCCGTACCGTCGCGACAAGCAAGATGGGAGACGCCATCCTCGCGGCACTCGACTAAGCAATCGCATGAAGATCGAACGGTATGAGCTCTTTGCCAAGATTTGCCTGCTCCAAATCAAGGAGCAACCCACTCGCT
Organism: Methyloceanibacter sp.; assembly: GCA_050728375.1. Classification (GTDB taxonomy): domain Bacteria; phylum Pseudomonadota; class Alphaproteobacteria; order Rhizobiales; family Methyloligellaceae; genus Methyloceanibacter. The sequence goes on from JBOHJE010000166.1 coordinate 2,397, forward strand.
GGAAATGGCTGATAATCGCTCTCCACAACGTTGTTCAAGGAGCGATGGCGTGTCATCTTTTTTCGGGTACCGCGCAACTGGGAGCGCTTGAAAAGAAATCCGCCCACCGTTGGCTGAATACCTGACCGCCTCGCGCTGCACGGCCTGCTCCCCGCGAACGTCTAGCGGATTTTATGGACTCCTATCGCGACTCTACTCGGCGGACAAAGTCGCAATGACTATCAGAACTTCAGTTCGGCATCGAATCTGACCGTGACATCAGAGGTCGCCTCCCGACACGCCGACGAAGGCCTCCCACCTGTCGTTGAACCCATATTTCAGCTCGACTACATGGGATTGGCGGCGCGGCCCGTCCTCGCCCGGCCCATAGATCGCGCCGTGCTCCTCGATGGCCAGCTCCGCCCTTCTCGACATCGGGCGAGCGCACGTAGAACTGCCCCAGGCCGGCAACGCAGCGAGCACAATGATGAATGCAACGAACCAAACAAGGCCCATAGCCGCGATGACCGGCCAACGCTCCCGGACCTGTCCACAATCCCCCCGGTTATTTTGTATCGGCTGTACCAGCTCGCCCTCATGAAAGTGCAATGAAGTTTTCACAAGCCGCGCCCTGAGCTCCTTTCAACTTACCTCTGGGCGTGCACTTGGCCGCGCTGGACAGGCGCGTTTGGCAGAGCCCATACTTCGCACCGGGCGGATGGCTTCCCGAGGGAAATGAAACACGCTTTGAGGATGCTCTCCGTGGCGCTGGTCCTGTTCGGCTTGAGTCTGCCCGCTCATGCTGAAGAGGGTGTTGCACCCACAGCCTCTGCGGCGCCCGCCCCCGTCAAGAAGAAGCGCGAGCTGACGCCGGAGGAGAAGGCCGAGAAGGAGGCGCGCAATGCCTGCAAGATCAAGATCTGCGACATACTCGCGACCAAGGAGCCGGCGGGCGAAGACGTGGCTTGCGACATCGTCAAGACCTGGCGTAAGGAGGACATCGTCAAGATGCTCGGTGGCCGGATCGACTGGCCCTGGGGCAAGGCAGTCTGCCAGTCGAAGCTCGCACTCGAGCGCGCACCTTTGGCCAAGGCCATGAGCGAGCCGGCCCACGAGGTCGCCATGACGTCTCAGACCGTCCGCTGCACCCTCGCCCAGAAGGAGGAGGGCGAGCCTTATGTGGTCGAAGTGACGATGTCGCCACGGGTCAAGTTCGAGAACGGCAAGGCGTCGGAAGCCGCCATCAACTGGGGCGAGGCATCGGCGCCCATGCTGATCTATCCCCTGATCTATGCCGGAACCGGGCTCGACAACTCGGCTAACGTTCTGGGTCCCGAGGTGGTGCGGATGGTGAACGAGTTCACCGGCAAGAAATGCGCCGAGGTGAACACCGAGCTGCCGGGCAACGCAGCCCAATAGGCGCGGCGCGTAACTTGCCGCAGCCGCGCTGAACTTTGCGCTCGTCCGCGCGCGATTCGGCTGCGGAAGCGGGCGCGTAAACCCGCGCATAAGCAATGTGCGGCAAACTGGGGCCGCTGACACCCCATTGCCTGGCCGAGGGACCCGATTCCATGGCCAAACCCAGCTAAAACGCCTTTCTCAACGCTCTCGGGAAGCGCGAGTCTGGCGGCGACTACACCGCAGTTAACCAATTCGGGTACCTGGGAAAATACCAGTTCGGCGACCTCGCGCTACGCGATCTTGGCTATTACACCGCCGACGGAACGAGCCAGAACGATTGGCGGCCCGGTTATTGGACCGGCAGGGACGGCATCGGCAACAAGGCGGAGTTTTTTGCAAGCCCTGCCGTCCAGGAGCAAGCCCTACGGGCCTACATGACCCTCCAATGGCGTTACGTGGAGGATGTCTGGCCTTTGACGGCCAGGTCATCGACGGGATCAAGATCACGGTATCGGGCATGTTGGCCGGCGCGCATCTCGTCGGCGCGGGCAATCTCAACGAGTTTCTTCTGTCCGGAGGGGATTCGGCTGGCGGCGATGGCAACAATGTCAGCGTCCGCAGCTACGTAAGGGGACGGGCCGATTTTCAGATTCAGGTCAATGCCGCAAAATTGATGAACGACGATCTCCTGCTTTAGCCGGGAGCTTGGATACAAAGTTTCGTTTGAACCGGCCGTCACAATGCGGGCTTATACAGGCCCCACGCTCGGGGCGGCATACAGCGACGCCAAGGATAAAATAACGATGGAGGCCTCGCAAGGCTCGGCCACCCGATCAGATCCCCCCTCCGAGGGGAACGCGTACGGTTGTCAAGCGGCGTCCGCCGGCACGAACACAGGCGCCGCTCCAAACGGCAAGCGCACGTCGGTTCTTTTGCGCGAGTTTCTCGAACGCCAGACAGGCCCGCGCATCACGCTTGGCGCGCTGCGAGATGCGCTCGGCGATCGGGGCTTCGGCGTGCTGATCTTCATCTTCGCACTCCCCAACCTCGTGCCGGTGAACGTCCCGCTTCTTTCGGCAGTTCTGGGCCTGCCGCTCGTGCTGCTGGCGGCGCAGCTCTCCATTGGGCGTCATGAGCCGTGGTTCCCGGATTGGCTGACGAGCCGATCCTTTCCGCGCGAGGGTTTCAGCGTTGTTGTGTTCCGCTCGCTTCCCTCCCTCGAGCGCATCGAGAAGCTACTGCGCCCGCGTCTGACCGGACTTCTCTCCTGGACCGGCGAGCGCCTGATCGGCATTGCCCTTCTCGTCCTCGCCATCGTGCTCACCTTGCCCATTCCTTTCGGCAATTGGCTGCCGGCCTTCGCCATCGCCATAATCGGGCTCGCCGTAGCCGAGAAGGACGGGGTTGCGGTTCTGATCGGGCTCGCCACCGGTTTCGCGAGCTTGATCATCGCCGGCGCGGTGGTGGTCGGCTTGGTCAAGGCTGGGTTGTTGCTGCTCGCCAGACTCACCGGCTAAGTAGCGCTCGAAGCGAGCAGCTGCTGAGCGCAGATCAAGCGGGGAACTGGGGGAAATACATGGAAGCGGCGTCGCCCTATCTGAAGCTTGTGGGACGCATATTGCTCGCGATCATTTTCATCCAATCCGGTTTTCACAAGATCGGCGGCTACGAAGGGCTCCAGGCGGCGATGGAGTCCAAGGGGGTTCCTGCGATCCTCGCGCCGCTCGTGGTTCTTCTCGAGCTTGGCGGCGGCATCGCCATCGTGCTCGGCCTGTTCACGCGCTGGACTGCGATCGCGCTGGCAGGGTTCTGCATCCTCGCCGCGATCCTCTTCCACCCGCCGGCCGACCCAAAAGAGATGAGCTCATTCATGAAGGACATCACCATCGCCGGCGGCTTCCTGGTTCTTGCCGGCGGCGGCCCGGGCGCCTTGGCGCTGGACAATCGCTGGCGCTAGGCCTTTCTCCTCTCCCACGGAATGGGCCGCCTTTGACATTGGCGCGGCCTTCCCATAAATCCGCCGCGAGTGCCCGTTAGGGGACCCATAGGTCCTCTCGCGTCACAGGAGCAAAGCCATGGGCTATAAGGTCGCCATCATCGGCGCCACCGGCAATGTCGGGCGCGAGATGCTCAACATTCTGGCCGAGCGCGAATTCCCGGCCGACGAAGTCTTCGCCGTCGCCTCGCGCCGCTCGATCGGGGTCGAGGTGTCGTATGGCGATCGCCGCCTGAAATGCCGCGACCTCGACATTTTCGATTTCAGCGGCGTCGACTTCGCGTTGATGTCGGCCGGCTCCGCGATTTCCAAGGAATGGTCGCCACGGATCGGCGCTCAGGGCTGCCTCGTAATCGATAACTCGTCGTGCTGGCGCTACGACCAGGACGTTCCGCTCATCGTGCCTGAAGTCAACGCCGACGCCGTCGCGGGCTTCACCAAAAAGAACATCATAGCCAACCCCAATTGCTCGACTGCCCAGCTCGTCGTGGTGCTGAAGCCGCTGCACGACCGCGCCCGGATCAAGCGGGTGGTCGTGGCGACCTACCAGTCGGTGTCAGGCGCCGGCAAGGATGCCATGGACGAGCTGTGGAACCAGACCAAGGGGATTTTCGTCACCGATCCGCCCGCGCCTGAGAAATTCACCAAGCAGATCGCCTTCAACGTCATTCCCCATATCGACGTGTTCCTCGACGACGGCTCGACAAAGGAAGAGTGGAAGATGGTGGTCGAGACTAAGAAGATCCTCGATACCAAGATCAAGCTCACCGCGACCTGCGTGCGCGTGCCGGTATTCGTCGGCCATTCGGAGGCAGTGAATATTGAGTTCGAGGAGCCGATCACGGCCGATGAGGCGCGCGAAATTCTGCGCGAGGCGCCTGGCCTGCTCGTTGTCGACAAGCGCGAGCCCGGCGGTTACGTGACGCCGGTCGAATGCGTCGGCGACTATGCGACCTTCGTGAGTCGCATCCGCGAGGATCAGACGATCGACAACGGCTTGTCGATGTGGGTGGTGTCGGACAATCTACGCAAGGGCGCGGCGCTGAACACCGTGCAAATCGCCGAGACGGTCATCAACCGGAATCTGCTCAAGAAGGCCGCTTAGCGTTTTCGGCTCGCCTAGCCGCGGACCTGAATGAGCAGATCGCATAGCTCTCGCCGGGCTGTCGCTTTTGCCAATGCGCGCTGAGCGCGTTGCCGTACCAGCCTGATAGACCTCGATGAAAGACGCCTTCTCGGCGGTCGCGTTCTTCTATGTATTCGGCCCTCTCCTCAACCCCGCCTTGAAGGCGGTGATCGCCTCCAGTTCGGTCTCGCTTTTCGCCGGTTCGGCAGTCGTCAATTCGGCCTTCACGGCCAGGATGCAGGCGGGCTCCGCCTGCGCCTTGTATTCGACGAGCCGATCTCGATGAACGACTGGAAGGCCTGCTTGGCGGCCGTGAAGCGCTCGTCGTCTCCGGTTCCGAAGTCCCACAACGCGAGTTCGGAGACCCTGAGACCCCCATTGGCCGCCGCCGCGTCAACGGCCGCCTTCGACTCGGCGGCAGCCTCCGCATATCGCTTCAACTGAAAATTTGTGAAAAGCGATGTTGTAGTGAGTGCGAGCCGGCTCGTAGCCCAACTGGATCGCTCGTTTCAACGAGGTGATCGCAGCGTTGTACTGCTCCTGGTGGTATTGGCTCAGCGCGAGCCAATGCATGCCTCTCCGCTCTCGGGAAGCTCCTGCGCCGCCGTCGCGCAATCGACTTCGGCAAGGTCAAATCTTTTTCATTGGAGGTTTTCGCGACAAGGCGCCGGCGAGCAGGACGGCGAGAACGACAATGGCGACTGCGAAGGCGGCCACGGTCTGGCGCGTAGAGGGCCGGTTCCACCGCGGACAAGGCGTGGGCTGTGTCTGGCGGCGTCACGGAGTGCCTCCTACTTACCGGGTGGCGTGGGACCGATCGGTTCGATTGGATCGATCGGATGGGAGACCGGGCCGTAAGAGCCGAAATTTGGGACACGGCTCGGCGCTTGCGCTCAAGGAAGCTAGGCAAACCGCGGCTAAAAAGCAGCGCTGTTGTGCGCCTACGTGCTTGTCCCAAGCTGGCCAACATGAGTACCCTCCAAATCAGCGTGGGCGTCGCAGCATCGGCGTGATGGTGGGCGAGTTGCCCACCTGGATCGTGCTCATGAGCTCGAACCCATGTCGCCGATAGAGGGCCACGTTTCGCGGGTTGGTGGCTTCCAGGTAGGCGGGCAGCTTTTGCTCATCGCAGATGGCGAGGGCATGGCCGAGGAGCGCCGATCCATGACCTTGGCATTGCCTGACCGGATCGGTCCCGATCAGCGGCAAGTACCAGTGGGGCTCCTGCGGATGGGCCTGCGCCATCTTCTCCATCACGCCGAAAAAATTCGGGAGATCGCTGGCTGGGACTGAGCCTTCCACCAAGCCCAGCATCGCCTCCTCGTCGGATTGCGCACCAGGCGGAAGCCAAAGAGCCGCCGCGGCGCCTTCCACATAATGAGCTCCGCCATGGTCGAAGGCGGCGCCCCCGAAAGCCCGTGCGAAGCGCGGAAAGTTCTCCATATAGGCTTGCGGATCCTTGTAGAGCCAGCGCGCCGCGGGATCGCTGCTGAAGGCGAGCACGATCAGCGCAACGCACCGATCCATGTTTTCCGACGTTGCGGTTCTGACATCCTGGCGCCGCATGGCAATCTAAGCCTCCGGAAGCGCGGCAAACTCGTCGACACTCTCGTCGAGCGCGATCAACGTGCCGCTGCCGATGTCGAAATGTAGCCCGTGCAGGGAGAGCAATCCCTCCTCCTCCCGTCCCTTGAGCGCCGGGAAGGTGCGTAAGTTGGTCAAGGATTGCCGGATGCCCGCGAGCTCGAAGGCCGTCTCACGATCGAAGAAAGCGGCATCACTCGCCTGCACTTCGAGTCCGTCTAGCAGCGTGAGCCAACGTCCGATGAAGCTCGTTTCGTCCGTATGGCCCTTGAGCCGTTCGCGATAAGTCGCGACGCCGCCGCAATGCGAATGACCGAGCACGATGATATGCGGCACCTTCAGCACCAACGCCGCATATTCAATGGCTGCGCTCGTGCCGTGATACCGGCCCTCGGGCTCGAATGGCGGAACGAGATTGGCGACGTTGCGCACGATAAACAACGCGCCGGGCTCGGCATCAAAAATCGCCGACACGTCCACTCGGGCGTCGCAGCAGGCGATGACCATGGCGGTCGGCGCCTGGCCGAGCTCGGCAAGCTGGAGATAACGTAGCTTGTCCGGAGCGTGCCGATCGCGAAGGAAGCGCCAATATCCCTCGCTCAAACTTTTTGGTAACCGCACTTTTGGCCTCCCGCCCGAGATACGGCGGCAACTTTTCCAGCCCCCTTTGCGTTTGTCCAGCGCTGTGCTTCGATAGAGCGAGCCTATCGGCCGTTCCGATGTGCCTACTTGATCTCGGCAGTAGACAGGAGCGAGGCTCGCCTTGCGCCGGCAAGCCTGGAGAAGCGCGACTAAACGCGCCTGCCGGTTAGAGGAGACGTGAGGACGAGGCAATCCGCGTATCCACGCTAGCCTCGATCTTGGGATCAGCGACATGTGGCAGCAGGTCGTTGGTCGTTCGCTTGTGGGCGCAAGCGGACGATCCAATGTCTGCGTTCATACAGCCCACAAAGGAGTGGTACGATGGCAAAGGTTCTCTGTGTTCTCTATGACGATCCCGTCGACGGCTATCCGCCGAAATACGCGCGGGACGATATTCCGAAGATCACCAAATATCCCGACGGCCAGACGGCCCCGACCCCCAGCAAGATCGATTTCAAGCCCGGCGAGCTGCTCGGCAGCGTCTCCGGCGAACTCGGCTTGCGCAAGTTTCTTGAAGACGCCGGCCATACGCTTGTTGTGACCTCAAGCAAGGACGGCAAGGACTCAGTCCTCGACAAAGAGCTGCCGGACACCGAGATCGTGATCTCACAACCCTTCTGGCCGGCTTACATGACGCGCGAGCGGATCGAGAAGGCCAAGAAGCTCAAGTTGATCGTAACCGCTGGAATCGGCTCCGATCACACCGACCTCCAAGCCGCCATGGACAAGAACGTCACGGTCGCCGAGGTGACGTACTGCAATTCCATCAGCGTGGCCGAGCATATCCTGATGATGATCCTCGCGCTGGTCCGCAACTACATCCCCTCCTACGGATGGGTGGTGAGGGGCGGCTGGAACATCGCCGACTGCGTCGAGCGGTCCTACGATCTCGAAGGCATGAATGTCGGTACCGTCGCAGCCGGCCGCATCGGGCTCGCCGCGCTGCGGCGTCTGAAGCCGTTCGACGTAAAGCTCCATTACTACGACAAGCACCGTCTGCCGAAGGAAGTGGAGCAGGAACTAGGCCTCACCTTCCATCCGAATGTGGAGTCGCTCGTCAAGGTCTGCGACGTGGTGACCATCAACGCGCCGCTTCACCCGGAAACGGAGCATCTGTTCAACGATGAGCTGATAAGCAAGATGAAGCGCGGCAGCTACATCGTGAACACCGCGCGCGGCAAGATTTGCGATCGTGACGCCATCGTGCGGGCGCTGGAGAGCGGTCAACTCGCCGGCTATGCCGGCGACGTCTGGTTCCCGCAGCCGGCGCCGAAGGACCATCCTTGGCGCACCATGCCGCATCATGGCATGACGCCGCACATCTCAGGCAGCTCGCTCTCTGCCCAGGCGCGCTACGCCGCCGGCACGCGCGAGATTCTCGAATCCTATTTCGCCGGAAAACCGATCCGAACCGAATATCTCATCGTCGACAAGGGCAAGCTTGCCGGAGCCGGCGCGCACTCCTATACGGCTGGCGACGCCACCAGGGGCTCCGACGAGGCCGCCGCCTACAAGAAGGCGGGCTAGTCTTAGTCGTTCGCGCTCGCGCCCTCCGGCTAGACTTTGTTCGCAACCGGCACGGAGGGCGCGGGAGGCGGATTCGCATTTCGGGCGCGGGGATCGCAGATGATGGAACGTTCAAATGAGCGCGAAGCCATGACGCGCAAGCTTGTCCGCGCCATGAAGGCGAAGGGCCTGACTTTCACCCGTCTCGCCGCCGAATTGGGTCATTCCCCCTTCATCATTGCCGCCGCCATGCACGGGCAGATGCCTTTGCCGAAAGAGGTGGCCGCCAAGACGGCATTGACGCTCGGCATGCCGGGGGCGGAAGACTTTCTCACGGAGATCCATATGCGCGGCTCGCTCGGCCAAGCGGTGCCGACCGATCCCGTGATCTACCGCTTCTACGAGATCGTGCAGGTCTACGGCACCACCTTGAAGGCCATGATCGAGGAGGAGTTCGGCGACGGCATCATGAGCGCGATCGACTTCGACCTCGACCTCACCCGCCAGCCCGACCCGAATGGCGATCGCGTGCGCATCGTCCTGACGGGCAAATTCCTCAAATACAAAAAGGCCTGACGCCGGGGCGGGAGTGGAGCCGCTTGTCCTGAGGACCTCGGGCCTGCCGCAGGATCTCGCGATCGCGGGGACTTGCGGGTGGAGCTTGCCCCGTACAGACTGCGGGCAACAACAGACAACAGCTTTTTTTTGGGGGGATTCCTAATGGTGCGTTCAGGGGCAGCTACGGCCGAAGGCCATCAAATCGGGCTGCTTGATAAGGCACGGATCATCGCGCCGGCGGGCTATAACCGCTGGCTCGTGCCGCCGGCTGCACTCGCCATCCATCTGTGCATCGGCATGGCTTACGGCTTCAGCGTGTTCTGGCTGCCGCTGAGCCAGGCGATCGGGGTCACCAAGGCCGTCAGCTGCCCCGACATGACGCTGATCCAGGCCTTGTTCACGCGGACCTGCGACTGGCACATCGCCGATCTCGGCTGGATGTACACATTGTTTTTCGTGTTCCTCGGCCTGTCGGCAGCAATGTTCGGAGGCTGGCTCGAGCGGGCAGGCCCGCGCAAGGCCGGCGTAGTCGCGGCGCTTTGCTGGTGTGGAGGCTTGTTGCTCTCGGCATTTGGCGTCTACCTCCATCAACTTTGGCTGATGTGGCTCGGCTCCGGGGTCATCGGCGGCATCGGGCTTGGCCTCGGCTACATCTCGCCGGTATCCACCCTGATCAAATGGTTTCCCGACCGGCGAGGCATGGCGACCGGCATGGCCATCATGGGTTTCGGTGGCGGCGCCATGATCGGCAGTCCTCTCGCCGAGATCCTGATGACCAACTACCGGACGGCGGCCTCGGTGGGAGTTTGGGAAACCTTCGTCACGCTGGCCGGGATCTATTTCGTGTTCATGCTCGGAGGCGCCTTCGGTTATCGCCTGCCGCCGGTCGGCTGGCGTCCCGAAGGCTGGACGCCGTCCGCAAACTCACATGCCATGATCACGACGGGTCATGTGCATCTCGATAATGCGCATAAAACCGTCCAGTTCTGGCTGATCTGGGCCATGCTCTGCCTCAACGTGTCGGCCGGCATCGGCATTATCGGCATCGCCTCGCCGATGCTTCAGGAGATCTTCGGCGGCGCGCTGGCCGGCCAGCCCGATCTCGGTTTCGCGCAGGTGCAAGCCGATCCCTCGCTGAAGTCGTCCGCGGCCCTGGTTGCAGCCGGCTTCGTCGGCCTCATATCGCTCTTCAACATCGTGGGCCGCATCTTCTGGGCGTCGCTCTCGGACAAGCTCGGACGCAAGATGACCTACTTCACCTTCTTCGCGCTCGGCTTTGCCTGCTATGTGTTGGCGACCTCGGCCGCCGATTGGAAGAGCCTCGCTCTGTTTGTGGCTTGCTTTTGCCTCATCGCTTCGATGTATGGCGGCGGCTTCGCCACCGTCCCCGCCTACCTCGCCGACGTGTTCGGCACGCAGTTCGTGGGCGCTATTCATGGCCGGTTGCTGACCGCGTGGTCCACCGCCGGCATTGTAGGGCCCGTAATCGTCAATTACATGCGCGAGTCGCGGCTTGCCGCCGGCATTCCACGCGATCAGCTCTACGACCCGATTTTCTACGTGCTGGCGGGACTCTTGGTGGCGGGCTTCATCGCCAATCTCCTGATCCGGCCGGTCCACAAGAAATGGCTGATGTCCGACGAGGAGGTCGCGCGCCTCCAAGCCGAGCTCAAATCGGCCAAGGCAAAAGACGTGGGCGGCTCATTCGGCATTGGCGGTGGCAAGCTCGATCTGAGGGCGGTGCTTGCCTGGGCGGCTGTCGGCATTCCGCTCTCCTGGGGCATCTGGATTACCCTGCAAAAGGCGCTGGTGCTGTTCCAATGACCGTCGGCGCGCAAGACGTTGAATTGTCAGAATCCGTTAATGTGACTGTCAGAATGCGTTCATAAACGCTTCATGCGATGCTCATCGCGGGTCACCATTATCTAGGCTCTAGTTCACCGAAGGAGACGACCATGAAAGAGTGGCTGAAACCCGAGATCACCGAGTCCGAGGCTGGCATGGAGGTTACCTCCTATCTTCCGGCCGAGCTCGATCGCGCCTAATCAGCGCTGGATCTAGCAAGTTTTCAGGAATGGCGGTCCTAGCGTCAGCGGGGCCGCCATTTTCTTTTGCGCCGGCCATAGCGCGCTACCGGGCGCTTTCGTGAACTCAAGCTTCCCCTGACCACCCCACTGCGGCTAGATAGGCGTCCCCCAAAGGGCCCTCCGCCTTCATGTTCGGCTCAATCGTCGCGCTCGTCCTTGCCATCCCGGTGCTCGCCGTTATCAGCCTTGTGCTGACTGCGGGCGCCCGCACGAGAGTGAGTCGCCTGGAATACAAAGTGACGGGGCTCGAACGGCGCCTCGCGGCCCTGGAGGGCGGGGCCCCCTCGCCCGCTGCGGTCGCGCCTTCAGCCGCCCAGCCGCCAACTGCCATCGATACCATTCCGCTCGCGGCCGAGCCGCCAACCGCAGCTCCCGTCGAACCCGTAGCCGCCGCTGCGGCACCCAAGCCGGCTGCTGTTAAGCCGATCAGTCTCGAAGAGCGTTTCGGCACCCAGTGGGTGGTCTGGGCCGGCGGCATCGCGCTTGCGCTCGGCGGCTTCTTTCTCGTCCGCTATTCGATCGAGCAGGGCTGGTTCGGCCCGGGAGCGCGTGTGTTGCTTGCAGCCGCCGTGGCGCTTGCGCTCATCGCCGCGGGTGAATGGACCCGGCGGAACGAGATTCATACCGGCCTGAAGGGTCTTTCATCCGCGAACATTCCGAGCTTGCTCACCGCTGCGGGCACCGCCATCGCCTATGCCGATGTTTACGCCGCCCACGCGCTCTATGGATTTCTCAACGCCGGCACGGCCTTCCTGCTGCTGGGCATCGTCGCACTCGCCACGCTCACGGCATCGCTGCTGCATGGTCCCGCGCTCGCCGGCCTCGGACTCGTCGGCGCCTTTGTCACACCGCTAATCGTCTCCACCGAGACCCCGAGCTATTGGGCACTATACCTCTACCTCGGCGCCGTGACCGCCGCCGCTTTCGGCATGGCGCGGGCGAGGCGATGGCGCTGGCTTGCCGTCACCGCGGTCGTTGCCGGCGTGCTGTGGACGCTGCCCGGCATCGACGACCTCCAGGCTGTCACGCCGCACGCCTTCCACGTCGCTGCCGGCTTCACGCTTACCGCGCTTCTCATCGTCTCGGGCTTCATTTTCGGCCCCGATGCCGAGCGCGGCGAAATCGACGCGACCTCGTCCGGCGCGCTCGCCGCCTATCTGCTCGCGTCGACGTTGCTGGTTCTCACCACCGGACACGACAACCTTGCGCTCCTTCTTTTCGTGGCGCTGGTCGCCGCAACCGTGGTTATCGCGTGGCGCACGGATGCGAGCGCCGCGGCCGTTCCACCAGCGGCCCTGCTCGTGGCGCTGGTTTTCGCGCATTGGGCTTTCCAGTTCGACCTGCACGAGCTCGGCGTAATTGCCGGCGACGTCCCCGACGCAGCCTGGCGCCCTGAGCGCTTCCTGTTCGGGGCGCCGCTGATGCTCGGCACCGCCTTCGCGCTCCTGTTCGGCGCGCCTCCGGGTTCCTCACGCAATTCCGCGATATGCGACCTCTGGTCGCAATCCTGTGGAGCGCCTCAGCCGTCGTCGCGCCGATAGCCATCCTCATCGCGCTCTATTACGCCATCGCCGGTTTCGATAGGTCGATCCCCTTCACAACCGCGGCACTCGCGCTCGCCGGCCTCTTCGCTCTTGTCATCGAGGCGCTTGCCAAACCCGGGCCGCGGCCGGGTCTTGCGGCGGCGAGCGCGATCTTCGCCACCGGCTCGATCGCCGCTCTCGCGCTCGCGCTCAGCCTCGCGCTCGAGAAAGGCTGGCTCACCGTAGCGCTTGCTCTCATGGTTCCCGGCATCGCCTGGGTCGCCGAAAAGCGCCCGTGGCCAGCGCTTCGCTGGCTCGCGGCGGCCGGGACTGCCGGCGTGCTCGGGCGGGTCGGCTGGGACCCGCGCATTGTCGGCGAGGCCATTGGCAGCACGCCCATATTCAACTGGCTGCTCTACGGCTACGGCGTGCCGGCGCTCGCCTTCTGGATTGCCGGCTCAATGCTCCGGCGGCGCCGGGACGACGTGCCCGCACGCATCGTCGATGCCGCGGCCACCCTGTTCACCGTCCTGCTCATCGTGTTCGAGGTTCGCCACTACGTCTCGGGCGGCGATCCCTATGCCAGCGGAAGCGCACTTGCCGAGACCGGGCTCAACGTCTCTCTGCTGCTCGCCGTCGTGATCGGGCTCGAACGCATTCGGATCAAGAGCGGCAGCGTGGTCCACGATTTCGGTGCACGGCTTCTCGCCGGCCTCGTGTTCGTCGTCATTCTGTTCAGCCTAGGGGTGAACGCCAATCCCTACTTCACCGCCGAGCCGGTGGGAGGGCCGTTCATCAATCTCATCCTGCTCGGCTACGGCATCCCTGCAGTTCTCGCCGCCGTGCTCGCGATCGTCACGCGCAACACGCGGCCCCCTTGGTACAGCGTAACCGCCGCGATCATGGGGCTCGCACTGGCCCTCGCCTATTTCTCGCTCGAGATCCGCACGCTTTATCAAGGGCCGGTTCTGGCTGGCCTCGCCGCCACCGAGGCCGAGCAATACACCTATTCCGCCGTCTGGCTCCTGTTCGGCGTCGCGCTTCTGGCCGCCGGCGTTTGGCTTCGGTGGCTCCCGCTGCGCATCGCCTCCGCAGCGGTCGTGGTGCTCACCATCTTCAAAGTGTTCTTCATCGACATGTCCGACCTGACCGGCATCTATCGGGCGCTTTCCTTCCTGGGCCTGGGCGTCGTGCTGATCGGCATCGGCTGGTTCTATCAACGGCTTCTGTTCCCTCGGACCACGCCTGCCGAGGTAAGCTCCTCATAAAAGGGAGTGGGGAGATGACACGGGCAACCCGGGAAACTAAGTTCGGCTCCGACAGCCGGCACGGACCCGGCCACTCCCTGAACGCAATGGGGTGCGACCACATGGCCTGGGTCAATCTTTTGCTTGCCGGTTTATTCGAGATCGGGTTCGCCTCGACTCACAAGGTCACCGAGGGGTTCACGAAGCTCGTCCCGACGTTGATTTTTCTCGTCTGCGCTTCGCTTTGCTTGCCAAGGCGGCGCAGACCCGCACGGCCTATGCCGTCTGGACAGGTATTGGCGCTGTCGGCACTGTTATCGTCGGCATCCTCCTTTATAAGGGGCCCGCGACGGCTTTTCGCCTGTTCTGCCTCACCACACTTAACGGTTCGATAATTGGCCTCACCGACATGAACGACGCAAAGACTCAAAAGATCGACCGGACCATCACCGGCAATTACTTCGAGGATTTCAAGCTTGGCCAGGAGATCGTGCACGCGACGCCGCGCACGGTCACCG
>JBOHJE010000167.1:0-24055 GCA_050728375.1 Methyloceanibacter sp.
TGCCTCGGCTTTCTCCTCACCGATCAAAAGCGCGATGGGCTCATTGACCGGGACGTTTTCAGCCCCCTCGGCCACGAACAACTTGCCGATGGTGCCCTCGTCGACCGCCTCGACTTCCATAGTCGCCTTGTCGGTCTCGATCTCGGCGACGATGTCGCCGCTGCGGACAACATCGCCCTCCTTCACGTGCCACTTGGTGAGTTTGCCAGTCTCCATGGTGGGTGAGAGCTGGGGCATGAGGATTTGCGTCGGCATGGCTCAGGCCTCGTGGGAGTGCTTTGCCATGGCATCTTCCCAATGGGCGCCATCGAACAGACCGGCGCGCGTCACTCTGACCGAACCGTCAGCGAGACAGTGCGCGTTAACGCTGTAGCCGTCAGGGTGCGATCGCGGCACGTAGAAGCTCTTCACGCCGCACACGGAGCAGAAACGGTGCTGGGCAGTGCCGGTGCTGAACGTATAGGTTATGAGCTTGTCCTCACCCGAGAGCAGGCGGAAGCGGTCCTTCGCGACGATCAGATGCTGGTAGCCGCTTTTACTGCACATGGAGCAGTTGCATTCCAGGACCTCGATCTGGTCGGGCGCAAGCACCTCGAAGGTGACGGCGCCGCAATGGCAACCGCCCCGCTTCCAGCTCATGGCGGGATCCGTCATCTGCATCACTCCCAATAGCAGACGGATTCGGCGGCAGCGACGATCTGCTCGACGGAGGGCAGCGCCAGCTTCTCCAAATTCGCGGCATAAGGCATCGGCACGTCGGCCCCGGCAATCTTGGTGGGCGGCGCATCGAGATAGTCGAAAGCGTCTGCCGTCACGCGCGCGCAGATCTCCGAGCCGATGGAGCAGATGGGCCAGCCTTCCTCGACCGTGACGATCCGGTTCGTTTTTCTCACGGACCTAACCACGGTCTCGATATCGAGAGGACGAAGCGTGCGGAGATCGATCACCTCAACCTCGATCCCCTTCTCCGCCAGCTGTGCGGCGGCCGCAAGCGTGTAGGCCATGCCCCGGGAATAGGAGACCAGCGTCACGTCGCTGCCGGAGCGAGCGATGCGCGCCTTGCCGATGGGCAGGACGAAGTCGTCGAGCTTCGGCACCTCAAAGCTCTGGCCGTACAGGATCTCGTTCTCCAGGAAGATTATCGGGCTGTCGTCGCGGATGGCGGCCTTCAACAGGCCCTTGGCGTCGGCAGCCGTGTAGGGCGCGACCACTTTCAGCCCCGGCACATGCGCGTACCAGGCGGAGTAGTCCTGGCTGTGCTGCGCGGCGACGCGCGCGGCCGCCCCGTTGGGCCCACGGAACACGATGGGGCATCGCATCTGGCCGCCCGACATATAGAGCGTCTTGCCGGCCGAGTTGACGATGTGATCGATCGCCTGCATGGCGAAGTTCCAGGTCATGAACTCGACGATCGGCCGCAGGCCCGCGAATGCGGCGCCGACCCCCACGCCGGCAAACCCGTATTCGGTGATCGGCGTATCGACGACGCGGCGCGGCCCGAACTCCTCGAGCAGACCCTGCGTGACCTTGTAGGCGCCCTGATATTCGCCAACCTCCTCACCCATGACGAAGACACTTCCGTCGGCCCGCATCTCCTCCGCCATGGCGTCGCGCAACGCCTCGCGCACGGTTATCGATACCGTCTCGGTTCCCGGCGGCGCTTCCGGAGCGCGCTGCGGCTCCGCCGGCGCAACTTGCGGTCCCGCCGGCGCCTCCTCAACCTCAGACGGTCGTTCACCTAGATCGGGTGACGGCTCCTCTCCCTCTCCCCTGTGGGGAGAGATGGAATCCTCGCCGTCGGTGAGTAGAAGGGCGATGGGCTGATTGACGGGGATGTGTTCGGCGCCTTCGGGCACCAGGAGCTTGCCGAGCCTACCGTCGTCGATGGCCTCGACCTCCATCGTGGCCTTGTCGGTCTCGATCTCGGCGATCACGTCGCCGGCCCGCACCTCGTCGCCCTCGGCGACGTGCCACTTGGCGAGCTTCCCCTCCTCCATTGTGGGAGAGAGCGCAGGCATGAGAATTTCAGTTGGCATTGGTGCTCGATCTCACTGAGCCGTCACGTCGGTGAAAAGCTCCGAGGCGTCCGGCTCGGGATCGTGTTGCGCGAACTCGGCCGCCGCGTTGACGACGGCGCGCACCTCGCGGTCGATCTCCTTCAACTCGTCCTCGCTTCGCCGCGCGTCCAGCAGGCGCTTGCGCACGAGTTCGATCGGATCGCGGTGCGCGCGGAATTCTTGAACTTCCTCGCGCGTCCGGTACTTGGCGGGATCCGACATCGAATGACCGCGATAGCGATAGGTCAGCATTTCGAGGATGATTGGCCCCTTGCCTCCGCGCGCATGCGCCACGGCGCGCTCGCCGGCCGTTTTGACAGCGGCGACGTCCATGCCGTCGACCTGCTCGCCGGAAATGCCGAAAGCGAGCCCGCGATGATAGAGCTCCTCGGCAAGCGCGCTGCCGCGCTCCACCGCCGTGCCCATGGCATAATGGTTATTCTCGATGATGTAGACCACCGGGAGCTTCCACAGCGAGGCCATGTTGAAGCTCTCATAGACTTGGCCCTGATTGGCGGCGCCCTCGCCGAAGAAGGTAAGGCAGACGCGGTTGTTGCCGCGATATTTGTTGGCGAAGGCGATGCCCGTGCCGAGCGGAGCCGGTGCGCCGACGATGCCGTGGCCGCCATAGAAGTTCTTCTCGACCGAGAACATGTGCATGGAGCCGCCCTTGCCCTTGGCGTAGCCGTGGCGGCGCCCGGTGAGCTCGGCCATCACGCCCTTGGGCTCCATGCCCGTGGCGAGCATGTGGCCATGATCGCGATAGGCGGTGATGACCTGATCGCCCTCCTCGATCGCCAGCATCATACCGATGACGACCGCTTCCTGGCCGATATAGAGGTGGCAGAAGCCGCCGATCGCGCCCATGCCGTAGAGCTGGCCGGCCTTCTCCTCGAACCTGCGGATGAGCAGCATGCGGCGGTAAGCCGACAGGCTCTGCTCGGGTGTGAGCTCCGGCGCTGGTTGCGGCGGGACGTCTCTCTCAGCTGGCGGCCGGTCCAGCCAGAAATCGGAGGCACCCGGCGTGAGACTTGGGCTCGTCAATTGTGGCCTCCACCGATTCCCCCGCGTGCCTGTCAAACGCTAGCACGACTTCGAAGTTCGCTGAAAGCTGGGGCTGACCCGCCCTCCGGTCCTTTCCTTGTCATCGCCGGGCTTACTCCGCGATCCAGTAACCACTTTCGCATCCTATCGCGAAGGCTAGGGGTTAGCGGATGCCTGCTTGCGCGGGCATGACAAAGCGAGATTTGCGACACTTCACTCAACGCCTGGTGAGAGGGCCTCTGGGATCGGGTTCGCGGCGCTTCATCAGGACGAGGTCGTCGGGATGGGCGAGATTGAGAATGGCGCGGGCGCGCTCGTCGAGCATGTCGGGATCGAGCTTCTCGGGGCGAAGTAGAGCCACGTCGCGCTCGATGCGTTCCTTCACCTCCCTGAGGCCGGCCAACTCGCCTTCGAGCACCTCCTTGCGGCGCTCGAGATTGGCGCGCGCCTTCAGGCCGTGATCGCCGGTCTGGAGGTGGTAGGCAAAATAGCCGCCGACGCCAAAGGCGATGACGGGAAAGATGAAAGCCCTGAAGCGCATTCCCTCACCCCCGTCGCGGGCGTCCAATGCATCATGCCCGGCTTTTGGGCCGGGCATCCACGTCTCATTCCACGACGAGTGCAACGTGGTTGACCGGGGTAAGCCCGGCCATGACGAAAGACGCGGAAGTAGAATCAGGCCGCTAGGGTTAATCTGCCGTTACCGGCCGTGCCTTAGAACGGAGGCACCGGCATAGCGGGCTTTAGGCCCAAGCTCCTCCTCAATGCGGATGAGCTGATTGTACTTGGCCACGCGGTCGGAGCGGGCGAGAGAGCCGGTCTTGATCTGCCCGCAATTGGTGGCGACGGCGAGGTCGGCGATGGTCGCGTCCTCGGTTTCGCCGGAGCGGTGCGACATCACCGCCGCGTAGTGCGCGTCTTGCGCCATGCGCACCGCGTCGAGCGTCTCGGTGAGCGTGCCGATCTGGTTGACCTTGACCAGGATCGCGTTGGCGATGCGCTGCTCGATGCCCTCTTTCAGTCGGGCGATATTCGTCACGAAGATATCGTCGCCGACGAGCTGGCAGCGGTCGCCGAGCGCTTCGGTCAGCGTGCGCCAGCCGTCCCAATCGTCCTCGGCCATGCCATCTTCGATTGAGAAGATTGGGTAGTTGGTCACGAGCTCGGTGTAGTAGGAGGTCATCTGATCGGAGGTGAGGCTCCGCCTCTCGCCCTTGAGGAAATAGCGGTCCTCGCCGAACAGCTCGGTCGCCGCGACATCGAGCGCCAGGACCATGTCGTCGCCCGGGCGGTAGCCGGCCGCGGCCATAGCCGACATGATGAAATCGAGCGCTTCGCGGGTCGAGGCCAGATGGGGCGCGAAGCCGCCCTCGTCGCCAACCGCGGTGCTGTGGCCCACGCCCTTGAGCGCATGTTTCAGCGCGTGGAACACTTCGGCGCCCATGCGGACCGCCTCGGCGAGGTTGGCCGCGCCCACCGGCACGATCATGAATTCCTGGAAGTCGATCGGATTGTCGGCGTGGGCGCCGCCATTGACGATGTTCATCATCGGCACTGGGAGCAGCGTGGCGGCCTCTCCGCCGAGATAGCGGTAGAGCGGCTCGCCCTTGGCGTTCGCCGCCGCCTTAGCCGCCGCCAGGGACACGCCGAGAATCGCATTAGCGCCGAGCCGCTTCTTGTTGTCGGTGCCGTCGAGATCACGCAGGCGCCGGTCGAGGCCGCCCTGGTCGTCCGCATCGAAGCCGGCCAGCGCGTTCCGGATCTCACCGTTCACCGCCCCGACCGCCTTCTTAACGCCCTTGCCGCCATAGCGCTTGTCGCCGTCGCGGAGCTCGTGCGCCTCGTGCGCGCCGGTCGAGGCGCCGGACGGCACCGCGGCGCGGCCGTGATGACCGCCCTCCAGCACCACGTCGACCTCGACGGTCGGGTTTCCACGGCTGTCCAGAATTTCCCGGCCGAGGATCGTGGCGATGGCGGTCATGAGGGCTTCCTTTGGCTCCGGATTTGATTGAAATGGCGGCTCGTGACAGGCTCGGGCGGGTTTTATCGGGTTGAGGGTCGAGCGCAAGGCCCTTGGCGAGATGCGAGAGAGCGAATGCCGGATGCGAGTAAATATGGCGGCGGGTGCCATTGCGGCGCGGTGCGTTACGAGGTCGAGAGCGATCTCGGCATGGTACTGTCGTGCAATTGCTCCTTCTGCCAGAAGCGCGGCGCGCTATGGGCCTATGTCGCGGCCGACGACTTCAGGCTCATCTCCGGCGAAGACGCGCTGACCGACTATCAGTTCAACCGGAAGGTCATCCACCACCTGTTCTGCAGGACCTGCGGCGTTGGCTCGTTCTCGAAGGGCGAGAGCGAGGACGGCTCGCCTGGCTATGGCATCAATGTACGCTGTCTCGATGGCGTCGACGTTGCGGCGCTTACGCTCACGCCCTTTGACGGCAAGAACCGCCGGTAGAAATATATCAAGATGAGAACCATTGCTCGCGTCAAATGACGGACGGTCACGAGACGGGAAACCTGGCCGGCGCTCTGGTGCTCTTCTCAGGCGGCCAAGATTCGACCGTGTGTCTCGCCTATGCGCTGGTCGGGTATCCGCAGGTGGAGACGGTGGGCTTCGCTTACGGCCAGCGCCACGCGGTCGAGCTCGAGTGCCGGGAGCGGATACGATCGGGACTTGCCCTACGCTTCCCAGCCTGGGGCGAGCGCCTCGGACCCGATCACCTGCTCGACCTTTCAACCTTCGGCGCCATCGGCGATAGCGCCCTCACCTCCGAAGCCGAGATCGCGATGTTGGACTCGGGCCTGCCGTCGACCTTCGTGCCGGGACGGAATCTCATCTTCTTCGTCTACGCGGCCGCGCTCGGTTACCGACGGGGGTTGCCGGCGCTGGTCGGCGGCATGTGCGAGACGGATTACTCCGGCTACCCCGATTGCCGCGATGCCCCGTTGCGTGCGCTCGAACAGGCGATCCGGCTGGGCACCGAGGTCCCCTTTGCGATCGACACGCCGCTGATGTGGCGATCCAAGGCAGAGACCTGGGAGTTCGCGCGGGAGCTTGGCGGGGAGTCGTTGACCGATCTGATCATCGAGGAGACGCATACCTGCTACAAAGGCGAGCGCGGCATGCGGCATGACTGGGGCTATGGCTGCGGCGAATGCCCCGCCTGCGAGCTTCGCGCCAAAGGATTTGCGGCGTGGCAGGCGTTTCGTTCCGAAATCGATCATCAAAGCCAGCGCCCCTAGATCGACCCACCTCGGTCGCCCGCTCCCCTGAAACTCCCGCGGAACCGGGACGCCGCACAGGTGTACTAAATGACGGCCGGGTTTTGGTTCCTGCATTCGTAAGCACGAACAAGCAGGTAGGTGAAAAATGGGTGTTTGAGCGGTTGGGTGAAGCGGGCGGCGCCGGCAATTACTGGGGTTGCCATGTTGACGGGTTTCACCGGTCAGGCTCAGGGTACAACTATAACTACTGGTATGGGCTTGTGGTTCTGGGACAATACCGACGACGTGTTGTTCAGGCTTATAACGTTGGGCTCCACGGAGCTCCAAAAGCAGGGCTTCGTTCGCTACCAATACGGCAGCGTACCGGCGCCAATGCCGCCGATGGCTGTCTCCATCAAGATTTCCGACCAGCTCTGGAAGATCATCGCCTTCATTCGCTCGATCAATCCTCCTGGGACCAATCCTCCCGAGAAGGTGATTCCGGGAAAGATGGCTCCTGCCGGGGAAAGCAAGAAGGGTTAGCGCTCCGCAGGAGGAGCGTAGGGTGGGCAACGGTTCCTTCCATTGCCAACCCATTCGCGCGCACCCTTATGCGTGATGGGTTCCGGCAAGACGCGGTGGCGCCCGGCCGGATCACGGTCACGCGGATGTCGGGGCTCTCCACCCTCAACCCTTCCGAGATTGCGTTCACGGCGAATTTCGTAGCGCAATAAACCGCGGCGGTGGGGAATATCTGATGACCGGCGACCGATGATATGTTGACGAAGTGACCGAAGCCCTGGCGCTTGAAGATCGGCAGTCCGGGAGCAAGTGCCGTACAGCACGCCCTTGATGTTGACGTCGACCATGCGATCCCCCTCGTCCACCTTCAGCGCTTCGAGTCGTGAGAGCGGCATCCGGCCGGCATTGTTGACGACTACATCGACCTTGCCGGATTGATTCTCGGCAAACTTGACGAAATCCTCGGCGTCCTTGCGGTCGGTGACATCGAGCTTGCGGTAGGCGGCCGGGCCTCCCTTGACTTTGATCTCCGCCACGAGCTTCCGCGACATGCGCGCCGTGCTCCGCCAGCACCCTTGCCTGGCCCCTCCGATACCGCTGTTCGCGCCCGTGATAGCAACGACTTTCCCCTTCCTATCTGACATGGCTCCTGCGCGCGACATTGCCAGGCTCAAAGCGATGCCAGCCGGCTTCATGGCCACCTGAAACTGGAGTTTGGAAAAATGGCCCGGACGATCCTCGGGCCTGGCCGCCTCGTGCGTCAATGATCGAGGGCGGCGCTCTTGTTCTCCGTGCCGCGATGGCCCAATTTCCGGAAATGTATGCCGTCAAGGAGATCTACTATACGCTGCAAGGCGAAGGTGCGCAGGCCGGGAGGCCGGCCGTATTTTGCCGCTTCGCGGGCTGCAATCTCTGGTCCGGCCGGCAACAGGACCGCGACAGCGCGACCTGCACGTTCTGCGACACGGACTTTGTCGGCACCGATGGTCCGGGCGGTGGGAAGTTCGCCGACGCGGCGGATCTGGCGGCAGGGTGCCGCTCAGCCTGGCAAAGGAACTCGGGCATGCCCTCCTTCATCGTGCTGACGGGTGGCGAGCCGATGCTGCAAGTCGATGAGGGACTGATCGATGCGTTGCATGCGGTCGGCTTCGAGATCGCCATCGAGACCAACGGCACGCTACCGGTGCCGCGTGCCATTGACTGGATCTGCGTTAGCCCGAAGGCCGGCGCCGAGCTGGCGCAGCGTTCGGGCGATGAGCTGAAGCTCGTCTACCCGCAAGAGGCGCTAGGCCCCGAAGCGCTCGAGGGACTCGACTTCACCCATTTCCTGCTTCAGCCGATGGACGAAGGCGACCAGGGCGCGGGTAATCTCCCCGCCGCCATTGATTATTGCCTCGCCCACCCCAAATGGCGGTTGAGCCTGCAAACTCACAAGCTCTTGGGGCTGCGCTAAGCTATGGCAAAACAACGAGAAATCGCCTAAACAGCCGGTCATGCGCATCTACAAGGAATTCCGGTTCGAGGCCGCCCATTTCCTTCCTTCGGCGCCACCGGGCCATCCCAACGCGCGGGTGCACGGACATTCGTTCCGGGTGCGCGTGACATTGGACGGCGAGCCGGACGAGGCAGCGGGGACCGTCCTCCATTTCGACGATCTCGAAGTGGCGATGAAGGACGCGCGCGAGATGCTCGACCACCGGATGTTGAACGAGGTCGACGGGCTTATCCTGCCGACGCTAGAGCATATCGCGCTCTGGCTTTGGGACCGGCTGCATAACCGGCTGCTGGGGCTGGCCGAGATCGAGGTCGCGCGCGATTCCTGCGGCGAAGGCTGCGTCTATCGGGGACCGGCGCCCCGACTTGCGGCGGAGTAGAACGATGGCGCGGAAGATCAGCGGATTGCGGCAGCTCGGCGCGAAGGCGCCCTTGCTAAAATCGCCTGCGGAGGCGGACCTGGAGCGCGTATCGAACCCGCATCCCGACACGGCCTATATAGCGCGCTTCACAGCGCCGGAATTCACTTGCCTCTGCCCTGTGACGGGACAGCCCGACTTCGCCCATCTGGTCATCGATTATACGCCCGGAGCCTGGTTGCTCGAGTCGAAGTCGCTGAAACTCTATCTCGCGAGCTTTCGCGAAACCGGCTCCTTCCATGAGGATGCCACAATCGGAATCGGCAAGCGCATAGTGGCGCTGATCGAGCCGGCTTACTTGCGTATCGGCGGCTATTGGTACCCGCGGGGCGGCATTCCCATCGACGTGTTCTGGCAGCACGGCACGCCGCCTAAGGGCGTGTGGCTGCCTGATCAAGGGGTGGCGCCTTATCGCGGCCGCGGGTGAGCGCCACGGGCGATCTCATCATCACCAATGGCGATGTTGCGGGCGAGCTTCTGAGGCGCGCGTTACCGGGAGCCGAGGTCCTGCCCTGGCGGGATGTGCTTCACGATGGGCCGGTGCCGCTCACGCCGAACCTTGAGGATTTGACCGCAATCCGCGCCGAATATCTTGCGGGCGCCGGCGGCGGCGAGCTCGGGGCCATCATTTATGAGCTGACCTCGCGAGACCGGGGGATTGCCTATAGCGCGAGCTTCGATCGCGCCGCGCTGTGGTTTGAGCACGATCTGTACGATCAGCTCCAGCTCCTCCAGGTGCTCGACTGGTTCGCGGCGAATCCGCGTAACGACCAATCGCTGCTGCTTGTCCAGGCCGAAAACTACATTGGCCGCGAGACGCTAGAGACGATCGCCGAACTGGCTCGCTCGGAGATCCCCGTCAGCCAGGAGCAGCTCGATCTCGCCCAGAACGCCTGGCTCGCCTTTCGCCAGGCGACGCCAGAGCCGTGGACACAGCTGTTGCAGGAAGACCTCTCCGCCCTGCCCTTCTTGCGCCAAGCGGTGCTGCGCATGCTGGAGGAGCTGCCCGGACCAGATGGATTGTCGCGCACGGAACGGCAGCTTCTCGCCGCGGCACAGCCGGGCACGCTGACCGCGCTCGCCTTGTTCATCGCGGTGCAACGGCAGGAAGAGGCCGAGTTCATGGGCGACTGGACCTTCTGGCGGCTGCTCGACCAGCTCGCCCTCGCCGGCGAGCCGCTGATCGAAGGCCTGGAGGCCGCACCCTTCCAGCACGACGCGCCCGATCTGGCCGAGCCCTATCTGAAAAGTGTGGTCCGGCTGACGCCGCTCGGCAAGGATGTTCTCGCCGGCCGCGCCGACTGGGCTGCGTTTAATGGCATCGACCGCTGGTGGGGCGGTACCCACCTCACAGAAGATGCGCTGTGGCGCTGGGACTTCGCCACGCAGAGACTCATCGCGTCGAACGACAGCCGCTGAACTTGTCCGCTAGCGGGACGCTTTGACCAGGCTGTCGATGGCGAGGAGCTCCGAGAGTAGAGGCTCAAGCTCCTTAAGCGGCACCATGTTGGGCCCGTCAGACGGTGCCTTGTCGGGATCTTGATGCGTCTCGATGAAAACCCCCGCGACGCCTACCGCCACTGCCGCGCGCGCCAGCACCGGCACGAAACGCCGCTCCCCGCTGCTCGTCACCCCGTGCCCGCCAGGTTGCTGCACCGAATGGGTGGCGTCGAAGATCACCGGCGCGCCGGTCTCGGCCAAGATGGGCAGCGCGCGCATGTCGGAGACCAGCGTGTTGTAGCCGAAGGACACACCGCGCTCGGTGAGCAACACGTTCGGATTACCGGCGCTGAGCAATTTCGCCACGGCATGGCGCATGTCCCACGGCGCGAGGAACTGGCCCTTCTTGACGTTGATGGCCTTGCCGGTCTTCGCTGCGGCGACGAGAAGATCGGTCTGGCGGCAGAGGAAGGCGGGGATCTGGAGGATGTCGACCGCCTCGGCGGCTAAAGCGCATTGGTCCGGCTCATGCACGTCGGTAACGACAGGAAGGCCGGTGACCTCCTTGATCTCGACGAAGATCGGCAGCGCTTCCTTCAGGCCGAGCCCGCGTGCGCTCGCGGCGCTCGTCCTGTTCGCCTTGTCAAAAGACGATTTGTAGACGATCCCTAGGCCAAGCCGCGTCGCGATTTCCTTGAGGGCCCCGGCCATCTCGAGCGCATGCCCCCGGCTCTCGAGCGCGCAAGGGCCGGCCATGATGGCAAGCGGCAAGTCATTGCCGAACTTCACTTTCCCGGCCTCGACGACACGGGAAGGCGCGGGCTTGAGTGCCTGGTTCATGGCCCGGACCATGGGACCAGCCAAGGCGAGCGTCAACTGGCACAGGGTGAGTCCGCCCTGTTCGCGGACGGGCGAGTTTGCCATGATGGCGGCCTTTCTTTCGGGAGGGCATCATCATGAATAAGGCGATTGCGGAATTCGTCGGCACTTTTGCCTTGGTACTGATCGGCTGCGGCGCGGTGGTCATCGGCGGCATGGCGACCGGCGCGACCTCTATCGACATTCTCGGCATCTCGGCGGCCTTCGGCCTCACCATCGTGGCCATGGCCTATGGCATTGGCCAAGTCTCGGGCTGCCATATCAACCCCGCCGTCAGCTTCGGCGTGCTGATGGCCGGGCGAATGACGACCGCCGACTTCATCACCTACGTCATTGCGCAGGTGCTCGGCGCACTCGCCGGCGCCGCCGTGCTCTATCTCATTCTGTCGGGCAAGGCGTCGGGCTGGACGGGTTCGCTCGGCCAGAACGGCTGGGGACCCGGCTATCTCGGCGAATACAACATGGTTTCCGCCTTCATTTATGAGGCGGTGGGCACATTTCTGTTCCTTGTCTGCATTCTCGGTGTAACGCAGAGAGGAGCCCCGGTTGGCCTCGCCGGACTTGCCATCGGCCTCGCGCTGATCGCTATACATCTACTGGGCATCAACATCACTGGGACCTCGGTGAACCCAGCCCGCTCGCTCGGACCGGCTATTGTCGGCGCGGCGACCAATCCGACGGCGCTCGCGCAAGTCTGGCTGTTCATCATCGCGCCGCTGATCGGCGCAGGTGTCGCCGGCTATTTCTTTAAGTCTCACATCTTGGCCGCGGACGAGGTGATACCGGAACGCGGCGCGGCAGGCAGATCGGACGTCCCTCCGGCGGCGCCCCGCAAGAAGCGGTAGGCGCGCGACACCTCAAGGGAGGCGGATAGAAGCTCATTCGCGCTCGGTCCGTCTCCATTGGGGCCTGTCCTTCTCGTAGCGGTTCACGACCTGACCGAACTTGGGCAGCCACGGCTCGCGCCGCATCGTCCAAAGCTCGTAGTCCGGCTGCCACAGCCCATCTTCGTCAAACGATCCGGGATAGAGATAGATCTCGTCCCGCGCGGCTATACGGCGAATAGGCTGGCGAGCCGCAAGCCGCGCAGAAATAGCGTTGGCCGTGTTCGGAGCTACTGAACTCGGGCACCTCGCCGCCGAAAATGACGGCCTCGCTCGGGAACACCAAATAGAAATTGAAGGGTGCGCCGTGCGCCTTCCGGCAGGTCAGGCAATGGCAGATGTCGACGCGATAAGGCTCTTCCCTCGCCTCAAACCGGAACTCGCCGCAGGCACAGCCGCCGGTATGGACGTTCTGCGACATTGCGATTGTTTACACCAGCCGGCTTTGATCGACGGCGGCGCCGATGAAGGAGGCGAAGAGCGGATGCGGCTCGAAGGGCCGCGATTTCAGCTCGGGGTGGTACTGCACGCCGATGAACCAGGGATGGTCCGGCCGTTCGACGATCTCGGGCAAAAGGCCATCGGGCGAGAGACCCGAGAAGCGCAAGCCCGCGGCTTCGAGCATGTTGCGGTAACGGGTGTTCACCTCGTACCGGTGCCGGTGCCGCTCGGAGATGCGGGTATCGCCGTAGATGGCGGCTACCTTGCTCCCCTTAGCGAGTACGGCCTCATAGGCACCGAGCCGCATCGAGCCACCGAGATTGCCGTTGGCCTCGCGCTGCTGGAGTTCGTTACCCTTCATCCATTCCGTCATGAGGCCGACGATTGGCTCCTCGGCCGGGCCGAACTCGGTGGAGCTCGCGCCTTCGATGCCGGCCTCGCGGGTTGCCTCGATCACCGCCATCTGCATGCCGAAGCAGATGCCGAAATAGGGAACGCAGCGGGTGCGGGCAAAGCGGGCGGCCTGGATCTTCCCCTCCGAGCCGCGCTCGCCGAAACCACCGGGCACGAGGATGCCGTGAACTTCCTCCAGATAGGCGGCTGCGTCCTGACTCTCGAAGGTTTGGGATTCGATCCACTGGAGATTCACCCGGACCTTGTTGGCGATGCCGCCATGCACCAGCGCCTCGTTCAAGGACTTATAGGCATCCTTCAGGCCCGTATATTTGCCGACGATCGCCACCGTGACCTCGCCGTCGGGTTCGGCAATCGTCCGGGAGATGTCGCGCCAGAGGCTGAGATCGGGCTCTGGCGCGCTGGTGATGCCGAAGGCCGCCAGCAATTCGCGGTCGAGCCCCTCAGCATGATAGGCGACCGGCACGTCGTAGATGCTCGCTACGTCCAGCGCCTGGATCACAGCCTCGGGACGCACGTTGCAGAAGAGCGCGATCTTGCGCCGCTCGTCTTTCGGGAGCGAGCGGTCGGTGCGACAAAGGAGGACATCGGGTTGGATACCGATGGAGCGCAATTCCTTGACCGAATGCTGCGTCGGCTTGGTCTTGAGTTCTCCGGCGCTCGGGATGAAGGGCACCAGCGTCAGATGGATAAAGGCGGTATGGCCTCGCGGCAGCTCATTGCCGAGTTGGCGGATCGCCTCGAAGAACGGCAAACCCTCGATGTCGCCGACCGTGCCGCCGATCTCGCAGAGCACGAAATCGACCTCTTCGTTACCGGTGGTGATGAAGGATTTGATGGCATCGGTGACATGGGGGATGACCTGGACGGTCGCGCCGAGATAGTCGCCGCGGCGCTCCTTGGCGATGATCTCCTGATAGATGCGGCCGGTCGTGATGTTGTCGGCTTGGCTCGCGGGTCGCCCGGTGAAGCGCTCGTAATGGCCGAGATCGAGATCGGTCTCGGCGCCGTCGTCGGTGACGAAGACCTCGCCGTGCTGATACGGGCTCATAGTTCCCGGATCGACATTCAAATAGGGATCGAGCTTGCGCAGGCGAACGCGAAAACCGCGCGCCTGTAAGAGCGCACCAAGCGCCGCCGATGCAAGTCCCTTGCCGAGTGAGGAAACCACGCCGCCGGTAATGAAGACGTACCGCGCCATGGGCCTCGACCATACACCGAGTCCGCGCCGAGGCGTACCCCCAAACGACATCGGAGAGACGCTTTGAGGCGCGGATTTTTTGGCCGGTTATTCCGACTGTGGCGCCGCGGGCGCCGGAGGCGCGCTGGGTGCCGTGGGGGCTGCCGGGCTCGGCATCTGAAGTGGCGCAAGGCCGCCGCCATCATCCCCGCCCGGTATGATCGAAGGGGTTCCCCGGTGCGTGCCGGCCAGGATCGACAGCGCAAGGCTGGTGGCGAAGAAACAGGCGGCTAGGATCGCCGTGGTCTTGGTTAGGGCGTTGCCGGCGCTCCGGCCGGTCATGAAACCGCCTCCTCCGCCGCCGATGCCCAAGGCACCGCCTTCGGAGCGCTGGAGCAGCACGACCCCGACAAGGGCGATAGCAATCATGACATGAATCAGAAGAAGAACAGTGCTCATTGTGCCGTGGATTTAGACTGCGAAGGCGCTGTCTTATCCGAATCGGCAACCGTTTGGCTAGGCCTCCCCGTAGGGGCCTTGGCGCTGATTACGTCATCTCCGGAGCCTGCGCCTTCCTCCGGTATCGTCTCTGCTCCGGCAACGGTCTGGCTCGCGGCCTCCGGAGCCTTTGCCTCAAGGCTCGGCTTGCGGTCGGGGATCGGCACGAGCTTGGGCTTGGGAATGGCAACACTGTTGGTCCGGCAGCGAAAGGCCAGTTTCTCCTCGACCCCAAGGAAAGCCCGAACCTGCTCGATCAATCCACTTTGCAGATTGTCCTTCACCCAGTCCGGGCCGCGTTCGAGGGCTGCCTTGATGTCGCGCGTCAACATCCGGTCACGTTCACTCTTAAGGCTCGAGCAGAGGTCTTTGTCGAGCGGCTCGGCCACGGCCCCGTGGCAGAACAGCGTCGCCAAGCCTGAGGCCAACAGCGCGATCACGAAGAAGCGCGGAAACGGCATCACAGCTCCGGAAAGGTGTATCCCCAAAACCCAAAGAGCGACCAGAATGACGAACATAAACTGATTTGCCAACCCTGGCTTAAGGTTTTGCAGTGGAACCCGTTGCTCTCTTGCCACAATAGGCCGACAGAATTCCGTACAAATCCTCGGCTTTCAGACTGGCCCCGCCGACCAAGGCCCCGTTTACATCGGGCACGAAGAGGAGTTCACCGGCATTTGCGGGCTTCACGGAGCCGCCATAGAGGATTCGCACGGCGTTGCTTTCCTTGGGGCCGAGCAGCTTGCCGAGCTCCTTGCGGATGAAGTCATGCACCTCCGCGACGTCGGTGGGCGTCGGGGTCAAGCCCGAGCCGATGGCCCAGACGGGCTCATAGGCAATCACCGTGTTGGCGGCTTTCGCCTCCACAGGGACCGATCCCTCGATCTGGCGCCCGATCACTTTCAATGTCGCGCTGGCACGTCGCTCGGCCTGAGTCTCGCCGACGCAGATGATAGCTGTCAGCCCCGCGCGGTAGGCGGCTGAGGCCTTGGCGTTGACGAGCGCGTCATTCTCGCCGTGGTCGATCCGCCGCTCGGAATGGCCGACTATGGCGGCGGTGGCGCCCGCATCCGCGAGCATCTCGGCGGCGATATCGCCGGTATGCGCGCCCGACGGCAAAGGGTGACAATCCTGCGCGCCGAGCGCGATCGAGCTTCCAAACAGGAGGTCGCTCGCCCGGCTCAGTAGCGTCGCCGGAGGGCAGAGTATGAGGTCGGCTTCGGGCACGGGCTTGCCTGTCACGGCCTCACGCAACGCCCGCAGCTCGGCGAGCGACGCGCCGACACCATTCATCTTCCAATTGCCGGCGACAAGCGGCTTGATCGCGGTCACTTGCCCTCCCCTCTCCGCGCCTGGTCAACGGTCCGACGGCATAATTTTTGTCCGGCTGCCAAGGATTTGCGCCTGAAGGCCGCCTTGCCGGGCTGACGCTTGCTACCTATGATGCCGGCGCCGCGCAGGCCGTTCTAGCATCGGATGGCTGCGCGGCTTTGGCAAATAGCGAATAGAAGGTTTCAGCGCGTGGCACTTGACACTTTGCGCAAGGGCGCAGGCCGATTCTTCGGACTGATCCTGATCGGCCTCCTGGTGGTCAGTTTTGCGATCTGGGGCGTCGCCGACATTTTCACGGGCTACGGCAGCCAGACGTTGATTCGCGTTGGTGACACCGAGATCAACTCGCAGGACTATATGCGGGCGCAGCAGGATGTGCTTCGAGCCATGAGCTCTCAAGCAGGTCGAAGCTTGAGCCTCCAGGAGGCCAGGGGCGCCGGTCTCGATGCTGCGGTTTTGGAACGACTGGTCGGTGGCGCCGCCGTCGATACCCACGCCAAGCATCTCGGACTCGGCATCGGCGACGATGTGCTCCTCGCGCAAGTCATGAAGGACCCCTCGTTTCAGGACGCGACCGGCAATTTCAGCCCGGCGGCGTTTCAGCAAGCCTTGCGCAATATCGGCATGACCGAGGCGGGCTATCTCTACTCGATGCGCGAGACCAATCTGCGCCGGCAGCTCCTCACCACGGTCGGCAGGGTGCCAAACACGCCCAAAGTACTCATCGACGCGCTGAACAGCTTCAATGAAGAGCGGCGCACCTTGAACTACGTTCTGGTCCCCAAGAGCGCTATCGGGGACATCACCGATCCGACCGAGGAAGCGCTCAAAACGTATTACGACAACCACCACGACAAGTTCACCCAGCAGGAGCAACGCAAGCTCGGCGTGCTCGCGGTTACCCCGGAAACCGTCAAGGATAAGGTCGCGATCACCGATGCCGATGTCCGCGCGGCTTACGAGGCCGAGAAGGATCAACTCGGCAATCCTGAGCGGCGCCACCTACAACAGATCGCCTTCCCCAACATGGATGCGGCCAAGGCCGCGTCCGACAAGATCAAGGCCGGAACGAGCTTCGTCGACATAGCCAAAGCGCAGGGCCTAAGCGAGACCGATATCGATCTCGGTAAGATGACGCGCAGCGAGCTCGCCGATCCTGCTATCGCCGAGGAGGCGTTCAAGCTCGAGAAGGACAAGGTCAGCAAACCGATCACGGGCAAACTCGGAAGCATCGTTCTCGTGCAGGTCACCGAGATCGAGCCCGGCAAGAGTCTCAGCTTCGAGGAAGCGAAGGCCGATCTCGAGAAGAAGATTCTCAAGGAGCGCGCCTCGGGCGCCATCTTCGAACTGCATGATTCCGTCGAGGATGAGCTTGCCTCGGGTGCGACGCTCGCCGAGGTCGCCGAGAAGCTGAAGCTCAACTATCAGGTCATCGACGCAGTCGATCACGAGGGTCGCAAGCCAAACGGTTCGACTGTGACGTTGCCTGCGCAGAAGGAAGTGTTGAATGCTGCCTTCGCGACGGAGTCCGGTGTCGAGAACGACCCGATCGACGCCAAGGACGAGGGCGTCGTCTGGTATGAGGTGCTTGGTGTGACGCCCGAGCAGCTAAAACCGTTCGATCAGGTCAAGGCCGACGTGGAGAAGGACTGGCGGGCCGACCAGACCCGCGCTCAAGTCGCCAAGTTCGCGCAAGGGCTAGTCGACAGCTTGAGCAGCGGTGCGAAGACGCTGGAGGACGTGGCCAGGGAACTCGGCAAGGACTTAGTGCCCACCACGCCTATTAAGCGTGACGACATCACGGTGAACGTGCTGCCCGCCGCCGTGGCTCAAGCCTTCACCTTGCCGGAAGGCGGCTATGGCTCGGCGCCGTCGCCGGTCGAAGAAGGCCGCATCGTGTTCAAGGTGGAGAAGGTGGTCGCCCCGTCGCCACTCGACCGAGGTGCCATCAAACGGCTCGACCAGCGTATCGGGCCCCTCATGAGCGAGGATACGATCGCGGAATATTTTAGTGCGCTGGAGAACCGCTACGGGGTCACGATCAATCGCCAGGCCCTCGCCAGACTGGTCGGCGACGAGGTCCCATGACCTCCGCGCCTGCCTCGGTTACGCCTTTGCCGCAGAAGGAAGGAACTCATCCAATCGAGCCCGACTTCCCGGTCTTTGCCCGCCTCTATGAAGAGGGCGTGCCGCAGGTGGCGTGGACCCGCCTCGTGGCCGATCTCGAGACGCCGGTCTCGGCCATGCTGAAGGTCGCGCATGAGCGGCCGAACAGCTTTCTGCTGGAATCGGTCGAAGGCGGCGCGGCGCGAGGGCGCTATTCCATCATCGGCTGCGAGCCCGATCTCATCTGGCGCGCCAACGGCGACCAGGCCGAGTTCAACCGCGCACCCCACTCCGACCCGGAGGGCTTCGCTCAATCGCCGGTGCCGGCGCTCGCCTCGCTTCGGGCTCTGCTCGCGGAGTCGGCGATCGCCCTGCCCGCTGGCTTGCCGCCGATGGCCGCCGGCATCTTCGGCTATATGGGCTACGACATGGTGCGGCTGATCGAGCACCTGCCGAGCGACCGGGCCGATCCTTTGAATCTTCCACACAGCATCCTGGTGCGGCCGACGCTGATCGTCATCTTCGACAGCGTGAAGGATGAGATGACCGTGGTGACGCCTATCCGGCCTGCGCCCGGCGTCAGCGCCAAGGCCGCCTATGCGCGTGCGGTGGACCGGCTCAACCTTGTCCTCGACCGGCTGGAGCAGCCTTTGCCGCATGTGGCCGAGCCCGATCTCGATGCCGCCCATCCGGAGCCGAAGCCCACGACATCGCGAGAGGCCTATATGGCCAAGGTGGCGCGCGCCAAGGAATATATCGCGGCCGGCGACATCTTCCAGGTTGTGCTCAGCCAGCGCTTCGAGGCGCCGTTCACGCTGCCCTCGTTCGCGCTCTACCGGGCGCTTCGCCGGGTGAACCCGTCGCCCTTCCTTTATTATCTGAACTTTGGCTACTTCGCGGTGGTGGGGTCGAGTCCCGAGATCCTCGTCCGCGTGCGCGACGGCAAGGTCACGATTAGGCCGATCGCCGGTACGCGGCCGCGCGGTGCGACGTTCGAGAAGGACAGGGAGTTTGCGGAGGAGCTCCTCGCCGACGCCAAGGAGCGCGCTGAGCATTTGATGCTGCTCGATCTCGGCCGCAACGACGTGGGCCGCGTGGCTGAAGTGGGGAGCGTCCGCGTCACGGACTCCTTCTTCCTCGAATATTATAGCCAGGTCATGCACATCGTCTCGAATGTCGAAGGGAAGCTTCAGCCGCGCTTCGACGCAGTCGATGCGCTGATGGCGGGCTTTCCTGCCGGCACGGTGTCCGGCGCGCCGAAGGTGCGCGCCATGGAGATAATCGACGAGCTCGAGGACGAGGCGCGCGGGCTTTATGCCGGCTGCGTCGGCTATTTCTCGGCCGATGGAGAGATGGACAGCTGCATCGTGCTGCGAACGTCTGTGGTCAAGGACGGCGTCATGCATGTGCAGGCCGGTGCCGGCATTGTCGCCGATTCCGTGCCCGAGCGCGAGCAGGCGGAATGCGTGAGCAAGGCGGGCGCCCTGTTCAAGGCGGCCGACGAGGCCGTACGCTTCGCCTCACGTGCCAAGCGCGGCCAATAGGCGGCGCGAGGGTTGCAGATGCTGACCCTCAGCCTGCTTCGCCACGCCAAATCAAGCTGGAAGAATCCGACGCTTCCGGATCGGGAGCGCCCGCTCGCGACCCGCGGCATCGCCGACGCGCCCCTCATGGGGCGGGTCATGAGCGAACGGGGGATCGAGCCTCAACTGGTGCTCTGCTCCTCCGCGCGGAGGACGCGCGACACGCTCGCTCTGGTGCTGCTGGAGCTTAAGGTCGAGCCCAAGGTCGTGTACGAAGATTCCCTCTATCACGCCGCGCCCGAGGAGATGCTTGAAATGCTGCACGGCGTTCAGCCGGGCGCGACACGGCTGATGATGGTGGGCCACAATCCCGAGCTCCAGTCCTTCGCCCTCGACCTCGTCGGTCACGGGCCGAAGCTTTTGCGGGACCGTCTCAAGGAGAAATATCCGACAGCGGGGCTCGCCGTGATCAACTTCACGAGCGGGCTATGGAGCACCGTGGAAATCAACAGCGGGACTTTGAGCCTGTTCCTCACGCCGAAGGAGGTGCGGGCTTAGCTGCGCGAAAGCCCAGGCCCTTGTTCTTGACGGCGTATGGAACCGGGGCGTAACACCAAGCGCATGCTGACCCTAATCGATAACTACGACAGCTTCACCTACAATCTCGTTCATTTCCTTGGGGAATTGGGCGCGAGCACGCAGGTTTATCGCAACGACAAGATCACCGTCGAGGAAGTCCTCGCTGGGGCTCCCGAGGCGATCGTGCTGTCGCCGGGACCCTGCGACCCAGACCGCGCCGGCATCTGTCTCGACCTCATCGCCAGGGCCGGCCCGGTGGTGCCGATCCTCGGGGTGTGCCTCGGCCATCAGGCCATCGGCCAGGTGTATGGCGGCCACGTGGTGCGGGCGCCGATCCTGATGCACGGGAAACTGTCGAAGGTGCATCACACCGGCAAGGGTGTTTTCGCCGACCTGCCGCAGGACTTCTCGGCCACACGCTATCATTCGCTGGTGGTCGAGCGGCAGTCGCTCCCCCGCGATCTTGAGGTCACCGCCGAGACGGCAGACGGCATCATAATGGGCGTGCAGCACAAGCGCTACCCGGTGCACGGCGTGCAGTTCCACCCCGAGAGCATCGCGTCCGAGCACGGCCATCAGCTGCTAGCCAACTTCCTGGATCTTGCCCGCGTCGAGCGGCGGGCACGCGGAGCCGGGCAAAGAGACACGGTCGGTGCCCTTTAGTCCCGCGCTCGCAGACACCGCGGCCGCCCCCGATCTCCGGGTGGCAATCCGCAAGGTGGCATCGGGCGAGACCCTCAGCCAGCTGGAAGCCGCCGAAGCCTTCGAATTGATCACGTCCGGCGGAGCGAGCGAAGCCCAGGTCGGCGCGTTGCTCATGGGACTCCAGGTACGGGGCGAGACGGTCGAGGAGATTGCAGGTGCGGCGCGCGCCATGCGAGCCAAAGCCGTTCGGGTTCAAGCGCCGGTAGGCGCCATCGACACCTGCGGGACGGGCGGCGATGCCAAGAAGACCCACAACATCTCGACTTGCGCGGCCTTCGTGGTGGCCGGCGCGGGGATCCCCGTCGCCAAGCACGGCAACCGATCGATCTCGTCGCGGTCGGGCTCGGCCGATGTGCTCACGGCTCTCGGCGTCAATATCGAGGGTACGCCGGAGTCCATCTCCGCCTGTATCGAAAGCTGCGGTCTCGGCTTCATGTTCGCGCCGGCTCATCACGCCGCGATGCGGCAGGTCGCCAAGGTCAGAAGCGACCTCGGCACGCGTACCATCTTCAATCTGCTCGGACCTCTCGCCAACCCCGCCTCGATCAAATACCAGGTGGTCGGCGTGTTCTCCGAGAAGTGGGTCGAGCCCCTCGCCCATGTTCTGAGTCTGCTCGGCGTCGAACGCGCCTGGGTCGTGCATGGCGCCGACGGGCTCGACGAGCTTACGACCACGGATGTCAGCCATGTCGCGGCGCTAGACCGGGGCCGGGTCTCGACCTTTGAGATCTCGCCGCGCAACGCGGGGCTCCCGGACGCCCGGCCCGAGGACCTGATCGGCGGCGACGCCGTCGAAAATGCGGCGCATATTCGCGCCATACTCCAGGGAAATCAGGGGCCCTTGCGGAACATCGTGCTGCTCAACGCCGCGGCAGCGCTGCTCGTATCGGGCAAGGCTAAGACCTTGCGGGAGGGCGTCGCCCTCGCCGCGGATTCGATCGACAGCGGCAAGGCCAGGGCCGTGCTCGAAGCGCTCGTTAAGCTCAGCCATGATAAGGTCTGAGCTCATGGCGCAGGTGCTCGACGATATACTGAGCTACAAGCGTGAAGAGGTGGCCGCCGCCAAACTCGCAGTGCCGGAAAGTGGTTTGCGCGTTCGCGCCGACGACGCATCGCCGATTCGTCCCTTCGCAAAGGCGTTGGGCGACCGCGTGGACGACGGCGACTTCGCACTCATAGCGGAGATCAAGAAGGCAAGCCCATCCAAGGGGCTGATTCGGGCCGACTTCGATCCGGCCTCGCTGGCAAGAGCCTATGAAGTCGGCGGCGCTGCCTGCCTCTCCGTCCTGACTGACACGCCGTCCTTCCAGGGTCGCCTCGAATATCTCGCCGCGACGCGCGGCGCGGCGCGGCTGCCGGTCTTGCGCAAGGACTTCATGATCGACCCCTATCAGGTGACGGAGGCTCGCGCGCTCGGCGCGGACTGCATCCTCATCATCATGGCCGCCGTCGACGACGCCATCGCGCGGGACCTCGAGGCCGCCGCTCGCGCTTTCGGCATGGATGTTCTTGCCGAGGTGCACGATGAGGCCGAGCTCGAGCGTGCGCTGCGCCTCGAAACCAAGCTCATCGGCATCAACAACCGCGACCTCAGGACCTTCGACACGACGCTCGCTACGACCGAGAGGCTTGCGCCGCGCATTCCCGGCGATCGCATGGCGATTGCCGAGAGCGGAATTTTTGCCCACGCCGATCTGGAGCGGCTCGCCGGCTCGGGCGTCCGCGCCTTCCTAGTCGGCGAGAGCCTGATGCGGCAGAAGGACGTGGCGGGAGCCACGCGGGCGCTGTTGACAGGCGCTGGTGCATCGGCAGAGGCCGCGCAATGAACGCCCGCCTCTCCCACCTCGACGATAAGGGCGACGCACGCATGGTTGATGTCTCGGCGAAGACCGTGACGTCGCGCGTGGCGGTCGCGGAAGGCGTCGTGACCATGGCGAAAGACACGCTCGACCTCATTCTCGGGGGAGGTGTCCCCAAGGGAGATGTGATCGCAACGGCGCGGATCGCCGGGATTATGGCGGCGAAGCGGACCGCCGAGCTGATCCCGCTCTGCCATCCCCTCCCCTTGACCCAGGTCACGCTCGATTTCGCCCCGTGCGGGGAGCCGCTCGGCATCAGGGTCGAGGCGACAGCGAAGGTCGAGGGCAAGACCGGCGTCGAAATGGAGGCGCTCACGGCTGTCTCAGTCGCCTGTCTCACCATCTACGACATGTGCAAGGCGGTCGATCGGGTAATGACTTTTACTGGCATCCGCCTCATCGAGAAGCGCGGCGGCCGCTCCGGCGAATTCCGCCGTTGTGTAATACCGTCATGCCCGGACTTGATCCGGGCATCCATGCCGCTACCGTTCCGCGCGTCGAAGCGCAAGGGAATGGGTTGTCGGGTCAAGCCCGGCAATGACGAGGTGTCGGATGGCGCTTCTTACTGTCTCTGAAGCTGTGGACCGCGTGCTGAGGGGTCTCGAGCCGGTCGAGGGCGAGCGCGTGCCGCTCGCAGAGGCACTCGGGCGCGTGCTCTCCGAGGACCTCGCCGCCCGCCTCACGCAGCCGTCCTTCGATGCCTCGGCCATGGACGGTTACGCCGTGCGCGCCGCGGACATTGCCACGCTGCCCGCGACGCTCAAGCTTATCGGGGTGTCGTCGGCGGGGGCCGGGTTCGAGGGTGTCGTTAGGCTTGGCGACGCCGTCCGTATCTTTACCGGTGCACCGGTCCCCGTGGGCGCCGACACTGTCGTCATCCAGGAGGACACCGAGGAGGCGGGCGATAGGGTCCTGGTGAAGGATGGTGCGCCCGGACGGCATATCCGCCCACGCGGGCAGGACTTCAAAGAGGGCGATGTGCTGCTCGGGCAAGGCACGAAGCTCGGAGCGCGTGCTGTGATGCTGGCCGCCTCCATGAACCACGCCGAGCTTCCCGTGCGGCGGAAGCCCAAGGTCGCACTGCTGGCCACGGGGGACGAGGTCGTGCCGCCGGGCTCCCAGCTCGGCCCCTATCAGATCGTGTCGTCGGTTTCTTCCGGCGTCGCAGCCGCCGTCGAGACCGCTGGCGGCGAAGCCCTCAATCTCGGTATTGCCAAGGACGATCGCGAGAGCATCGTCACCTTGGCGAAGACCGGCGCCGGCGCGGACATTCTGGTTACGATCGGCGGCGCCTCGGTCGGAGAGCGGGATCTGGTCGTGGAGGCCCTCAAATCCGAGGGGCTCGAAATCGACTTTGCCAAGGTCGCCATGCGGCCCGGTAAGCCCATATTCTACGGTAAGCTCGGGTCACAGCGCCTGCTTGGACTTCCGGGCAACCCCGTCTCGGCGCTCGTCGGTGCCCATGTGTTTCT
>JBOHJE010000168.1:0-16476 GCA_050728375.1 Methyloceanibacter sp.
ACTTTGCCCTGTACGGTCGGCGTCGTACGTTGCTTGTAAGCGACAAGACGAACTGTGGCTGGCATATCAAGGCGCACCACATCGATATCAATCGGCTTGATCTTGACCTCAAGAACCAGCTTGTCACGAACCGGAACGAGATCGAGGATTTCGCCACCGGGCGCAATCACTCCGCCCGGGGTGTGGACGCGGAGGCTCATCACCACGCCGTCTTGCGGCGCGGTTATCGCGTTACGCTCGATTTTGACTCGCGCCTTGCGCTCCCCTTCGTGCAAAGACGCAAGGCGATTTTCATTCGCCTTAATGTCACCCTTCGTTTTGGCAACGGTCCGTTCGAGTTCAAGTAGCAGGGGCTTTCTTGCATAGCCCTTTTGATAGAGTGTCCGTTGGTCACTAAGCTGCTGCTCGATGCTCGGCAGCTGCGCCTTAGTGGCAGCAAGCTCGGCCTCGAGAGCTCCAATCTGTCCGCGAATGGCGTTGAGGTCGGCTTCGGCGTCAACATCGTCAAGCCGGACAAGGACCTGCCCTTGCGGTACCCGATCACCTTCGCGCACCAGAATCTGGCGAATAATTCCTCCGTTTAAATGCTGCAGCGTCTTGCGGTACGTGCCGACCTTCACCACGCCTTCCGCGATGGCAGCACTCGTTAGAGGCGCTAGCGCCGCCCAAATGCCGAACCCCCCGAGCAGGAGCGCGATCACAAGCCCGCCAGCAGAGACGTAGCGACCAATCGGGGGATCTGCAGGAAGATAGGCCTGCTGTCCGAAGTCAGGCGCTTGGGCAGCATAGCGAACAAGCTTGCTCACCGCGGTACCTCACGCTCCCACTGCTCGGACAAACGGCCTATTGGCGGGCCGTTGCAGGTGGTGTAATTCCGCTAGAACCGCATCGCGCGGTCCGGCGAGCTGCATCTTCCCTTCGTGCAAAACCAGGATGCGGTCGATATGGGTCATAAGAGACGGCCGATGCGCTACCACCACTACTGTGCAGCCGCCTAACTTCATCGCAGCGACCGCACTGTTCAGTGCCGCCTCTCCACTGGCATCGAGACTTGAGTTGGGCTCGTCGAGGACGAGGAGCGCCGGCCGCCGGTAGAGCGCGCGCGCAAGGGCGATTCGCTGCCTCTGTCCGCCGGAAAGGTTAGCACCCTGCTCCCCGATCTCGGTCTCGTAGGCGTTCGGCAACCGCAGAATCAATTCGTGCACGCCAGCCATTTTTGCCGCAAAGACCACTTCTGAAGGCTCCCCCTCTTCCATCCGGGCAATGTTCTCGCCCACGGTACCCGGAAACAGCTCCACATCCTGAGGAAGGTAGCCAACGTGGTGGCCGAAATTGTCCCGGCTCCACGCGAAGACATCGGCGCCGTCGAGGCGAACGAAACCATGTTGCGGTTGGGCAAGCCCGACGATGAGCCGAGCTAGCGTCGATTTCCCGGCGGCGGAGGGTCCGATGATAGCAAGCGCTTCTCCAGGTGGAATCGCAAACGAGATTGCCCTCAGCACGGGGTGACGAGCGCCCGCTGGAATGTAGGTCACACCTTCGATTGTGAGGCGCCCTCTTGGTCTCGGTAGCGCCATTGTGGAATGGTGAATGGGCGCCGTTTGAAAGAGTGCGGAGAGTCGCGTCCAGGCTTCGCGCGCACTGATCGTCTGTTTCCATGTGACGATCGCCTGTTCTGCCGGCGTAAGTGCCCGCGACATGATGATCGAGGCGGCAACCATGCCACCTGGACTGAGCTCTTGCTGAAGGACGAGCCAAGCTCCCAATCCGAGAACGGCGACCTGCAAGAAGAGGCGGAACGGCTTTGTGACGGCAGTTATCAGACCCACGCGGTCGCTTGCCTTGGCCTGCAATTGTAGCGCATGAGCGTTGACTGAGTCCCAGCGGCGGGCGAGCGCCGCACCCATTCCCATGCCGTCGATCGCCTCGGCGTTGCGGAACGCTGCTTCGGCGAATTGGTAGCCGCGGGTCGAAGCACTATTCGCACGCTTTAGAGTCGCCGCCGTCAAGGCGTCATTGAGCAACGCAAGTGAGAAGAGCAGGAGAGCGCCGCCAAGGGCTAGAAAGCCAAGCAGCGAGTGAAGCAGAAAGATGAAAACGAGATAAATCGACGTCCACGGCGCGTCGAACAGCGCCATGATGCCGGCTCCGCCAAGATAGTTGCGCAGGGCGGCGACGTCGCGGAGCGCCTCCGTTCTATAACGCACACCGCGCACCGCATTCTCCAAGCCGCGCTCGAACACGTTGGGCGACATTGCGCGATCGATCCAGGTGCCAAGCCGGACGAGGAGCCGAGACCTGAGGAACTCTAAGAGTCCTATGGCAACGAGCGCGCCGCTCGTTATGACGGTTAAGTATATGAGCGTCTCGACGCTGCGTCCTGTCAGCACGCGGTCATAGACCTGCAGCATGTAAATTGAGACGGTCAGTGTCAGAAGGTTAATCACCATGCTGAAGGCGCCGACGGCGATAAAGCCGCTGCGGCAGCGGACGAGAATCTCGCTGAGAGAGTTCCGGAGCGTCGGCATCTTGAGGAAAAAAGGCGAGCCGCGTGTGTCGCGACTCGCCTTCCTTTTGGCGTTATGCGTCAGCGGCAGGGTCGGTATAGGACACGTGTTGCTGAAGCGTGGCCAAATCCTGCTGCACACCGAGCAAGGTGACGGAGCCTCCGTCCCAGGAAAGTACGGTGTTGTATCCCTCGACGTCGTATTGGAGCTGACTTTCGTCCAGTCCGACCAGGTTTAGGGTGTCGTTCCCATTGCCGAAGTCAGCGATGATATCGTCGCCTTGTTCGCTCGACGCGGTGCCCTCTGTTGACTCGGCATTAAATCGGAATACGAAGTTGTCGTCTCCGTGGCCCCCCATCATAATGTCATTACCAGCCCCGCCTTCGATAACGTCGTTATCCTGCAGCTCGGCCGTTTGGGGCTGTTCGGTGCTGCTAATTTCGTCGTCCGGCACCTCACCTGTTTGGGACTGCTCGGGACTGCCAGTTTCGTTCTGCACCGCCTTGTACGGACCCGCGACGATCGTGTCGTCGCCTTCCAGTCCATAGAAGTTGCTGTTCGTGTTCCCGCTTTCTCCCGCAAAGGGATTTTCGGTTAGTGTATCGTTGCCTGATGTGCCGATTACGTCAGCCATTCACTTCCTCCTCTAAGCCGGCGCTCCGAAGCGCTGGCTGATTACTGATGGCTCAAGTGACACGTCCGAAAGTGCCATGTCGCGTATCGGAGGCTATTAGGCAGCCATTAATCGGAAGTTACCGAAAGTTTGAATCTTATCCCGCGCAAACGCTTTGCCTTTAAGGGCCGCGGGACAGTTTCTGCCGCAGCCTTGCCCCCGGCAAATATGTGCTGGAGCTCGACTTCCAGACGCGCCCGGGTGAATGTTCAATTGGTGATATCGGCGATGGGTCTGGGTCCTCCCCCAGACAAGCGAACATCGTCGACGTCAGCCACGCCTGTCGGCAGCGAGACGCGCAGACAGGTGCAGCGCTCCCGTGACGATGACCGCTGCTTACGTCGGTAGGTCCTTGCCGGCCTGTTCCTGGACGATGTACTCGACGTACCAGTCCGGCCAATCCGTATCGTGCTGACCGGTCCGTTCCTCGTGTTCGCCGTGCGCGGTCGCTGCGCGGCGGAGCGCTTGTGCGAGTTCGGTCGCCGAGGTGAACGTTATCTCGTCGGCGTCAACACGTCCGGGCAATCGGGCGGTCACCTCCTGCAATAACCAACCATTGCCGTCCGGATCGCTGAACGTGGCGTATGAGGCGTAACTGCGCCGCGCCGGATCCGGTCCGCTCACGGGACTTTCACCGACGGCACGATGGAAGACTCCGCTTACTTCGACACCGCGACCGACAAGATCGGCGCGCGCTGCCTCGATGTCGGACACAACGAGATACAGTCCCTGTGCCGAACCTGGCACGGCCGACGTGATGCTCCTGCCGAAGTGGATCGAGCATAACGAGCCTGGGGGAGTGAACTGCACGACGCGAAACACGTCGCCCTTGACGAAATCAGCGTCGAGCCTCCAGCCCAAGCCGCCGTAGAAGCGCTTGGCTCGGTCAACGTCCGAAACAGGGATTGTGACGACCTCGAGCTTCATGTCGACCGTTCGCACTTTCGAAGTCTCAGTCACTGTTTCGCTGCGCACCGGGGTACCGTTCATTTCGCCTCCTTTTGTTGGAAGAACTTTTGAGAGTGCGGGCTACAGTGGCGACAGCTTCTGGCACGCAACCGACAACCCGACGCCTGTTGAGGCCTGCTTAGGGCCGGGCAAACATTTATGACGCATCCTAGCGTGAGGCTTTTCTATATCTGCATCAGCGTGGTGCCGCTGGAGATCAAAATCCCCAGGACTACGAGAGCAATGCCAATTGCGGCTGAGATGCGCTGACCATGGGGGAATACCTTTTCTGCGAACACGAAAAGGGTCAATAGAAGCATCCATGCGACGCTCATGGTCCCAGCGACAACTAACACGGCAAATAAGACCCAACAGCATCCAAGGCAGTACGTACCGTGTTGAAGGCCCATTAGAACCGACCCAAATTTCCCGTCACGCCAGTGTTGCACCACGAACGCGAGAGGCGAGCGACAATGCCTGAGGCAGACGCGCTTAAGGGGCGTGAATTGATAGAGTCCGGCTGCAATGACGGTGAACCCAAGAGCGATTGATCCCCAATCTGCTTGAGGTGCCGAGGAAAGAACGGGAGGTATATCTCGCGCAATTTGAACGATGATATGGACCAAGAGGCCTGCGACCAACCACACTAGAAGGTAGCCGGAAACGAAGATCCAGGTCGACACAACCTCAGAACCGGTGCGCCGGGTTTGGACCGACGCGAACATCACGATCATTGGTGCGGCAGCCGGAAGCATCATTGCCGCCATCATAACTGTCCAGAGCGCCACGAAGGCCCCTGCGCCAGCAAGCGACCAATCGGCGTGCGACATGCCGTCCATGGCCATGTCGCTCATACCATCCATTGGCGTTTTCGTATTACGCGAGTGATATAGCGTCATCATCCAGGCGGTCGCCGTGAGTATGACCAGCGATAAGATTAGGCCCAGCCTCGCATGCCCTAATAGAAAGGTGGGTCGCAGCCAGGAAAAGCGGAGATGGTCGGACAAGGAGCAGTTACCCTGGTGCTAAGCGGAATCGGGTCCTCTCCAATCGAACGGGATGTGCTTGCTGGACCAACTTTCACCGGTCCAGTTGAAGCCAAATCCGTCGGCCCGGAGCTCCACCGATCGGCCCCACGTGGCGACCTGGCCCGGACCGACCTCGGAACCCGGCGGATTGATGGTTTGCACCCGTTTCCCCGCTGGCGTTGTGGGTCCTGACAAGGCCCTTGCCTCGCCTACGACTCGACCCGGAATGGCGGCCCGCCAGAACGCCAGGTCATCGGCAACTTCAAATTCTATGGGGACGAACTCGACGCCGCGAAACTCTCCAATCTTCGTAGCGAAAATGGCGGGCCATCCTCCGGCTTCGCCCGCGAAAATCATTTGTAGAGCCTGGCGCTGCTCTTCATCGGCCCTCTCGTCGATAAAGAGGCCCATTCGGACCTTGCTCTCATCAGCCCAAACAGCCCAAACATTGCCTTCGAAGGCGCTCAGTCCAAGCAGATTGAGACCATCGAGACGGATGTCTCCATAGTGACCCCCATGGACATGCCAGGCCAACACGCCGCTACAAGCATTGTTAGTCGGAGACTGGGCAAATACGCAGGGGCACGGAATGTTACAGCTGCAAATGTCGAACCAATCGCCAATGAGCTGCCAGTCGGGGATTTTGCTCATGAACTTCCTCCTTGAGCGCGTCGGTTAGCGGCCTCAGCGAGGGTGTTCTCCAGCGAAGCGATCAGGCTTTAAGCGGAGCCCGGTTGCATAACCAGTTCAGTGGAAATCCGTTCGATTTATTGCAGTTTGCTGAAACTTGTTAGGGCGTAGCGGCGGCATTACCGATCGGGAGTGGCGCGTGGAGAGATCACACAGCCTTTGGCAGGCTCCGGACTAAGTTGCGCACGATGCTCGATGGAAGGTAATACGGAGAACAGCATTCAGCCGCGGATCTACCCCATTCCTTCCACCCAATCTATATCGGCCGCATTCCGTACCGAGGCTGCAGCTATGAAGGAGAGCACGACGCCATCATTGATGACGCCATCATTGGGAGAAGATCCAGGCGCAGCACGCAATGAACGCGGACCGCAAAAGAGGGGCGACCAGCTCCAAGTATCCGAGCCTGCTCGCGGGGCAGTTGTGTACGGCGGAGGGAATTCCCTTCACGCCTTCCCATGCGGTGAGTCATGGTCGACGCTACCGCTACTACGTCGAGGCAGAGTCGGGGACTGTTCGTAGCCGGAGAAGGTGCGGGGCTAGCCCGCGCTGGCCTTCATGGAAATGTCGTTATGAGGCTTTCTGTTAGCGCCAAACCCGAGCAGATTTCGCGTCAAAAAATTCTACAGCAGGTCGCCAAGCGACCAGAGTAGGATACGAAGTGACGTGCTTTTTCCTGCGCAAGAGAATGCCTCTACTCGCCGTGATTGTGTAGTCATACTTAGCCTCGACTGATCGAGTTATCAGGTGAGTACCTATGGTTGTGACCGGCGAGTACGACCAGACGACATGTGCGCAAGCAGGCTTGTTCATACGTGTAGAATC
Organism: Methyloceanibacter sp.; assembly: GCA_050728375.1. GTDB lineage: Bacteria > Pseudomonadota > Alphaproteobacteria > Rhizobiales > Methyloligellaceae > Methyloceanibacter. The sequence continues at coordinate 6,672 of JBOHJE010000168.1, forward strand.
GGCCAGATAGTCTTGCGCTCAGATGGGAGATGGATTCCCAGATTGAGGCCCTCTTCCCCTCTGCTAGGGCAATGTGGTGGTGTGGGGGCTCGCAGTTATCTTTATTACCCCTAATGGAGGTCAGCGATGCGACAAGCGATTTCTGCCACTGTCGCGCTAGCCGTCGTCATCGTGGGTATCAGCGAGCCGACTTATGCTCTCACTAAGGCGGACTGCCAACGCGCAGAGGGCACCATGGCGCCTAGTCCTCGTTTGGACTTCAAGTGCTGCTTCGCACTTGATGAAGGGCAAGCCGAGTTCACTAGTGAGCTTCTGAGAAAAAAGGTCTCCAAGATCTGTTGGCACTGCGGTGATAGGCCGGGAACATCCTGCTCGTTTAGCCCAGTTTTCGAGAAATGACGGCCAACTGCAGCCTCACCCCATAAAGACCTCGAAATGGCGCTCAGACGAGTTGGCGGAAACCGAAGAAGCCTGGTGCCAAGCCGTGTACCGCCGCCGCATTGGGTCGATGCTGTCGATAAAGGCGTTGGGAGGGGCGCCGAACGGTGATTCCGTCTGCTGAGGAGATCGGCGACGGAGAACCGGCGATGATGGGTCGGCAGAGGCGCGATCAAGCCAAGCTGTTTTACGAGTTCCGCCTCGATGATCGCATTCCGCAGCACCATCTGTTGCGACGGATCGACGTGGTTGTGACGGCGGCACTGGCCGACCTCCACAAGGAACTGGAGCCTTACTACAGCGACATCGGACGGTCCTCGGTCGATCCCGGGCTGATGATCCGTATGCTCATGGTGGGTTACTGCTGCGGCATCCACTCTGAGCGTAGGCTCACTCAGGAATTGCACCTAGCTTATCGCTGGTTGGCGTCGGCTGCTTCCGTACACCAGGGTCGATCACCAAAACGATGGAGCGAGGGCTGACGCGCGGGGTCGATAGGGGAACAGCCGCATCCGTTTCGGGGACGCGGCGGTGGCGGGTTCAGAATCATCCCCGAATCAGGGCGAAGCTAAAGACTAGGAGGTTTTGTCCTCGAGCTGCTTTGCCATTTGGAGGTGCTCCTTGATGACAGGCAACGTCTTCGCGGCAAATGCCTTAACCGCCGCGTTGTCGCCGTCCTTGGCATAGTCCTCGAATAGGTCGACTGCCATCTCGTGGGCATCTTTCTGCTGATCGGCGTAGGTCTTGTCGAAATCCTCCGCTGAAGCCTTGTTCAGGTCCTCGATCAACCCTTGATGCTTGTCGTCGAGCTTGGTGGGCAGCTCGACTTTAATCTTCTCTGCCTCGACGATGCCCTTCAGCTGCTCGGTGGTCTTGCTATGCGCTTCGACCATCTTCTGGCCAAACTGCTTGACCTGCTCAGACTTGCCCTTCTCGTTCGCGATCTTGCCGGCCTCGACTTCGTACATGTCGCTCATGGCTACCTTCTGCACGAAGTCGGGAGTGCTAGGCGCACCGCAGGCGGCAAGCGCAAGCGTGGCGGAAACGGCCATTGCGGCCAGGACTTGGGTTTTCATGATTTGTGCTCCGGATTCGCTCGGTGTCCACCCCAAAGGATTGGGGCGGAGCCTCGGTCAGAAAAGCCCGAAAAGCCGGGAAAAGTTCCCTTCGCGGCGAGGCTCGCTGCAAGCTAAATTCCCTTGTGCAAAGGGCAATCCGGGCCAGGGTAATCCAGGTCGGGGCAACCCGGGTCAAGACAAGCCCGGTCAAAGGAAATCGAGGCCAAGACAAGCCCGGTCAGGGTAACCCAGGCCAAGGCAATCCTGGTCAAGGAGGCCAGGGTGGCCAAGGCGGCGGTCAGCTTTAACGGGACGGCCCCCTTCGGGTCGTTTTGTTTATGCGAGCCAGACGACTGGAAGTTACAAGACTACCTTGTGGCTCTGCCAGAACCAAAGAGGAAACCAGCTTGATCGATCACATGTCAGTTCGGAAGCCGCTCTACAGATATGTGAGGGTGATTGGTAAAATGCGCGCTGCAAATAACCTGTAATGGAAACCGGTGCGACCAACAGAGAGGGCGACAGCCAGTTTTCAGCTGGGACCCCTTGCGAAACCCAAGCCGCTAGATCAACATTTCGCCCGCGCTATCTAACAGAGGAGAACGTCAATGCTTGGGTGGATTCTGACCTTTCTTGTCATCGCTTTGATTGCCGGCTTTCTCGGCTTTGGCAACGTAGCCGGCGCCTCGGCCGGTATCGCGCAGATATTGTTCTATATTTTTCTGGTTCTGCTGTTGATCTCTCTCGTCATGCACTTCGTGCGCGGGCGCTAGCCCTTACTTGCTTGCGAGCGCATCGGCGGCTCGGACTGGGTTGATGTGCCTCGATAGGGGTCGAGCTCGGTTGAACGTCCGCCAGAAGCACTTATCTCTCAATGGCTAGCTGGGGAGCTCTGGCTGGTAATCAGCCCCAGATGACGGGTTTTCTTCATGCCGCTCGATTTCTTCCACCCCGCGGTCCGCGCGTGGTTCGACCAAAGCTTCGCCGCGCCCACTCCAGCGCAGGCCAACGCCTGGCCAGCGATCAAGGCTGGCCGCGACGTACTCATCGCTGCGCCGACCGGCTCTGGCAAAACTCTGGCCGCTTTCCTGTGCGCCATCGATGGCCTTGTGCGCCAAGGGCTCGTACATGAACTCAAAAACGAGACGCACATCGTCTATGTCTCGCCGCTGAAAGCTCTCTCGAACGATATCCACCGCAATCTCGACGTTCCGCTCGCTGGCATCCGGAAGGCGCTCCGCACACAGAGCCTGGCCGATGTCGCGATCCGCTCCTGGGTGCGCACCGGCGATACCCCTCAGGCCGAGCGTCAGCGCGCCACCAAACTCTCTCCGCATATCGTGGTCACCACGCCCGAGTCGCTCTACATCCTACTCGGCTCGGATTCCGGCCGCGCCATGCTGAAGACCACCCGCGCCATTATTGTGGACGAGATCCATGCGGTGGCGTCGAGCAAGCGCGGCTCGCATCTTTCGCTGTCGCTTGAACGGCTTTCGGCCCTTTGCGGCGGTAGGCTGCAGCGTATTGGGTTATCGGCTACGCAGAAGCCGATCGAGGAGGTCGCAAATTTCCTAGTGGGCGCCGGCGAGGATCGGAAGCTGCCCCTGATCGTCGATAGCGGCCACTACCGCGCGCGGGATCTTCAGCTCGAAGTGCCGCCCTCCCCGCTAGAAGCGGTGATGTCCGCCGAGGTCTGGGACCAAGTCTATGACCGGCTGGCGGGGCTCATCGCAGGCCACCGCACCACGCTCATTTTCGTCAATACACGACGTATGGCCGAACGCGTCACGCGCAAGCTTTCGGACCGGCTCGGCGAGGAGCGCGTCGCCGCGCATCACGGCAGCCTCGCCAAGGAACAGAGACTCGACGCGGAGCAACGGCTGAAGGCAGGTGCGCTCGCCGCCATGGTAGCAACCTCCTCGCTCGAACTCGGCATCGATATCGGCGAGGTCGATCTTGTCTGCCAGCTCGGCTCACCGCGCTCGATCGCAGCCTTCCTGCAGCGCGTCGGGCGCTCGGGGCACAGCGTCGGCGGCCAGCCCAAGGGGCGCTTGTTTCCCCTCTCCACCGACGACCTTGTCGAATGCGCAGCGCTGATCGACAGCGTCAACCGCGGCGAACTCGACCGGCTAATCATGCCGCATGAACCGCTCGACGTGCTCGCCCAGCAGATCGCCGCGGAGGTTAATGCGCAAGACTGTGACGAGGCGGAGCTCCATACACTCATTCGGGGGGCTTGGCCCTACCGCAACCTTGCACACGAGACTTTCATATCGGTGCTGCGCATGCTCGCCGACGGCTTCACAACGCGGCGCGGACGGCGGGGCGCGCTGATCCATCGCGACGAGGTCAACCGCCGCTTGCGCGGACGGCGCGGAGCACGGCTCACTGCAATCACTTCGGGGGGCACGATCCCGGACAATTCCGATTTCCAGGTCCTGCTCGAGCCCGAAAGCACCGTCGTCGGCACGGTCAACGAGGACTTTGCCGTCGAGAGCATCCAGGGCGATATATTTCAGCTCGGCAACACGGCCTATCGCATCATCCGCGTCGAGCGCGGCACGGTGCGCGTGGAGGACGCGCAAGGCCAGCCGCCTACGATCCCCTTCTGGCTCGGCGAGGCTCCATCGCGCAGCGAGGAGCTGACGCATTCGGTCTCGCGCTTCCGCACCGAGCTCGAACGCCGCCTCGAGGACCGCAGTAACGATCCGCTGGAATGGATTAGCGGCGATCTCGGCCTCGACCGTGCGTCTTCTGAGCAGATCGTCGAATATCTCGGCGCGGCCTACCATTCGCTTGGCGCCCTGCCGACGCGCGAGACGCTCATCTTCGAACGGTTCTTCGACGAGGCGGGCGGCATGCAGCTTGTGATCCATTCGCCCTATGGCAGCCGCATCAACCGCGCTTGGGGGCTTGCGTTACGCAAGCGATTCTGCCGCAAGTTCAATTTCGAGCTGCAGGCTGCGGCGACCGAAGACAATATTGTGCTGTCGCTCACCACCGCGCATAGTTTCGACCTCGCGGAGGTGGCGCGTTATCTCAATTCGAAGACCGTACGCGAAGTCCTAGTCCAGGCGTTGCTCGATGCGCCGATGTTCGGCACGCGCTGGCGCTGGGTAGCCGCTGTAGCGCTCGCGCTGCCGCGCTTTCGCGGCGGCAAGAAAGTGCCGCCGCAGCTTATGCGCATGATGGCCGAGGATCTTGTTGGCACTGTCTTTCCGGACCAAGTGGCTTGCGCCGAAAATCTCGTCGGTGAGCGCGAGGTGCCGGATCACCCACTCGTCGCGCAGACTATTTCCGACTGCCTCAACGATGCGATGGACATCGAGGGGCTGGAGCATCTGCTCACCGAGATCGAGTCAGGCAAGATCAGGATCGTGGCGCGCGACCTCACCGAGCCCTCGCCGCTCGCCCGCGAGGTGCTTACAGCGCGACCCTATGCCTTCCTCGACGATGCGCCGCTCGAGGAGCGCCGGACCCAAGCCGTGATGAGTCGGCGCTGGCTCGATCCGGCCTCTGCCGACGAGATCGGCCGCCTCGACGCGTCGGCGATCGCCCGCGTGCGCGAGGAGGCCTGGCCTGACGCGGCCAATGCGGACGAGTTGCACGACGCTCTGGTCTGGCTTGGCTTTATCACCAAGACCGAGGCAGAGCCGCGCGAAGAATGGAAAGAGTGGCTCGGTACGTTGGCGCAGTCACGCCGGGCCGCGTTGCTCACCGCGCCTGAAGGCGTCTTCTGGGTGCCGGCCGAGCGTCTCAGCCAACTTCAGATGGTCTTCCCCGGCGCGGTCTTGGAGCCCGCCATCGCTCCGCCGCCGAGTTCGGATCTCGCTGTCGAGCCAGAGGCCGCCTTGGTCGATCTCGTGCGTGGCCGGCTAGAAGGCCAGGGACCGACGACGCTCGCACAACTCGCAGGAGCGTTCGGCCTTCCCGCCGAGCGGATTTCCGCCGCGCTCACCGCGCTCGAATTGGAAGGCTTCGCGCTTGCCGGCTCGTTCACGCCAGGCGGTAGCGAGCGCGAATGGTGCGAACGGCGGCTGCTCGCGCGCATCCACCGCTACACGGTGAAGCGGCTCCGCGCCGAAATCGAGCCCGTCTCCGCGCGCGATTACCTCCGCTGCCTCTTCGACTGGCAGGGAGTCTCTGCCGATGCGCAGCGCGAGGGCACGCAGGCGCTCGATGCGGTCGTTGAGCAGCTCGCGGGCTTCGAGGCGCCGGCGGCGTCATGGGAAGGCGCTATATTGCCCGCGCGTCTTTCCAACTATGAGACGGGCCTGCTCGACGATGCTTGCCTTGCAGGGCGCATCGCCTGGGCGCGGTTGGAGACGCCGCCTGCCAAGCCGAAATCGAACGGCAGGCGGTCTGCCCCGCTGAAGTCCACGCCGATCAGTCTGTTTCCGCGCAAGGCTGCCGCCATCTGGGCCCGACCGCTCGCCGATGAGCCGGCGCCTATCAGTGGTGGAGCAACGAAGGTCGCAGACTTCATCCACGGGAATGGCGCTTCCTTCTTCGACGAGATCGTCGACGGCACGCATCTTCTCCGCACGCAGGTCGAGGAAGCGCTGGCCGAGCTTGTCGCCGCAGGACAGGTCGTCTCCGATAGCTTCGGCGGTCTGCGCGCGCTGCTTACCCCTCCCCGCCATCACAAGCGGCGGCCGTACGGCGGGCGCCTGGCAGGCGCCGGTCGATGGGCCCTCGCCAAGCGAAAGCGCGTGAATGATGGCGCTTGGAAGGCGAACGATGGAGAGAGGGTGGAGCAGATCGCGCTCGCGCTGCTTCGCCGCTATGGCGTCGTGTTCATGCGGGTGCTGGAGCGCGAGGCAGCGTGCTTGCCGAAATGGCGCGATCTGCTGCGCGTTTACCGGAAGCTTGAGGCGCGGGGCGAAATCAGAGGCGGACGTTTCGTTTCGGGCTTCTCTGGCGAGCAATTTGCGCTGCCCGAGGCCGTCGCCGCCTTGCGTGCGACCAGACGGCGCGCGCCGGATGACAGCCTCGTGTCTGTCTCCGGCACCGATCCCCTCAATCTAGCTGGCATCCTCACGCCGGGGCCGAAGCTCGCGGCACTAGCAGGCAACCGCATCCTTTATCGCGACGGCGTCCCCCTCGCCTTCCTCGAGGCTGGCGAAACGCGGTTTCTCGAGCCGATCGAGCCGGACATCAAAAACATCGCGCGCGTCGCGCTTTACGGGCATTCCGAACTCGGCGCTCACCTTCCGCGCTTGCGTCGCCTCGCGCAACTTGAACAGTCGCGCCGGCATCGCGGTCGTGCTGGACCGTTCGCGGCCTGAGCCTCCTCTGAGTGAACTAGAGCTTATCTTGGTGCCGTCGGTTGGGTTGAGTCGGTTCGAAAGTGCGTTTCGAGCGCAAAGTTGATTCTTTCCGCGTCGTCCATTCGTCGCGAAGACCCGAAGGAAGGTATTGAAGCGCTCCCTTGTTGTAAGCTGGAGCTATCTGTGCAGCCTTTCTGCGCATCTCGGTAACGGTTGCCTCGGTCTCTTTTGCTCGGCGTTTCCACTTATAGTCGTGGAGCAAGTTCGATGATGCTGCCGAGCCTGGAATCCGGTCAGACGTGGGCGCCAACCGAGGATTGCGCCTTTTGCTCTGCGCGTGGAGGGGACTTGCGACCGCGCCCTTCAAAGTGGCAGGTTCTCCCAATCCATAGCGTTCCTTGGTTCTGCACAAAGCTTTCGCCGCACGCTCCTTTGCTTCCTTCTTGAGCTGGGCTTCCGTTTTTCGGCGCACCGCCACACCTAACTTTAGTTCCCCTGCCTAATCTAGGTTCATCAGAGTGGCCTGCAAGGCCGTGATGTTGCGACGGCTGACCGATCACACCTGAAAGTCGACCACTGAGCATGAGGATTTTGGATGCACGTCATGACGCTAGGCCTATAGTGGGCGCCATCTACTTATCCGCAAGTGTGACCCCCGAAACTGCCCAGAAGAGATAAACTAGGCGAAACGCGACGTTCCGCCGATGAGACGCGCTCGCTGGCGTCATCGCCTTCCGCTGGCAGACAAGGCTATAGAGATGATGAAGAGGCGCGGCTGCAAATTGGATCATTAACCGCAGGGAGCGCCGATCTGCACTCCTGCTGTGCACTCTCGCCTTGCGAAGTTTCTCGCTAGGAACCCCATAAATGCTGAGGCAACCGCTGTCGCTGCTTTCATTCGTGCCGACAATCCGTGGCGGGGAATTACCAAATGGAATGCTGTCAGTATCGAAGGTCGCATTGGTGCGAGAGCGTCTACCCCAGACGACCTGATCTGCCCCTCAAAGCCGGGTCCGGGCGAGCGTTCTCAGGCATACGTTCCAAACAGGATTGCACATCGAGAGTTTTCACCACGAGAGTTTCACGACGTCGCATAGGTGGTGACCGCCACCCCCAGTCCCGGAGAAAACGTGCCATGCCCATTCTTGCCGCGCCAAACGTCGGCTCTGCATCTCATACTTTTCGTAGCGCGGTCTTGGCCATGTGGGGCGTTAGCCTCGCGTGTGGCCTGTCGGTCGCCCCGGCCAGCGCCGAGGAAACCGCGAAGCTCAAGACGCCTGTCGTGCCGGTACCGCCGCTCTTCACCGAAGCTGCCATTGACACGGCTATCGCTGCGCTCGACGGGATCGTCGAGGACAGCATGACCAGAACTGGACTGCCGGGTGTCGCAGTCGGCGTCGTCTACAAGGATAAGGTTATTTACGCCAAGGGCTTCGGGGTTCGCCAAGTGGCAAAGCCGGGTGCCATCGATCCGAACACGGTGTTCCAATTGGCCTCGGTGTCTAAGCCGATCGCCTCGACCATCGTCGCCAAGCTGGTCGGGAACGGCGTGGTCAAATGGGACGATCCGGCGCAAACGCACAATCCCGCATTCGCGCTTCGCGATCCCTACGTCACCGAACACGCCACGATCGCCGACCTCCTGTCCCACCGCAGCGGCCTCCACACCGGCGCCGGCGATCTACTCGAGGACCTCGGTTTCGACCGTGACTACATCCTCTCCCATATCGATCAGGAACCGCTCGACCGATTCCGCTCGGCCTACCACTACAGCAATTTTGGCTACACGGCCGGCAGCATTGCCGCTGCTTTGGCGGCTGGCAAGAGCTGGGAAGACGTTGCCAATGACGTGCTGTTCGAGCCGGCCGGCATGACGACTGCCAGCTATCGTCATACGGACTATCTTGCCGACGACGACCGGGCACACATTCACAAGCGCCTGCCGGACGGCAGTTGGGCCGCTCTGTACGCCCGGGATACTAGTGCCCAGGCGCCTGCCGGCGGCGTCAGTGCTTCGCTCAACGACACGCTGCGCTTTCTGCGCCTCCAACTCGGCAGCGGGACGCTCGACGGGAAGAAGATCGTCGATGCCGACGCGCTGGCGCCCAGCCGTGTGCCGCAGGTGATCTCCGGCGCGCCACACTCGCCCGCCAACCGCGCTTTTTTCTATGGTTTCGGCTGGAATGTCAGCTACGACGACGAAGGCCGCGCCCGCATCGGCCATTCGGGTGCGTTCGAGCTTGGCGCGGCGACAAATATCACCTTCATGCCGGGCGAGGACGTCGGCATCGTCGTGTTGACCAACGGCCAGCCAATCGGCGTTGCCGAAGCAGTCAGCGCCGCCTTCCTCGATGTCGCACAGAACGGCGAGCAGACCATCGACTGGGTGGGCTTCATGGGGGGTATCTTCGAGCAGATGAAGGCGGCCGATGCGCCCGCCGTGGACTACACCGGTCTACCGGCCAACCCGGGGCCCGCGCACGACCTCGACGCCTATACCGGCAGTTACGGAAACAGCTACTACGGCCCGCTTGTCGTCTCCGCAGCCGGTGACGGCCTGGTAATGAGGATGGGTCCGCAAGCGGCGCCAACGACGTTCGCCCTCACCCACTTCGACGGCGACACCTTCAGCTTTCAGACCATTGGCGAGAACGCCAACGGTCTTGCCGGGGCGATCTTCAATGTGGGTGATGACGGCAAGGCATCGAAGGTCGCGCTCGACTTCTACGACCGGACTGGGCTCGGCACCTTCGTGCGGGAGTGAGGCCAAGGCCGCCCAGCTCAGGTCTTCAGGCAGTAGCAGGGATCGGGGATCAACCACAATGGTCCGCCTCGGCCTTTTTGCGCATCCCCAAATTCCGGGAACGTCAGCGGTCGACGGGCGGTTTCCTGTGGGGATTCGCAACTGCTTGGAGGAGCGCGCCATGTTCGTCACTGACATAAGCATTCCGGAACTCATCTTCCGGGCGGCCGCGGTGTATTTTGTGCTTTTTATCCTCTTGCGCTTCGCCGGAAAAAGACATGTCGGACAGCTAACCC
>JBOHJE010000169.1:0-5002 GCA_050728375.1 Methyloceanibacter sp.
CGCGTCAACCGCGAGCTTGAGGCGAGCGGAGCGGCCGACACCAAAGCCAATTTCACCTGCGCGCTGGCGCTCGCTTCGCCCGACGGCACGGCTCAGGCGTTTGAAGGCAGAGTGTTCGGCACGCTCACCTGGCCGCCGCGCGGCGGGCGCGGCTTCGGCTATGATCCGATCTTCGTGCCGGACGGCTATAATGCGACTTTCGGCGAGATGGAGCCTGCGCTGAAGAATAGGCTCTCGCACCGCATGCGCGCCTTCGAGCAACTGATGCGCACGAGCTATGCCGATGATCAGTGAGACCGAGCAGCCGTTTGGGGTTTACGTGCATTGGCCGTTCTGCCGCGCCAAATGCCCCTATTGCGACTTCAACTCGCATGTCCGCCACGGCGGCGTCGACGAGGAGAGATTTCTCGCCGCCTATCTCCGCGAGCTCTCGCACTTCGCCGCGCTTGCGCCGGGCCGCACTGTGTCCAGCATTTTCTTCGGGGGCGGCACGCCCTCTCTGATGGGCCCTGCAACGGTCACGGCGATCCTCGATGGCATCGCCAGCCAGTGGACTCTCGCGCCCGACGCCGAGATCACGCTCGAAGGCAATCCCACCAGCGTCGAGGCCCGGAACTTCGCGGGCTATGCCTTGGCCGGCGTCAACCGCCTGTCGGTCGGCGTGCAGGCGCTCGACGATGCGAGCCTGGAGGCGCTCGGCCGTCGGCACACGGCGCAGGAAGCGCTTGACGCGCTGGCGTTGGCCAAGCGGCATTTCGGCCGCGTGTCGTTCGACCTGATCTATGCCCGCCAAGGGCAATCGCGCGCCGAGTGGGCCGCAGAGCTGAGGCGCGCCCTCGATCATGCCGCGGACCACCTCTCGCTCTATCAGCTCACCATCGAGGACGGCACGCCATTTGCCACGCGTCAGGCCGCCGGCACGCTTCGCGTTCCCGACAGTGATGCGGCGCGCGCGCTCTATCTCCTGACGCAGGAGCTCACCGAAGCCGCAGGCCTGCCCGCCTATGAAATCTCCAACCACGCGCGGCCAGGCTCGGAGTCGCGCCACAACCTTATCTACTGGCGCGGCCACGACTACGCCGGCGTCGGGCCGGGCGCGCACAGCCGCATAACCGTCGGCGGCGTGAAGCGCGCGATGTCCGCAATCAAATCTCCGGAAGGTTGGCGCGCGTGCGTTGAGGCCGGCGGACATGGTATCGACAGCGAAGAAACCCTGAGCGCCGCCGAGGCCGCCGAGGAATATCTGCTGATGGCGCTCCGACTTGCCGAAGGCGTCGATCTCGTCCGCCTGGCCTCGATCGGGCTTACTCTCACCGCCCGCCGGCTCGAGGCGCTCGAAAGCGACGGCCTCGTCACGCGGCAGGACGGCAGACTCGCGGCCACACCTTCGGGGCGGCTCGTCCTCGAACGGCTGGTCCTGGAACTTGCGGCTTGAGGCAATCACGCCATTGCCGAGCGTGCCCCCGGCAATCCATTCCGTTGGCCCTTCAGCTTGCCGAAGCCTAACGGCATGGATGCCCGGATCCAGTCCGGGCATGACGACCCTCAGTAGGTCGAGGCGGTGGTGAAGGAGCTCGGCGCCGGCGCGATCACGCTCGATCCGCCGGAGCGCACGTCGAGGATGGCGAGGCCCCGCTCGGATGTCCCGTCGGAAAGCAGCCGAAACAATCCATCCACGCCGGCGAAGCCGCTGGGGCGTGTGAGCTGGGCTGAGGTGTAGCGCTGCCCCTGCAGGTTCTGCGACAGCGACACGGCGAGGCTCACCGCATCATAGGCGAGGCTCGCGATGCGCGGCGGGTTGCCGCCGAAGGTTTGCGAGTAGCGCTGGGCGAAACCGCTCCAGCCTTTCGGATCGGGCGCCGGATACCAACCGCCGACCAGCGCTTGCTCGGTGCCGATATTGGGATAGTCCCATTGGCCCGTGCCGATGATCTGCACCGTGGCGCTGGTCACCCCTGCCGAGGCAAGCAGCGGCGCTAGGCTCGGCAACTCCTCACGCCCGGCGGGCAGGAACAGGGCATCGATTCGCTGGCCCTTGATGGCGTTGGCGATCTGATTGACCGGCCCTTGCATGGCGCTGCCGCTCTCGGGCGCGTAGGTCGCGCGCACCACTATCTGACCGCCGCCCGTCGAGACCGCCCTGCCGAACGCCTCCTCGGCGATTCGCCCGTAAGCCGATTGCGGCACCAGCGCCGCGAAGTTGCGCTTTCCCTGCGACGACGCGTAAGTGACGATGCGCGGCACGTCGCGGCCGGCCACGAAACTCAGGAGATAGACGCCGCCGCCGGCGACCTTCTCATCGCTGGAAAAGGCGATCATCGGAATGCCCGAGCGGCGCGCGACCTCCGCCGCGCCCTGCACCTCCTGCGCAAATAACGGACCGATAATCAGCTCCGCGCCGTCTTGCACGGCGCTCTCGGCCGCAAGCTGCGCCCCGCTGGCCGAACCCTTGGTGTCTTTCGGAACGAGCACGACGTTGGGATTATCGAAGTCGAACAGGGCCAGCTCGGCTGCCTGCTTCAGGGCCTTGGCGATCGCCGGCGTCGAGCCCGGCGCGGTGATGGGCAGAAGCAGCGCGACCTTGACGCCTCCGGTCGTTCCGGTGATGCCGCCGCTCTCCGGCATTCCGCCGCCGCCCGGCGTGCCGCAGGCCGCGAACAGCGCGGCGGCCACCATGGTGGCGAGCACGAGCTTGATCGCCCCGAGATGCTGGCGAAGTCTATCGAGAAGCCGCATGGCCCCTTCTGCTCCGGGATCTCGCGCCTTCGCGGCGCTCATCCCGGTCCTTGGCGGCAGCTGCGAACGGCGTGCTCATGGCGTCGGTTCCGAATCCCAAGCCGTTCGCCTGGACGAAACCTTGTCCGCAACTATGGCTCAATCGTGATGGACGGAGGCTGACTATATCACGTAACGTCTCGGCGGCCAGGGCTCGGCCCGCTGCTCGTTGACGCAAGCGCATGCTCGTGGAGCGGGGCCGCAACACGCAGGCTCGCGCGTGCAAGATCGCCGATACGATGACCCGAACAACGCCGCTTCGCAGCGCACAGTCTCTCGCGCCGCAGAGGTGCTGAGCGAGTCGCTCGACCACCCGCTCGCCGCCGGTCTCTATCTTGTGGCCACGCCGATCGGCAATCTCGGCGACATTTCTCTGCGAGCACTTGCCGTGCTTGCCCGTGCCGATCTCATCGCCGCTGAGGATACACGCCACTCCAAGAAGCTGCTCTCCCATTTCGGCATCGGCGGCGAGCTCAAGCCCTATCACGAGCACAACGCCGAGCGCGAGCGGCCGAAGCTTCTCGTCCGTATCGCCGCGGGCGCTGCGGTCGCGCTCATCTCCGACGCCGGCACGCCGCTGATATCCGATCCGGGATACAAGCTGGTGCGCGAGGCTCTCGACCGCGGCCTCACGGTGACGAGCATCCCGGGCCCTTCCGCCGTGCTTGCGGCGCTGACCAGCGCAGGTTTGCCGACCGATACGTTCTTGTTTGCGGGCTTTCTGCCTCCGAAATCCGGACCTCGCCGCGCACGGCTCGAGGCGCTCAAAGACGTACAGGCCTCGATCGTTCTGTTCGAGACGGCGCCGCGGCTTGCGAAGAGTCTAGTCGACATGGCCACCGTGCTTGGCCCACGCGAGACCGCGCTCGCCAAGGAGCTCACCAAGCTGCACGAGACGGTGGTGCGCGGACGCCTCGATCGGCTCGCCGCCACGCTCGCAGAGTCGGACACCGTTAAAGGCGAGTTCGTGGTCGTCATCGCACCTCCTAGCGACGAGGAGACTGAGATCGGCGACGAGACGATCTTGAAGCGTCTCGATCAGGCTCTGGAGACGGAAACCTTCCGAGACGCGGTGCGGATCGTCAGCGAGACGCTCGGCGTCAAGCGCAGCCGCGTCTACGAGATCGGCCTGTCTCTTGCGCGCAAGCGCGGCTGATGATGCGGGCGGCTCGGGTCAAGGCCTATCGCAGCGGCCTGTTCCCGGAGCCCGTCGCGGCGCTGCTCCTCCGCCTCAAGGGCCATCGCATCGTGGCGCGGCGCTACAAGACGCCAGTCGGGGAGATCGACCTCGTGGTGCTCAACGGCAAGCGGCTCGCGTTCGTCGAGGTGAAGCGGCGCCAGACGGACGCGCCGTGGACGCTGCCCGCGAAGCAGCGGCGGCGCATCGTGCGCGCCGCGCAATATTGGCTCTCGGGTCATCCGGATTTCGCCGGCCACGACCTGGCCTTCGACGTTGTGCTGGCCGCGCCCTGGACTTGGCCCCGCCACATCGCCAACGCCTTTCCCGTTTGATGATGTCAGCTCTCTGCCCTCGTCACAAGTTCAGTGTCGGGGGCCCCTGGATTTTGCCGGGTCAAGCCCGGCAATGACGAGGTGGTTTTTGCGGAGAGAGTCTGCATATAAGGACATCATGGCACTCAAAGTCGCCTTCCAGATGGACCCTATCGAGCGTATCGATATCAGGGGCGATTCCACCTTCGCGCTGCTACTGGAGGCGCAATGGCGCGGTCACGACGTGTTCTATTACACGCCGGCCGACCTCTCGCTCCGCAATGGCAAGCTCATGGCGGAAGGGCACAGCCTCACGGTCGAAGACAAGCCAGACGATCACTACCGGCTCGCGCATCCGCGCGCAGTCGATCTGTCCGCGTTCGACGTCGTCCAGCTCCGCCAGGACCCGCCCTTCGACATGGCCTACATCACCACGACGCATCTGCTAGAGCGGCTCCAGCCCGGGACAATCGTGGTCAACGACCCGGCGGCCGTGCGCAACTCGCCCGAGAAAATGTTCGTGCTCGACTTCCTCGATCTCATGCCGCCGACGCTGGTCACGCGCTCGCCAGGCGAGATCCGCGCCTTCCGCGACGAGCACAAAGACATCGTGGTGAAGCCGCTCTACGGCAATGGGGGCGTCGCGATCTTCCGCATTCCCGCCGGCGACACCAATCTCAATTCGCTGATCGAATTGTTGGGGACGACCTTCCGCGAGCCGCTGATGGTGCAGCGC
>JBOHJE010000170.1:0-49073 GCA_050728375.1 Methyloceanibacter sp.
GGCTGTCGGCTTCAATCAGGGACTACAATTCGCGCCGGCGACCGGAGCTAAAGGCCCAATTTGTCCTTGAAGGCTTCGACGTATAGCTTCCGGCGTCCATGTCCGAGAGCCACATCCTCACCTGCGATCACTGCCGCAGCCCGCTGACACGTATCGACCACTACGGCGACCGTCTGGACGGCTGTGTGTCGTGCAATCTCTGGGGGGCGCCCGGCAGCGACCGGCTCTTGCGCCGGCTCAATCAGGAGGACATCGACGCCCTCCGGGGGCTATCGCGGCCCAGGCTGCGGGTCGTTTGACGCACCTCATCCGCCAATAGGATCGATGCGGTCCTGAAGTGCCGCTAGTCGCAGCACGGCCTCTTCGAGCCGGTCAAACGCATGCTCCGCAATTCCGACCATCAGGGCAGCCGCCAGGATAAAGTTCAGTCTCTGAGCGAGCCGCTTTTTGTCGGTGAATGTCGTCTCGCGAGTCGTCTGATTGAGAGTTCCGAAAAGGCCTAGATGCCCGCCGTGGTTCGGATGGCAAAGCTCACTGAGTGCCTTGTAATGCTTCAGAGTGCGCTCGAATCCCTGGCGCTTGTCCAATCTTTCGATGACCGTAAGCACGCTGACGGCTTTGCTATCGGGATGCTTTTCGAGCCACTCCTCGTCTCGCGTTGCGAAGCTGAGATTCGTGATGAGCGCGCCGATGTCACTGAGGTTTTGCTCGGCGAGACTACTCTCGAGCCGCCTCTCGAAGTCCAACAACAGGGCGACCGTCTCGACCAGCGCGCGGCCGGCCAGAACGCTGCAGAGAACGTTGCCAGCGTTCCAGTTCGCAGCGCATCCGCTCGCGAGCATGACAACGCGATAGAGCATTGCCTCCTGGTAGGCGGCGACCTTCCAGGCGAGCATCGATTTGGCGAGCGGTCCAATCGCGCCGATCCGATCCACGCGTCGCGCGGTGAGCCGTTCAAGGGCATCGTTCACCACGCCGGCGCAGCGTGCCCTTCCTTCGTCCAAATCAGGCGTGATCTCGAAGGCGGTCATTGTCACACGATCCACCCGACCCGGCGCGCTTCGTCGCACGCAGCCTGGAAGGGCGCGCGCCAGGAAGACGCTACGCAGAGCGAGCGATATCGTTTTGGGCTCGAGGGCGGTTGCTCCGCCGATCAGATGCGGCTCGCCTTCTGGCTTTCGATATTCGGCGCGGAAAGGAGAGTTAGGGAAGGAGACGATGATCGTGTCGCCATGCACGTCGACTCTGGGATCGCGCGACAGATCCTGGCTCACGAGGCGATACAATCCGTCGGTGATGTCATGATCGCTTCGAGGAGCCACAGACTCATTTCTTGGACGTGCGCCTCTCTGACGCGCGCCTCTCTGCCCGCCGCCTTTCCGCAAAGGCAAGTCTCTCGGGTTCGGTGTATGCGCGCTCCAAAAGAGCGGTAGTGAAGTCGAGGAGATCCTCCGCATCCTCATTGCCGAGAAGCACTGTGTGCACGCCATCGTTGCCATCTTCGCGAATGCACTTGGAAAGCTCTTTCAAGTCGAGCGGCAGCAAACCGTGGTCGAACAGCCACGGAAGTCGTAAGCCGAGATCACGCCGCACTTTTGCATTCAGACCTGGCGCGTCATGTTCCGCGTTGGGATCTTTAGCCGGTAGCAACGCGCGCGTAGCCAAATCGATGGACGCGCGAAACATCGACCCGGCCGCGTTCCAACACTGAACGGCCATTGCCGTGGCGCCCTCCTTACACGCCTTAGCCACATCCTCTGGAAGGTGCTCGGGCGGGGCTTGAACGGCGAGATCCTTCAGATTGACGAAGCCCTCAACTTCAAAGCCGTCATTCAAGTTTGCTGGACCCGCGATCAGCTTCTTGCCTCCCGCGTCGCTTACGTCGGGTCGCTGCTCAGCAAGCTGAAAACCGGTCGATCGTCCGCAATTGCGACAAACACAGAACACCTCGAATTGATGCTTCCACTTGAACGTCGTGCGGATGAGCACGCCTTTGCCGTGCACATCGAAGGTCATGCGTTTAGCCGAACAGCGCGGGCAGTGGGCAACTAGCGTGCTCACGTTCGACCCCGCGTGCCTATGCCGTAGCTATCGGTCATGGTCCGGATCTGCGTTTTCGGGTGCCGGTCAGGCTGGGGCTCATGCGACTTACTAAGTGCCTTTTGGCTGATGAGCGCGGCCCTCTGGCCTTCCGCCGGCCGTTAGCCCTTCGTTAGCCTCGGCTTCGCCACTCAAAGTGCAGTCTGTGTCAACACATTGATTTAATTGGCGCGCCGCAGCGGGTGAAGGCGAGAACTATATATGCGCTATTGCCCTCTAAAATGACTTTAAAATGACGCCGCGTGAGGCGGGTTGGGCTTCCGATCTGACGTCCGCCGTGCGAAAGTGTCGATATCAAGGGGATCTGGTCATGACCGACAACAAGCCGGCCGCAGGGGGCGACGTTACCAAGGATTGGCAGGCGACGCAGGGCCAGAAGTCCGCCGCCACGCGCCTCCGCCTTTTCGCCGCGCTCGCGTGGATCGTTGCCATTAGCGGCGAAATCGCCGGGATTGTTTTGCTCTACCAACACAAGTTCGACCAGGGAAACATGCCGCTGCTGATCGGCATTCTGGTCGGGATCGCGATCTTCGCAATCGCCGGCAGCTTGCTGTGGAAGGCGGCCAACAGGCGCGATCCGGCCCGCGAATCCGAAAAGTTCAAGTTCTTCGTCCAAAACCAGCTCGGCGCGATCATCACGCTGATCGCCTTCGTCCCGCTGGTTCTCCTGATCCTCAACGACAAAGACATGGATCCGAAGAGCAAGAAAGTCGCCGGCGGCGTCGGCGCCGTGCTGGCCGTGCTCGCGACGCTGATTGGGGTCAGCTACCAGCCGCCATCGGTCGAGCAGTACACCCAGGACATGAACTCGTGCGCGACCCAGATTAAGGCGGGGCAGCCCACCACCGCCTGTTCGCCCGAGGTCGCCACCAAAGCGCAGGATATCGCCAAGGACTCCGACACGGTTGCTGCGGCGACGAAGAACTCTGAACATCCCACCGGTCAGGATGTCGTGTACTGGATCGCGCCGGAAAACGGGGCCACGAAGTCCGAGACGCCGCATGTTTTCCACATCTGCGCAGGCGTGAGTCCGCTGAACGGCAAGACCGTGAATAGCGGATCCGTGACGGAGGCCTACGCGCAGAACGCCACCCGCATCACGAAGCAGATCGAGATGGAACAAAAGCAGTGCGGGTTCACTACCTCGCAGTGAACCCGCCCGCGGTTCTAGTTCTCCTGTGCCGAGACTACAGGAAATTGGCCTAAATCGCCCCTTCAAAGGAGTCAGCTTAGTCGCTCGGCATCTCCAGGAGCTGTCTGCTTTGGGTCAGAAGCTGACATCCAAGACAGCGAGCAGAATGTCCGCTTTGTGCCACAAGCGGACCTTTTGGCACTAAACGAACGCGCGTCCCTC
Organism: Methyloceanibacter sp.; assembly: GCA_050728375.1. Taxonomy (GTDB): domain Bacteria; phylum Pseudomonadota; class Alphaproteobacteria; order Rhizobiales; family Methyloligellaceae; genus Methyloceanibacter. The sequence continues at coordinate 3,455 of JBOHJE010000170.1, forward strand.
TCATTGAGCCCGCTGCACGGCTGGCGGTTTCCAGGTGCCGTTGTAGATCGAGGGCGAGTCTTCCTTAGGCCAGTAGAGCCGCATCACCACGTAGGCTGGACCATCAGGGGCCGGCAGCCAGTTTGACTCCTTGTCTGCGCCGGGCGAGTCCTTCTGCATGTACAGCGTGACCGAGCCGTCTGAATTTTTCTTGAGGTCCGGGAGCATCGGCGAGTTGATCAGATACCGGTTGATCGGATTTTCGATCAGCAACTGCGTCTTGCCGTCATACATTGTCACCGACCAGAACGCATTGACCGGCGGCATCCCGCCGTCCGGGAAGGTGAGCGTGTAGCGATTGGTGCTGGTATCGGGCTTGCTTCCCCGGCATACGCCTGCCGGTCGCCAAAGCCGTCGAGGGTCACACGCCAGCCATTCACATCCGTTCCAAGGGTTGCGACCTTCTGTTTGATCTTTTCGAGTCCGCTCTTCACGGCCGCCTCAAGCTCTGCCTTCTGGTCTGGCGTGAGCTTGTCGACCGAAAACGACTTGCCGGTCTCGACTCCGATCTTGGCGAACCGAGTCCGCAGGGGCGCCTCCACTTCCGCCGGTCCCGTCGGTGGGGCGAACTGGAGGAGGAAGTTCAAATAGGTGAAGGGATCGGAGTCGGCCAGCTGCTTGTCGATTTTCGGCCATGCGATCTCCGGAGCGGCGGGCGAAGGCTTGTTCAGAAACTTTGACAGCGGCAGCCCGCGGTACCCGGCCTGAATCTTCTTCACATTCTCGATGTCAGCCGCATTGAAGAGCTGTGTGCGGATGGCTGCAATCGAGAAGTCGGTCTCGCTCTGGAACACTTTAGAGATGCCTTCCGGCTTGTCGCCCTTCAGCTCGGATCTGCAATCATGTGCAGCCGGCGCCATTGCCCGTGGTGCGGCCCTCCCGATGTACCCGTAGTTGAAGGTGTACAGGTCGATGAGCTGCACCGAGAAGTACCGCGACTTCTCAATCTCGGGATTACAAAAGACGTATGCCTCTACCCGCAGGTCCATGGCGACGAACGAATAGGGCGTGTCGCTGTTGGGCGTGACGATTGTCGTGTCCTGCGGCGTGTAAACGCGCGCGGTGTTGTAAAGTTTATTGATGGGGGCTTTGTACGCCGACGAGGACTTATCGATGAAGTAGTCGTAGAACACGTCATAGTTCATCACGATCGGGAAGCCGTAGATGAAGGCCTCCTCGGCAATCTGCGCGGTCTCACCTTTGCCAGGGTTCTCTTGAGCCAAGCTCGGTAAGGCACCGAGCGCGGTGAAAGCGAGCGCCCTCACTAGCGACGTCCGCATTGAGCTTCCTCTCTCTTGTCACGACCGAAACTTTAAGACCAAAACTTGAGGAATTGATCGCTTCTCCGGGTCGTGGGCTCCGTCTGGATTTGCTCTCAAATAATAAGGCCCAAAGCGTCGTAGTCAAAAAACTGAAGACGCGGAGGAGGCATGCATAAAAACGGGGGGCGTCACACAATTCGATTGGGGGAGCTATGGCGAGTTTGCCTGAAGACGAGCGGTTGAAGACCCCAAAGCAGTTTGCGGACGGCCGGTCCCTGACTGAACGGCAGGTTCGGCGTCTCATCCAGACTCATCAACTCGAGCACGTAATGATCGGCTCTAGAGCGCTTCTGGGTGCGCGAGCGGCTTTCTGGTGGATCGGCGGAGGTGTGGTTCACTGTCACATGCTTTTCCACCTGGCGCACCCCTTTATTCGAGGCAGAAGCCGCGTCCAGTCATAGCCGAAGAGGTTGCCCAAGAAATTTATAGCCTGCCAGAACTCAGGCAGCCAAACGCACAGTGGTATTGGGCGATCTATTCTGCCTACTACGACAAGAAGGTGCCGGAGCTCATGCGCACAGTCGCATTCAAAGGCAACCAGCCCATGGCCGATTTATTCAGCACTCACCGCGTAGGCACGATTGTCCACATTTCAGCAATCGTCCGCAATGTCTTTGCGTACGCTGAGCAGACTCATTGAGGACTTGATGGCGCGCCAATCGGCATCTTTCAGACAGTCAGATGTGAAGAGAGCAATAAGCGGAGCTGTGGCGGCAGGTGTCGACGTCGCCCGGATTGAGATCGACTCGCGTACTGGCAACATCATCATACTGACGCCGCGCGCTTCAAGTGTGCCAGCCTATGACCTTTGGAAGGCTACGAACAATGCGCGCTAGAATCTCGGGGGTGAACACCGTCCACAAAGCGCTCGCAGACGGCTCCACTCGCACCTACTACTATCATCGAGCTACGGGCACACGGTTGAACGGAAAGCCGGGCTCATTCGAATTTATGGCCGCGTATGCAAAGGCTGAGAAACAGCTTTTAAAACGCGAGGAAGGCACATGTACTGGCCTGATCCGTGCCTTCCTCACTTCGTCCGAGTTTGAAAATAACCTTCAACCTTCAACTCAGAAAGAGTACCGCCGAATCCTGACGGCGATTGAAGCCAAGTTCGGAAGCGCACCAATCGCTGCGATGGCGGACCCCCGCTTTGCGGACGATGCGCTTCAATGGCGTGACGAAGTTGCTCGCTCCAAGTCGCGAGAGGCCGACAACAGAATGATCGTTTTCGGCAGACTGCTATCTTGGGCCAAGAAGCGCCACCGGATCACGGCAAACGTGCTCGAAGGATATGAGCGCATCCATCGCGTGGACCGATCCGAGAAGATTTGGCTGCCAGAGCACATTGCCACCATGGGACAGGTATCTACCCCAGAGTTCTGGCCGCTCTTTCTCGGAGCGATTTGCACTGGTCTCCGACAAGGCGATCTTCGCAAACTGCCGTGGTCAGCATACGACGGCAAGATCATCACGTGGCGCATCACGAAAAGGCGCAAGGGTGATGCGGGGGTCAAGGTCACCATTCCCTGCACGACAGCGCTTCGATCACGGCGCGGGCCTCTAATATTCACCACCGCGACTGGGCGAGCTTGGCAGAAGCGGTACGTCTTAAGCATTTCGAGTGTGCCCGAGCAGAGGCAGCCAAAGCCCTGCCAGAAGTTGCCGATCTTTATTTTCACGACACACGAGGCACTGCCATCACGCTGCTCGCAGAGGCGGGAGCTTCAGTCCCGGAGATCGCCGCCATTACCGGCCACAGCTACCGCACCATCAACTCCATCTTAGAGAAGTATCTGCCTCGCACGCGGGAGCTTGCTCTGACAGCTATGGCCAAACTGGAGAACAGCGGAAGAACCGATTTTGCAAACTGTCTGCAAACCGGCTCTTCAGCAGCGAAGAAGGGAGAAGCTAAGTGACTGATCGAAATGGCGCGCCGGAGAGGATTCGAACCCCTGACCCCCAGATTCGTAGTCTGGTGCTCTATCCAACTGAGCTACCGGCGCTTAAGCCGAAATCCGCAAAATGATATGCGGGAATGGCTGGACGAGGCTGCCGGATGACAGGCGGCTTCGAACTGCCTACCTAATACCTCCGGCAATTGAAGGCAAGGCTCGGAACCCTGCCCGATTTTGCGCTTTTTATTTAGGTTGGATTGCCCCCTCACCATGGAGAAGCACTCATGAAACTGAACCGAGCTTTCAGCAGAACAGCCGCTTTCCTTGCCACCGCCGTATTGGCGGTCGTGCTGTCGACCGGCATTGGCTTTGCCCTGAGCAGTGAGTTTGTCGGTACCTGGAAGACCGACGACACGAAGGGCAAGCCGATGGAGATTACGCTCTCCGAGGACGGCACCGCCAAGGGCACGCGCGAAGGCGAAGGCCTGTCGGGCAAGTGGAGAGCCGGAAAGAACGCCGCGGTCATCACGTGGGATTCCGGCTGGACCACCAAGATCGTCAAGAGGGGCAACGAGTTCAAGAAGCTCGCCTACGAGGCAGGCAAGCCCGCCAAGGGCAAGCCCGCGCATCGCTCCGACGCGGCGAAGGTGGACGATGCGGCGAAGACGGAGGACGCGCCTAAGGCGGACGACGCGGCGAAGGCCCAGTAGTTTCAGGCGCGGCGCCGTCTCGCCCGCTCGATATTCACGACCACGTCGGGAAGAGTTATGCGGAAGGTGGCGCCGCCCTCATTTTTCACGAGTTCGATCTTGCCGCCATGGGCATGGACAAGCTCGGCGGCGATGGCGAGGCCCAAGCCTGAGCCTTCTTTCCGCGCCACGCTTTGAAACGCCTCGAACAGATGCGCACGCGCTCTTTCGGGTAGCCCCGGCCCCGTGTCAGCCACCTCGATGATCGCGACCGAGCCCTCGCGGCGCCCGCTGACGGCGATCTCGCCCGACGCCTCGGCTTCGCTCTCGAGAGCCTGAACCGCATTGCGGCAAAGGTTGGCGAGCACGCGGTAGAGCTGATCGCGGTCGGCGTCGATCTCGAGGCGATCCGTGATGTCGATCACCCAGGCGATCTCGCTCGGCCGCGGCAGGCCGAGAGCGTCGCCGACGTCTTTCACCAGAGGCTCGAGCTCGAAGCGCTGGCGCCTCGGCGGCGACTCCTGCGCCTGACCGAAATCGAGCGTTCGGGCGCAGAGGCGAATGGCCCGGTCGAGCGAGGCGATCAGCTTCGGCACCAAGCGCTGGACGGTGGGATCCTTCACCGCGCGCAAACGGTCCGAGAGAAGTTGCGCGCTCGACAGCATATTGCGCAAATCATGACTGACCTTGCTCACGGCGAGCCCGAGGGCGGCGAGCCGGCTTTTCTGCGACAGCGTCTCGGACAGCTCCTGCTGCATGGCCGAAAGCTCATGCTCGGCGGTGCCGATCTCGTCGCGGCGCACGGTCGGAGCGATGATCCTCGTCGGATCCTCGGGGCGCTCGGAGAAGCGAACGATGTTCCGAGTGAGCCTGGTCATCGGCTTGACGAGAAGCGCATCGAGCGAGAGATAGACCAGCGCCGCGGTGATGATCGAGATGAGGATCGAAAGCCAGAGGATGTCGAGCCCGTAACGGATCATGGCGGCCTTGAGCGGTCCCTCCCCCATGACCACGTCGATGATCTCTCCCCTATGAAAGCCGGGCTCGCCGACGACGCGGATCACACGTTCCCGCGGCGCGACATAGACGGTCAGCGCATCGGCCATGAGCGCGAGCCAGGAGGCATCGCGCAGATCGTAGGAGGCGTCGATCTCGGCCGGCATGTCCATCTCGATGACCAGAACCCGCGCATCGGCGCGCTTCACGGCGATGGCCTTCACCTTGGCGCTGTTGAGAAGCTCATCGCGCAGCATCGAGGGAAGCTGGCCGCCGGGTGCGGCTTCGGCCGCGAGGGAGGCGATCTGCGCCGCCGCCAGCCGTTCCATCAGCCATTGCCGGCGGAAGCTGGAGACCGAGGGCACGAAGACGAGCACCTCGGCCACCATGACGAAGAGAATGGTGAGCAGCAGGAGCTTGGCCGAGAGTCCCGGCGCGTAGCGGGACGGCCGCCTTGCCTCAAGTCCCGGGTCTCGGGCCTGGTCAGTCATCGTCATTACCCGCCAGGAATGGCCAGTATCGTCCGGCGCCGTTCGGAGGCGCCTGGGGCTATCTTAGCTGAAAACCGGGCAAGTTTGGGGTTCGGCGGTCAGCCGAACTTGCGCAACATTCCGATCACGCTGCGGAGCCAGCCCTTGGACATTTTGGGCAGATAATATGAGTAGGCGACCCGCTTGGAGAGCTCCGACAAAGTGGGATAAGGCAGGACGAGAGAGATAAGATCGCCGAGCTTGATGTCCCTGGCCATGGCCACCACCCAGAGCTGAAGCAGTTCGCCCGCCTCTGCCCCGACAATGGTACAGCCGAGGATCGTCCCGTCGCGCTTGGTGATGACCTTGATGAAGCCTTCGGTCAGGCGCTCGCATTGGGCGCGGTCATTGTCGGCGTATGGCCAGCGGACGATGCGGATGCGGCGATAGCGCTTGTGCGCCTCGGCCTCGGTTAGTCCGATCTGGGCGAGCTCCGGGTCGGTATAGATGACCCTCGGAATGGTGACGGCGCTGCAATCGGGTTTCCGCCGGAACAGCGAGTTCTTGATGACGATGCCGGCGTGATAGTCGGCGAGGTGCGTGAGCTTCGGGCCGCCGATCACGTCGCCGATGGCATAGACCCGGCGATTCGAGGTCTTGAGCTGCTCGTTCACCTTGATGCCGTCTTCGCTATAGGCGATGCCGGCGCGATCCAGGCTGAGCGACTTGATGTTCGGCTTGCGGCCGGTGGCCACGAGAAGATGCGTGCCTTTGACGAGGACCGTCTCGCCGTCCTTGTTGAAATGGACCGCGACGCCCTGCACGGAGCGCTCGACGCGCTCGACCCGTGTCTTCGGATAGAGCATGACCTCCGTGTCCTCGAGCCGCTTTAGGAGAACCCTGGCCGCTTCCGGATCCTCGTTGGCAATGAAGTCGGCAGTGTCGAAGACGGTTACATGGGAGCCCAGCATGCGGTGCGCCTGGCCAAGCTCAAGGCCATTGGGACCGCCCCCCAGCACGATAAGATGCTGGATGCGCTCGCTGACGTCGAAGATCGTCTCGTTGGTAAAGAAGGGAACCTCGTCCAGCCCGGGGATCGGCGGCACCGTGGGCGTGGAGCCCGTGGCGATGACGAAACGGCGGGCGCGGACGAGCACACGGCCGGCCTCCACCGTGACCTTGTCGAGGAAATTCGCCTGGGCCTGGATGACCCGGACCCCGAGCCCGGTGAGCCGCTCGATGGAGTCGTTCGGCGCAACGGCGGCGATCGCCCCATGCACGTGGTCATGCACGCCGCGATGATCGATTTGGGCTTCGAGCACGTCGATGCCGAAGCTGGAGGCGGTGCGCACCGCATCGGCGCGCTTCGCCGCGGCCAGCAGCGCCTTAGAGGGGACGCTGCCATAGTTAAGGCGGTCGCCACCCATGCGGCCTTTCTCGATGAGCACCACGGGGACGCCGAATTGCGCCGCCGCAGCCGCAACCGAAAGGCCTCCTGAGCCCGCGCCGATGACGCAGAGGTCGGGCGTCAGAACCTCTTCCATACCGGTCTAATCCCCCTTAGCCACGCCTCAGGCCGCCCACCGCCCGAACCACTTAACCCGCCAGCTGACGCGGCGACACGAGCCCGAGAGCCAAAATGCCGCAAGAAGTCGGGCCGCCGGCGCATCCCCGGTCGAACCTCTATGGGCACGACTCATGGCGCTCCTGTCGAGCCTTTGCAAGGCAGATTGGTATCCAAATTGCCTCGCCTCGCTAGATCGTCGACCAGATGCGCGCGCGCGAAGGCAAAAGTCCCCGATATAATGCCAAAGACGACGATTTGGGCATAGGTCTTGAAGCGGATGCCTGCCTCCAGTACTCCCGGCCCCGCTGCGGTGCAGCGTTGAGGCCATCAGCGACATCGGCGCTGTCGCCGGCCGCGCGCGCCGTTGCATGCTTGCTCGCATCCCTGTCTTTCGCGGCAACACATGAGCTGCGGACCGGTTGTCCCGAAGCGCTCCAAGGTGCGACGCGACTCGTGCTCGTTACCACCGCGACCATGAAGGCGCCGAGGCCACAATGCAGACCTTCGAGCGCGGCGACAAACGGGCCCCGGCAGGAATCTTCGCGATCGGCCCGGCATTCGGTTTCGACCCATCCGCCTGCCGGATTATCTGCACGTCAAGAAAGGCGTGCAGATCTGCGTCGACGATCCAGCCTCCCAGCATTACAGCCGGATCGTCACCTACGCGGAGGCGGGTCCCGGGGCCAAAAACGAGAATATGGGGGCGATCGACCTCTATAAAAGCGGGATCGTGGTGGATTACCCGACGAGCGGGACGGCGAGGTTGGGGTCCTGCATCTTTATCCACATCTGGCGCGGTCAGGGGCACGGCACGGTCGGTTGCGTCGCGGCGCCGGAGGCAACGGTGGCCAACCTCCAGAATTGGACCGCGGAGGGTGCTGCCATCGCCATCCTCCCGAGAGCGCAAAGAGCCGCTTCGCGGGCTGCCTTCCCTGAGCCACCGGGGAATTGACTTGCGCGTCCGCGCCCCATATAAGCCGCCAAACGCTTGGCTTTCCGGGCCGGGCTAGCATTCTCCTGGGGCCGCCCCAGCGAGCAGGAGACAACCCTTGAAGCGCACCTATCAACCCTCGCGGCTCGTCCGCAAACGGCGTCACGGCTTTCGCGCCCGCATGGCGACCAAGGCCGGGCGGAAGGTGCTCGCACGGCGCAGAGCCAAGGGACGCAAGCGCCTGTCAGCCTGAGCCCGGCGGCGAACCGCATCACCCGGTGACGGCCATCGGACGCCTCAAATCACGACCGGAGTTCCTGTATGTGAAGGGTGGCACGCGCTTTTCCACGCCCTCGCTCGTGCTCCAGGCGCGCCGCCGGCCCGACGATAGGGCCGTCGACGGCCGACTCGCCCGTTTCGGCTTCACCGCGACCAAGGCGCTCGGCGGCGCCGTGATCCGCAACAGGGCGCGCCGGCGCCTGAAAGAGGCCGTCAGGCTGTCCGGGCCGGATCATGCGGTGGCGGGCTATGATTATGTCTTGATCGCGAGGGAGGGCACGCTACAACGGCGCTTCACCGAGCTGATCAACGACCTTGAACGCGCGCTTGCCAAGGTGCACGAGCCTTCTCGGGCAGTGAAGCGCCGATCGAACGAAACCGGTTAGCCTCCCCTTCGCGGTTTTGCAGTCAATGCGGCCCATGAGCTGAAAGCGAAATGGACGAGAACAATCGCAATTTCATCCTGGCCATCGTCCTGTCGATGGCCGTGCTATTCGCCTGGCAGTTCTTCTTCGTACCTCAAGAGCCGCCGGGCGCGGGCAAGCCGCCGCAAGGTGAGCAGCAGCAGACGCAACCCGGACCTCCGCAGCCTCAGCCCGGCGGCCAAACCCCCGGCGCGGCGCCCCAGCCCGGCGCAAGCACCTACGCCGCGCTGACGCGTGAGGCCGCGCTCGCAGCCTTGCCCCGCATCGCCATCGACACGCCGAGCGTGAAGGGCTCGATCTCTCTCAAGGGCTCGCGCATCGACGACCTGACGCTCAAGGACTATCGCGTCACCGTCGAACCCGACAGTCCGCAAGTGGTGCTGCTCTCGCCTGCTGGGACGCCGCACGCCTATTATACCGAGCACGGCTTCGTCGGTGGCGGCGCGAACGACTGTCTTCCCACCGGCGAGACCGTGTGGACGGCGGAGACGAATCGGGCGCTCACGCCCGGATCGCCGATCACCCTCAGCTACGACAACGGCAAGGGCCTCAAATTCACCCGCACCATCTCGGTCGACGACAAATACATGTTCACGATCGACGATGCGGTGAGCAACACGGGTTCCGAACCTGTCACGCTCTATCCTTACGGCCTCGTCTCGCGTCACGAGCTGCCGCAGGTCCAGGGCTTCTACATCCTGCACGAAGGCCTGATCGGCGTGGTGGACGACAGCGGTCTCGAGGAAATCAGCTACGCCCACGCGCTGGAGAACCCCCCGGCCTCGTTCCAGAGCCAGAACGGCTGGCTCGGCATCACCGACAAATACTGGGCAGCCGTGGTCATCCCCGAGCAGGGCAAGAAATTCACGGCCAAGTTCGCCGGCAACGGCCGCGATGGCCGCCAACGCTTCCAGACCGACTATCTCGGCGATGCCCTGACCATTCCCGCCGGCGAGACGGCCGAAGTGAAAGGCAACGTGTTCGCCGGCGCCAAGGAGGTTAATGTCGTCGACGGCTATGCCGAGGCTTACTCCATTCCCAAATTCGACCTGCTCATCGACTGGGGCTGGTTCTACTTTCTCACCAAGCCGCTCTTCCTGGCGCTGGACTATTTCTACAAGCTGGTCGGCAATTTCGGCATCTCGATCCTGATCGTCACGCTGATCATCAAGCTCGTCCTGTTCCCGCTAGCGAACAAATCATACGTGGCGATGAGCAAGATGAAGAAGCTCCAGCCCGAGATGGTGCGCATCAAGGAGCGCTTCCCCGAAGATCGCATGCGTCAGCAGCAGGCGATGATGGACCTCTACAAGAATGAGAAGGTGAACCCGGCCTCGGGCTGCCTGCCGATCCTGGTGCAGATTCCGGTGTTCTTCGCGCTCTATAAGGTGCTGTTCGTCACCATCGAGATGCGGCACGCGCCGTTCTTCGGCTGGATCAAGGACCTGTCGGCGCCTGACCCCACGAGCATCTTCAATTTGTTCGGCCTCATCCCATGGGACCCGCCGTCGTTCCTCGCGATCGGCATCTGGCCCATCATTATGGGCATTACCATGTGGGTGCAGATGAAGTTGAACCCGGCGCCGCCTGACCCGGTGCAGCAGAAGATCTTCACCTGGATGCCGGTGTTCTTCACCTTTCTGCTCGCCTCCTTCCCGGCGGGACTGGTGATCTACTGGGCGTGGAACAACTTCCTGTCGGTGATCCAGCAGTCGGTGATCATGGCGCGACAGGGGGTCGAGATCCCGCTCCTCGAAAATCTCGGCTTCAAACCCGACAAATCGAACGGCAAAGCCGCGGCCGAGGCGACCGGCGGCGAGCGGGATGAAGCGAAGAAGCCGACCGGCGCGCGGAAGCGCCGGTCGCGCGCGAGAAAGGCGCGCGAGGAGCGCCCGGCCGAGCCCGGCGAATAGCGTCCCGTTTCCCCCTTGCGGGGGAGGGTCAGGAGGGGGGTCAAAACACAATGACTCGACAGTTGAGGTACCCCCCTCCCGGCGTTGCGCCGAATACGGCGCGCCGACCTCCCCCTCAAGAGGGGATGTGAATCATGGACAGAGGCGATTTCAGTTCCGGCGACACCGCCCGGGTCGAGGCGCTGTTCAAGGCGCCATGCCTCTTCGTCAAGGGCGTCACCAGCATCGCCGATCTCCCGGCGGACGGGCGCCCCGAAATCGCTTTTGCCGGCCGCTCAAATGTCGGCAAGTCGAGCGTCATCAACGCGCTCACCGAGCGAACGAGCCTCGCCCGGGTCTCAGTGACGCCGGGGCGGACGCGCGAGCTCAACTTCTTCATGATCGGGGACCAGGGCGAGCTCTATCTTGTGGACATGCCGGGTTACGGCCATGCCCGCGCGCCCAAGGCCCAGGTCAAAGGCTGGACGCGGCTGATCGGCGACTATCTGAAGGGGCGGCGCGCGCTCAAGCGCGTGTTCCTGTTGATCGACGCGCGCCACGGCATCAAGCCCAACGACCGCGAAACCATGAAGCTGATGGACGACGCGGCCGTCTCCTACCAAGCGGTGCTGACCAAGGCCGATAAGCCGAAGGCCACCGAACTCGCCGCGGTCACCGCGAAAGCGGCGGAGGAGCTGGCGAAGCACCCCGCGGCCTATCCCCAGATCCTGGCGACCTCGGCGCGCACCGGCATGGGCATACCCGAGCTTCGAGCGGCCGTTGCCGCCCTCCTGCCGAACAAGATTGTGCCTTAAGCCAAAGCGCCGCTATAAGCGCAATGTGAGCAAGGCGAGATCATCCCAAGCGAAGTCGAAGGCGCTGGCCGCGCCCAAGAAGGCTGCAAGCCAGGGCGCCCAAGTGTCAGACCTCGCCGACGCACTCAGCTCCGTGCATGCCAAGGCCAAGGTCCTGTCAGAAGCGCTGCCCTATATGCAGCACTACGACCGGAAGACGGTGGTGGTGAAATATGGCGGCCACGCCATGGGCGACCCCGAACTCGCCCGCGCCTTCGCCCGCGATATCGTGCTGATAAAGCAGGCCGGGGTGAATCCGGTCGTGGTCCATGGCGGGGGTCCGCAGATCGGCTCCCTGCTGGAGCGTCTGAACATCAAGAGCGAGTTCAGGGGCGGCTTGCGCGTCACCGACCGGGACACGGTCGACGTGGTCGAGATGGTCCTGGCGGGTTCGGTCAACAAGGAGATCGTGTCGTCGATCAACGATCAGGGCGGCAAGGCGGTCGGCATCAGCGGCAAGGACGCCAACCTAATGCGGGCGAAGCGGCTCGAGCGACGCTGGCGCGATCCCGATTCGAATATCGAACAGGTGATGGATCTCGGCTTCGTCGGCGATCCCACCCTGGTCGACCCGCACATCATCGACGTGATCATCAATTCTGATTTGATCCCGGTGGTGGCCCCGATCGGCGTCGGTCCCGACGGCGAGACGCTCAACATCAATGCGGACACATTCGCCGCCGCGCTGGCCGTCGCTCTGAAGGCCAAGCGCCTCTTGCTGCTTACTGATGTCGATGGCGTCCTCGACAAGCAAGGTCAGCTCATCAGGTCGATGACGACGACGGAGGCGCAGAACCTGATCGAGGACTGTACGATCTCGGGCGGCATGATCCCTAAGATCGAGAGCTGCATGGACGTGATTTCCGAAGGCGTCGAGGCGGTGGTCATCATCAACGGCAGGGTGTCCCATGCGGTGCTGCTCGAGCTGTTCACCGAGCACGGCGCAGGTACCTTGATCGAGCGGCGGCGGAAGGGCCGCGCGCGGGGGACGCCATGACAAGGGCGCGCGCTCCAATCGGCTTCGGCCATGTCGAGACCTGGGTGTTCGATCTCGACAACACGCTCTATCCCGCCGACTGCAATCTGTTTGCGCAGATCGACCGACGCATGGGCGAGTTCATAGCGGCGAGCTTCGGTCTCTCGATCGACGAAGCGCAGAGGCTCCGCGAGACCTATTACGTCGAACACGGCACCACGCTCGCCGGGTTGATGAGCCTGCACAACGTGTGCCCCAACGCGTTTCTCGACTATGTGCACGACATCAATCTCGAGGCCGTCAGCGCCGCGCCGGCGCTTGCGGCGGCGCTCGACGCGCTTCCGGGACGGAAGCTCGTGTTCACCAACGGCTCGCGCAAGCATGCGGAGGCGGTCGCGGCACGGCTCGGCCTGCTCGACCGTTTCGAGGACATCTTCGACATCCACGCACTCGAATACATCAACCCAAAGCCCACCCGCGAAGCTTTCAAGCGCTTCGTCAAGGTGCATGGCGTCGCCGCCTCCTGCGCCGCCATGTTCGACGACCTGCCGCATAATCTGGAGACCGCCCATGCGATCGGCATGACCACGGTGCTCGTGGATTGCCGCACGACCGACCGGCCAGAGCATCAAGCGAGCGCCGGCTGGGCAGAACTGCCGGACCATATCCATCACCGGACCGAGGATCTTCCGGCCTTTCTCGCTGCCGTCGGCGCGTCGCTCGCCGAGGGGGCTAATGTCGTCGAGGCCGTGCCGAGGCGAGCGCAATTCTGTCTGACCTGAAGAGCTCCTGAATGATCCACGACCATCTCAAGACCTTCATCGATAGCGCCTACGACCACGCGGCGGAAATCACGCCGGACACCAAGGGCGTGGTGCGCGACGCGGTGGACGAGGTGCTGAACCTGCTGGACAAGGGCGAGCTCAGGGTCGCCGAGAAAGCCGGCAGCGAGTGGGTCGTCCATCAATGGCTGAAGAAGGCGATCCTCCTGTCCTTCCGGCTGCACGACCCGCGCAAGGTGGACGGCGGTGCGGACGGGTCGGCGTGGTGGGACAAGGTCCCTCTCAAATTCCGGGGCTGGAAGGCCAAGGACTTCAAGTCGGTCGGCTTCAGGGTCGTGCCGGGCGCCGTGGTGCGGCATTCGGCCTATATCGCGCCTGGGGTGGTGCTGATGCCCTCCTTCATCAATCTCGGTGCGCGCGTCGAATCCGGCACCATGGTCGACACCTGGGCCACGGTCGGATCCTGCGCCCAGATCGGCCGCAACGTACATCTCTCGGGCGGCGCCGGGATTGGTGGGGTGCTCGAGCCGCTTCAGGCCAATCCGGTGATCATCGAGGACAATTGCTTCATCGGCGCGCGCGCCGAAGTGGCCGAAGGCGTGATCGTCGGCGAGGGCTCCGTCCTGTCCATGGGAGTCTATCTCGGTCAATCGACCAAGATCGTGAACCGACAGACCGGCGAAATCCACTACGGCCGCGTGCCACCCTTCTCGGTGGTGATCTCAGGCGCGATGCCGGGCAAGCCTCTGCCCGACGGTTCGCCGGGCCCTTCGCTCTATTGCTCGGTGATCGTGAAGACCGTCGACGAGCGCACCCGCGCCAAGACCTCGATCAACGAGCTTCTCAGGGATTGACTCGCACGGGCAAGGTTCGATGTTCTGTGCATGACCATCTCCTTGACCATCGACACCATCGACCCGCTAGATGCCGACGCTAAGACCTGGCTTGCTACTAGCTCTGACCTCCCCGGTCTCATTGTGGAGGCCGACACTTGGCCGGCGATGATCGAGGAAGGTCGGCTACTGGCGGATTTGCTTGAGGTGTCGGGTCACCGCGCCGAAAAGCTTTCCCTCACCTTCAGGGCCGAGGAGTACCTTGAGCTTGCCGGGGGTTCTGGCCCTTTTCGGTCTCGTGCCCGGCTATGCGGTCAATCTGCTCTACACCTTCCGGATCTTCGACGCGCTGAACCCCTCGCCCCTTGCGCGGGCATCGGACGCCATTGTGGTCGTGGTCTTCCTGTGAATCGTGGTTGCCTGAGGGGCACCCAAGGCCCCAACCGTTACGTTACGGCCCGACCCACTCGGGGGCCTTCGGACCGACGCGACGCTTGATTGATTGGGTGGCGTCCCACTGACCGAACCGGCTCCATATGCCTCTTTCGCGATGCGGCACTTCGGCCTTACAAGAGGGGGACCGGCCGTAACAGGCCGTCTCAGGGAGGGGGAGAATGGATCTTCAATATCTGTTCACGTCGTTTGACGGGCGTATCAACCGGGCCAAATGGTGGGCTGGCATACTCATACTCGCCCTTGTCAGCATCGTGCTCGGCTTCCCTATCGGCCTTATTTTCGGGGTGGGCACGTTCGGCGCGATCCTTCTCGTCCTCGTCACGCTTGCGCTGTTTTATCCAAGCTATGCGGTGGCGACCAAGCGCTTCCAGGACCGGGACAAGCCCGGCGTAACCGCGCTCTACGGACTCATACCGGTACTGATCGCGAGCCTGCTCCAGGCTTTCGGCCTGACCGGAACGCCCCAGGAGCCGAACGCCATCGGCTGGATATGCACCCTCATCAATCTCGGCGTCGGCATCTGGTTTTTGATCGACCTCGGTATCCTCAAGGGAACGCCCGGGCCGAACAAGTTCGGCGGCGACCCCTTGGCGGCGATCCATTAGCTTGGGATTCACCTGGCGGTCCTGCCTCGGTCTTGAACGGTACGCCTGATCGGTGACATACGATTAGGCAAGCACCGGCGGCGCTTGGCAAGCTTGGCCGCGCGGCGCCCGTTGCCCGATTTCCCTCCCGTAGGCAGGCCAAAGTGCTGACCGCATGACCAAAATCGGAGAAAAGGCAGTCGCGCTCGCGCAGGGGTTGATCCGCTGTCCGAGCGTCACGCCACGCGACGCGGGCGCGCTCGACGTGCTGATCGAGGCGTTGAGGCCGGCCCGCTTCGCGACCGAGCGGCTGACCTTTAGCGAGGAGGGCACCGAGCCCGTCGACAATCTTTTCGCCCGGGTCGGCGAGGGCCCCCCGCATCTCTGTTTCGCGGGCCATACCGACGTCGTGCCGCCGGGCGACGAGACGCTATGGAAGCATCCGCCGTTTGCGGCAGAGATCGCCGACGACATCCTCTACGGCAGGGGCGCGTCAGATATGAAGGGCGCGATCGCCTGCTTCGCAGCCGCAGCCGTCGATTATGTCAAGACGAAGGGCCGCGAGATCGACGGCACGATCAGTCTGCTCATCACCGGCGACGAGGAAGGCCCTTCCATCAACGGCACCCACAAGGTGCTCGCCTGGATGAAGGAGAACGGCCTGAAGCCAAACCACTGCCTGGTGGGCGAGCCGACCAGCGCCGAGCGCCTCGGCGAGGGCATCAAGATCGGACGCCGAGGGAGCCTGAACGCCAAGCTGAAAGTGAGCGGCGCGCAGGGCCATGTGGCCTACCCTCACCTCGCCGCGAACCCGGTCAAGGGTCTGGTGCGGACGCTGGCGCGACTCTACGAGACGCCGCTCGATTACGGCAGCGCCCATTTCTCGCCCTCCAATCTCGAAGTGACAAGCATCGACGTCGGCAATCCCGCCGTAAATGTGATCCCGGCCAGCGCCGAGGCGCGCTTCAACGTCCGCTACAACGACAAGCACTCGCCCGAGTCGCTCGAGGCGGTCTTGCGCGAGCAGATTCAATTTGGACTTTCAGGGAGCGAGCTCACCTTCTCGCTCGACCTCGAGCCGCCGAGCCATTCGTTCCTCACCGAGCCCGGTCCGCTCGACGCGCTGCTGAGCGAGGCCGTCAACGAGGTCACCGGGATGACGCCCTCGCTCTCGACCGACGGCGGCACGTCTGATGCCCGCTTCATCAAGGATTACTGTCCGGTGGTCGAGTTTGGGCTGTTGAACGCGACCATCCACAAGGTCGACGAGAACGTCGCGGTCAGCGACCTCGAGCAGCTCACAGCCATCTACCGGCGATTCATCGAGCGCTATATCGAGACCTTCGGAGACAGCGATGGCGGGTGACGGCCGGCCGATCGGCGTCTTCGACTCCGGCATGGGAGGCTTGACCGTGCTGCGCGCGCTCGCGGTACGGCTGCCCTCGGAGCGGTTCATCTATCTCGGCGACACGGCGCGCCTCCCCTACGGCACCAAGAGTCCCTACACGGTCACAGCCTATGCGCTTCAGGCCACGCGGCTCCTCGTCACCGAGGGCGTCAAGATGGTGGTGATCGCTTGCAACACGGCTTCGTCCGTGGCCCTCAAACCGCTGGCGGCGGCGCTCGTGCCGGTGCCGGTGATCGGCGTGATCGAGCCCGGGGCCCGCGCCGGGGTCGAGGCCACGCGTAACAATTTCATCGCCGTGATCGCCACCGAAGGCACGGTGAAGGGCATGGCCTATGCGCGCGCCATCACCGCGCTGCGGGACGACGTGAAGGTCGTGCAGCAGCCCTGTCAGGTTTTCGTGGCGCTCGCCGAGGAAGGCTGGACGGACAGCCCGGCGACGCGCGCCGCCGCCGAGGTTTATCTCGGCCCGTTATTCGCCCAAGAGTTGGCCCCCGATACGCTCGTGCTCGGCTGCACGCATTTCCCGGTGCTGACCGGCGCCATCAGAGGCATCATCGGCAGCTCGATCGCGCTCGTGGATTCGGCGCAGACCACCGCCGAAGCGGTCGCGAAAGCTCTCGAAAGCCAGGAACTCGGAGCCGAGACGAATGGCGGCGACCGGTCAATCCGGTTCTTCGCCACGGATTCGCCCGAGCGCTTCGCGCGTGTGGGCCAGATCTTTCTGGGACAGCCGATCGAGGCGGACGCCGTCGAGTTCGTCGATCTTCGCGGTACCTAGACGCCGTTAGCCCTTGGGGGGCGGCTCGTTGTCGGGTAATGCAGCGGAGTCGTCGGTAGGGTCGGCTTGCTCCAGATCCGGCGGTGCCTTGGTGTCGGCGGCGATGCTGACCTCCCGCAAAAGTCCCATGAACCAGCGCCTCCCGAGCAGGACAAGCACCAGAGCGAAATAGAGAGCCGCGCCGGCGAGAACGAGGATGGTGAGAGCCGTCTCGTCGTGGAAATGGCCGAGGCCCGCGAGCGCACGCTCAAGGCCATAGGCGCCCGCGAACAGCGCCGCACCCAACACCACACCGGCGAGGATGAGCTTCGCCACGGGCCTGCCGATCGCAGTGCCGGACACGGCGAAGCCCTGGCCCCGCGCGAGGTAGGCGAGCAAGCCGAGGTTGATCCAGGCGCCAGCGCTGGTGGCGAACGCGAGGCCGACCTGCGCCAGAGGGCCCATGAGCACGACCTTCAACGCGACGTTGATGGCAGCGGCGAGCAGCGCCGCCTTGACCGGCGTTGCGGTGTCGCCGCGCGCATAGAACGGGGCCGTGAAGCTCCGCAGCAATACGAAGGGTAGAAGCCCAACAGAGTAGGCCGCGAGGGTCGCGCCAGCTGAGGCGGCGTCGGCAACGGTGAAGGCGCCACGCGCGAACAGAGCGCGCATGATGAGATCGGGAATTGCGAGTGCGGCCGCGGCGCAAGGCACGGTCAAGAGCAGCGCAAGCTGGATACCCCGCGCCTGAGCCGAGGCCGCGCCCTGCTCGTCGCCAGCCGCCAGCCGCCGCGTCATTTCCGGCAGAAGCACCGTGCCCACGGCAATGCCCACCACGCCGATGGGGAGCTGGTTGATGCGGTCGGCGTAATAGAGCGCCGCCAGCGCGCCGGTCGGCAGGAAGGAGGCGATAAGCGTATCGGCGAACAGTGCGAGCTGCACGCCGCCGGCGCCGATGATGGCTGGTCCCAACGCCTTCAGGAATTTGCGCGTCGTCTCGTCGAACCGGGGCAGACGGAGCCTGAGACCGAGACCGTGGCTTTCGGCGTCGCCACCGACGAGGAGTACCTGCGCGATGCCAGCGGCGAGCACGCCCCAGGCGGCGGCGTGGCCGGCGTCCTGAAAATACGGCGCGAGCAGGAGTGTGGCGATGACGGAGAGATTGAGTAGGACAGGCGCCGCCGCGGCAGAGGCGAAGCGGTTGTTGGCGTTCAGCACGCCGGCAAACAGGGTTTCGAGCGAAACGAGCGCGAGATAGGGAAAGGTGATGCGGGTGAGCGCGACGGCGAGATCGAAACGGTGCGGATCGTCGGCAAGGCCGGGGGCCAGCAGCGCGACCACTTCGGGCGTGAACAGAAGGGCCACACCGAGCAGCACCAGATTGATGACGATGAGGGCCGATGCAATCTGGTCGGCGAACAGCTTGGCCGCGGGAAGGTCGACCTGTTCGAGCGTGCGCGCATAGGCCGGGACGAAGGCCGCGGCGAAGGCGCCTTCGGCGAAGATGGCGCGGAAATGGTTGGGCAGCCTGAAGGCTATGAAGAACGCGTCGGCGACCGGCCCGGCGCCGAGAATGGCGGCCATGACCACATCGCGGAGGAAGCCTGTGAGGCGCGAGACGAGCGTCAGCCCGCCGACGGTGGCGATGCGCCTGATCATGCCTTGCCGCGGGCTCTCATGGTCCCTCTCCCGTTTGCGGCAGAGGCGTATCTGAATATCGGCGACTTGACCATGCTTCGACTATTCGCAGGCGTTCTTTCGTCCCTCTCTCCTCGTGGGGGAGCCTCCCCGCCGCGATCTTGCGCGCGCAGCGCTTGCAAGTCGCATGGCGGGAAGGGTGAGGGTGATTCATTTGACTCGCGGCTTACCCCTCACCGCGCCGCTTGCGGCGCGTGCTCTCCCGCAAAGGGAGAGCGGGGAGACTGTTCCTCAACGACGAGGTGTTGCGGAGTGTAACCGAGGATCGGAGCGCGGGGGTTGGGCGGGGAGAAGATTTCGGCTTCGTGCCGCTAGCGGACGCGTTCGCAGACTCATTGTCCCCCGACCAAACCCAGGGCAACAGCTTCGGGAACTTCCCGTTGGTGGCCCTTAGCGTTATTACGCAGGGGGCTCTGTGGGCTTCAGGAAGCGCTTATAAACCCAGCCCTTCGTCGAGGTCGCCGGATCGCTAACCTCCACCCAGTTCTTGTCGCGTGCGGTAACGACAAGTTTGAGGCCCTTTTCGACGACCTTCACGGTTTCAGACGACTGCTTTGGCCGCGCGTGCACGTCCACGGCGCTGACGACCTCTACCCATTCTGCCGGGCCCTCCGCCGCCTGGCCCAAGGCCCAAGCTCCGTCATGCCGCGGGCGCTCCTGCTGCGGCGCCGCTATTCGCGGGTTCGCCGCTGATGTTCGCATTGATTTCTCCAACGCACAGTTCAGAGAAGCGGGAGCTTCACTGGCTGTGGCGCGTTCTTTTCAGCTGCGCTTTCATGGAGCCGGCGTCATCGTGGGGGTCGGACCAATCTAGCCAACAAATGCGTCTCAGCCCGCTCACCCTTATGGCTTAATGGAGAGTGTCACTTCGGTCACTGTCAAGTGATTTTGCACTCGGAAGATTCGCGGTCGACATGTTCGCAAAGGGTCATTGCCAGACGGTCATTCTAGCGCGGGATTCCAGCTTCCAACCGTCCAGCGGGCGCTTCTCCGCTCAATAATCGACTTTGACGAGGTAAAGGCCGCTGGCGGGGGCGACGGGGCCGCAGGCGCTGCGTTCTCTTGATTTGAGGGCATTTTCTAAATCGGCTCGGGTCCACCTCCCCTCGCCCACAAGCTTGAGGGAACCGACCATCGAGCGGACCTGGTTGTGCAGGAAGGAACGGGCCGAGGCCTGGATCTCGATCACCTCGCCCTCGCCTGTCACATCCAGGCAGTCCAGTGTCTTTTCCGGCGAGGCGGCTTGACATTCGGTTGAGCGGAAGGTGGTGAAGTCGTGGCGGCCGACCAGAGCCTGGGCGGCGTCGTGCATGGCGGCAGCATCGAGGGGCACGTAGACGCCCCAGGCCCGGTCACGCTCGAGCGCCAAGGGCGCGCGGCGCGCCACGATACGGTAGAGGTAATGGCGCGCGCTCGCCGAGAAGCGCGCGTCGAAATCGCCGGCGGCACGTTCGCAAGCCAGCACGCTGATCGGGTCCGGCCTCACTTGTGCGTTCAAGGCATCGCGCACCTTCTCGGGCGCCCAGTCCTTGGCGAGATCGAAATGAGCCACCTGCCCACGCGCATGAACGCCGGCATCCGTGCGCCCGGCGCCGCGTGGGATCGCATCCTCCCCCGAGAAGCCCTTGATCGCGACCGCGAGCCTTCCCTGCACCGACGGGCCGTTCTCCTGGAGTTGCCAGCCGACAAAGGACGTGCCGTCATATTCGAGAATGAGCTTGTAGCGGGGCATGTTTTCGTGATCGCGCGGCCGGGGCAATCATGCAAGCAGAGAGAAGGCCTTTGGCTCAATGAGAGGCCCGATCAACTGGCAACCGCCGAGGCGAAGGCTGAGCGCCATCAGAGCATCGCAGTGCCAGCGAGACTCAAGCTTCCTCGCCGCGCCGTGCGTGAAGCCGAAGCGCCCATAATAGCTCGGGTGGCCGACCACCACAGCGTGATCGAGCCCTCGCCCACAGCACATTTCAATTCCGGCGATGACTAGGTCTGTGCCTATTCCCTTGCGGCGGTTGGCCGGAAGCACCGCAAGCGGCGCAAGCCAAGCGACTGGAACTCGCGACTCACCCTTGGGAACCTCGGCCTTGCAGAAGGCGACGTGGCCGACAATCTCGCTCTCGATCGAGGCAACGAAGGAGAGGGAAAGATCGCCATCGAGGCGAAGCATCTCGACAAGCTCCGCTTCCAGCGGCGTCGGGAAAGAGGAGCGATGCACGGCTGCAATAGCTTGTGCGTCGGCCGGAATCTCCTCCCTTATCGTCACTCCGCCGGACATCAGGCAAGCGTGGCGCCGACACGGAGCTTCACGCCGCGAAGGAACTCCTCAGCCTTCATCGGCTTCTTGCCGGCCCGCTGAACCTCGGTCAGGCGGACGGCCCCCTCCCCGCAGGCGATCGTCAAATAATCGTCGAGCACGGCGCCCGGCGCGTCGGAGATTTCGGCCATCACGCAGCGCAGCGCCTTGATGCGCTCGCGCCTGCCGCCGAGCTCGATCTCGAACCAGGCCCCGGGATTGGGCGAGAGCCCACGAATAAGGTCGTGCAGCACAGGCGCGGGCCGCGACCAGTCGATGCGCGTCTCGGCGGAATCGAGCTTCGGGGCATAGGTCGCGCCTTCTGAGCTTTGCGTCCGGCAGTCGAGCTCGCCGTGCTCGAGGCGCTCGAGCGCCACCACCATGAGACCGGCGCCGAGCAACGCCAGCCGGTCGTGGAGCTCGCCTGCCGTCTCGTCGCACCCTATCCTCACGCGCTCCTCAAGGCAGACTGGACCAACGTCGAGTCCTTCGGTGGCCCGCATGACGGAGACTCCGGTCTCGGCATCCCCCGCCATGATGGCGCGGTTGATTGGTGCGGCCCCCCGCCAGCGCGGCAGGAGCGAGGCATGGACATTGAAGACTCCGAGTCGCGTGCCGTCGAGGATCGGCTTCGGCAAGATCAGACCATAGGCGATAACCACGACGGCGTCGGCGCCGAGCTCCGCGAAGCGTTGCCGGTCCTCGGCGTTCTTGAGGCTCCCGGGGGTCCGCACATCGAGTCCCGCTTCCTCAGCCGCCCAGTGCACGGGCGATCTGCGCAAGGCCATGCCGCGCCCCGCCGCGCGCGGAGGCTGGGTGTAGACCGCTGCCACCTCGTGACCGGCCTCGAGGATGCGACGAAGGGTCGGCACGGCAAAGTCGGGCGTACCCATGAAGACGATTTTCATGGCGCCCTCTTAGCACGCGCCGCCCGCGCGGAGGGAGGATCCGATGCGACGCCTGCGCCTGTCGGCACAGCCGAGCCGATTTCGTGGTCTAGCGGCGGGACAGCTAAAGGGCCACGGCGCGCTTCTGCTTGGTGAACTTCTTGACGATCATGTCGCGCTTCAGCCGCGACAGATGGTCGATGAACAGCACGCCGTTCAAATGGTCGATCTCGTGCTGGACGATGGTCGCCCAGAAGCCTTCGAGCTCCGCCTGCCGCGGCTTGCCGTTGAGATCCAGAAACGCGACGCGCGTCTTGGCCGGGCGCTCAACCTCGGCCGTGACGTCGGGGATCGAGAGGCATCCCTCCTCATGCACGTTCAGCTCGTCCGAGACTTCGAGGATCCTCGGATTGACCATGAACACGGGGGTCTTAGGCGCGTCGTCCTTGGTGGGGTCCATGACGATCAGCCGGCGCGAGATGCCGATCTGCGGCGCGGCCAGGCCGACGCCCGACGCGTCGTACATGCTGGCCAGCATGTCGTCCATGAGCCGGCGCAGCTCGTCGTCGATGCGCTCGACCGCCTTGGCCTTCTTGCGCAGGATCGGATCGGGAATGGTGATGATGGGAAAGATCGTCATTTGAGCCGGTGACATAAGGAAGGGGAGCGTTGGGGTCAATGCGTTGCTCCCTCCCCTAAAAGGGGGGATATCACCTTGCACGGGGAGGGGAGCCCCCTAATGTTCCTGTTTTGGTCTAAAAGAACGAATCGGGCTATATGTTCTCGTCATGGCTCTTGAGCCCTTGCAGGTGGGGAGCGTTTCGCTCGATCCCGTTCACGTTGGGCTTGCGCTCGCGGGCCTCGCCGTTCTTGCGCTCACGGTGCTGGCGATCGTGCTCGTGGTGCATCTGAGCCGGCGGCGGCAGGAGGTCGCCGCGCAAGACGTTCAACTCGGTGAGCTCAAGGTCCGCCTTCAAACGCTGGCCGAGATAAGCGTCAGCCGCCACGGAGAGCTTGCCCGCGTCGTCAACGAGCGACTGGACCGCATGACCCATCGGGTCGGCTCCGACCTTACCGAGACTTCGCGCAAGACCCACGAGTCCATTGCCAAGCTCAACGAGCGGCTCGCCGTCATCGACACGGCGCAGAAGAACCTGACGGAGCTCTCGACTAACATGGTGAGCTTGCAGGAGATCCTGGCCAACAAGCAGGCGCGCGGCGCCTTCGGCCAGATGCGCATGGAGACCATCATCAAGGACGGGCTCCCCATGGGCGCCTATACCTTCCAGGCGACGCTCTCGAACGGCAAGCGGCCCGACTGCGTCCTGCACATGCCCAACACGCCGGCCGGCGTCGTGATCGACGCCAAGTTTCCGCTGGAAGGCTTCGAGGCGCTCCGCACGGCGCGACGCGACGACGAGAAGAAGGAAGCGGCGCGGCGCGTGCGCGGCGATGTCGGCCGTCACATCGACGCCATGGCCGAGCGCTATTTCATCGCCGGCGAGACACAGGACACGGCGATCCTGTTCGTGCCGTCGGAGGCGATCTATGCCGACCTCGCCGAGCATTTCTCAGACCTCGTACAGAAGGCGCATCGGGCCCGCATCGTGATTTGTGCGCCGAACATGCTGATGCTGGCGGTGCAGACCATGCAGGCGATCCTGAAGGACGTGCAGATGCGGGAGCAGGCGCATCTCATCCAGCGCGAGGTGGCCAAGCTCATGGACGACATGGAGCGCTTCCGCGAGCGGGTGCTTGACCTCCAGCGCCATTTCGGCCAAGCCGGTGCCGATATCGACAAGATCCTCACCTCGTCGGACAAGATCGCCGCGAGGGGACGCAAGATCGAGACGCTGGACTTCGAGGATAGCGGGACGCCGGCGATCGAGAATGGCAAAGCCCCCTCGCCCGGCGCGCCCGCGCTTCGCCCGGACGCACCTCCCTCTCCCACGCGGGGAGAGGGAATCGAACCGCGACGCAACGGCGGGCCGCGCATCATCCGCCAGCCGGACCTCCTCACGGGCAAGTAATGGATCCAGTGGAAAGCGCCCTGTTCGACCAGATCGCCGTCGGCAGCGCCGCCAGTCTCATCAATCTCATTATTCACGCCGTGCTACTTGGCGCGGTGGTCTGGACAGTGAGACGTTTGGCGATGAGCGACAGCTTCGTCCCGCATTTCCTGCAATATACGATTGTCATCGTCTCCACCGGCACGTTACTGGTTGCAGGTCATTTCAGCGAGGTCTTGCTGTGGGCCGGTACCTATCAGGCGGTTGGCGCCGCGCCGTCTGGGACCGACCTCATCTATTTCGCGTTCGGCAATTACACGACGCTCGGCTATGGAGACATCGTCCCCGTCAGGGAATGGCACCTGCTCGGCCCCATGACCGCACTGAACGGGATCATGCTAATCGGCTGGTCCACGGCGCTGATCATCGAGGTGTTGCGCCGGGCGGGGCACGCGCCGGCCCAGACGGCAACGCCCAACCCAGACCTTACGAAGCCCGCTTCCTAGAGGGGCTTGCCGGCAGAGTGGCGTCGAACGCGCCATTGGCCTCTCGCCTCTCTTCGCGGCGCGCCGCGAGGAGCCCGCGTTTCGGCGCGAACAGGAAGGCCACGACAAACATCAGGGCTTGAACGAGCACGATGCAGGCGCCGGTCGCTCCGTCGATATGGAAGCTTAGCAGCGTGCCGAGCGCGGCCGAGCTCGTGGCCACGGCGACTGCGATTACCATCATTCGCTCGAAACGGTCTGTCAGTAGATAGGCCGTAGCCCCGGGCGCTATGAGCATGGCGATGACCAGAATGATGCCGACGGCCTTCAGAGCACTGACGATGGTGAGGGATAGGAGCATCAGCAGACCATAATGCAGCACGCGCACCGGCAGGCCGATGGCGCGGGCGTGGTTCGGGTCGAAGCAATAAAGCAAGAGATCGCGGCGCTTGATGAGCACGACCAGCAGCGTGCCGCCGGCGACAGTCGCCGTCTCGATGAGATCGCGCGGCGTGACGCCGAGGACGTTGCCGAACAGGATGTGGTCGAGGTGTTGATCGGTCTCGATCTTGGTGAAGAGCACGAGGCCGAGGCCGAACATGCCGGAAAACACGATGCCCATGACCGTGTCTTCCTTCACCCGGCTGTTGTCCTTGAGATAGCCGGTCAGGAGTGCGCAAGCGAGACCAGCAGTGAAGGCGCCGATGACGAGCGGGATGCCTGCCACATAGGCGATGACGATGCCGGGCAACACGGCATGCGAGATCGCGTCGCCCATGAGCGACCAGCCCTTGAGCACGAGATAGCAGGAGAGCACCGCGCAGACAGACGCGACCAGAAGCGACACGATAAGCGCGCGCTGCATGAAATCGTAGGCAAAGGGACCGGTGAACCAGTCCAGGGCCGTCATCATGCGGCGGCCTCCGCGACGGCGAGGCGTCTCTTGCGCGCAGCGAGCACGCCGTGTTTGGGCGCAAGATAGAACACGCCGAGGAACAGCAATGCCTGGAGCGAGACGATCACCCCGCCGGTCGCCCCGTCGACGAAGTAGCTGGTGTAGGCGCCGACGAAGCTCGTGACCGTACCGATCGCCACGGCAATCACGATCAGCCAACCGAAGCGGTCGGTCAGCAGATAGGCAGTGGCGCCGGGCGTCACCACCATGGCGATGACGAGGCAGGCGCCAACTGTCTGAAGCGCCGCCACGGTGCAGGCGCTGAGCAGCGTGAAGAACACGACTTTCAGAAGCCTGGTGTTGATACCGATGCTCTGCGCATGCGTCTCGTCGAAGAAGGTCACCATTAGGTCTTTCCAGATGAAGGCCATGATTGCGAGCGAAACGACGGCGATGATGGCGACCTGCACCACGTCCTCATCGGCGATGGCGAGAATGTTGCCGAGCACGATGGTCTGAATGCTGACCGAGGTCGGCCAGAGCGACGCCATCAAAAGCCCGAGCGCGAAGAGTGAGGTGAAGACGAGGCCTATGATCGCATCCTCGCGTAGCCGCGTATGCTGCTTGATGAAACCCATGCCGAGCGCGGCGAGGATCCCGGCAAAGAAGGCGCCAACGGCAAAGGGCGCGTCGATGATATAGGCCGCGGCGACACCCGGCACGATGGAGTGGCCGAGCGCATCGCCCATCAGCGACCAGCCCTTCAGCATCAGATAGGCCGAGAGGAAGGCGCAGACCCCGCCGACCAGCGCACTAATCCACATCGCCTTGAGCATGTAGTCGTAGCCGAACGGCACCAGAAGCTCGTTGATGAGCCCGCTCATTTGGCGCTGTCCCTCTCTCTTTTGGTGTTCTCTGCGTCCCTGCGCTTGCGTGGCTTGCCGCCATAGAACACGAGCGGCCGCTCGTCGTCGGTGAGGACGTTGAGCTTGCGGGCATCGTCATCTTCATGCAACGCACGGCCACCAAGCTCGAAATTGCGCAGCACGCCGCCGAAGGTCAGCTCCAGGTTCTTCTGGGTGAAGACCTCGGACGTTGGTCCAGCGGCGAGCACGGTCCGATTGAGAAGCACAACCTTGTCGCAATAGTCCGGCACGCTGCCGAGATTGTGGGTCGAAACCAGCATGAGGTGACCGGAGGCGCGCATGTCGCGCAGGAGGTCGATGATCGCCGTCTCGGTCTTTACGTCGACGCCGGTGAACGGTTCGTCGAGCAGGATGATCTGGCCTTCCTGGGCAAGCGCGCGCGCGAGGAACACGCGTTTCTTCTGGCCGCCGCTCAATTCGCCGATCTGGCGCTTGCGGTAGGCGCTCATGCCGACGCGCTCCAGCGCCTCGTCGACCTTCCTTCGGTCGGTGAGTGAAGGAATACGCAGGAAGTTCATGTGGCCGTAGCGGCCCATCATCACCACGGTCTCAACGAGGACCGGGAAGTTCCAATCGACGTCCTCGCTTTGCGGCACATAGGCAATAATGTTCTTGGCGATGGCCTCATCCACGGGCAGGCCGCACAGCCGAACCTCGCCGGCCGAAGGTCGCACGAAGCCCATGATGGCCTTGAAGATGGTGGACTTGCCGCTGCCGTTCACGCCGACCAGCGCGCAGATCGTGCCGGGTCCAAGCTCGAAGGAGGCATCGCGTACAGCGGTGAAGCCGTTCGGATAGGTCACGCTCAGATTGCGCAGGACGATGCCGGTCTCGAGGTCCGGCACTTTGACAAGATCAGGAGCGCGCATTCTCGAATCCGTCGGCGATGGTCTCGACCGTAACTTTGAGAAGATCCAGATACGTCGGAACCGGCCCGTTCTCCGCGCTCAGCGAGTCCACGTAGAGCACGCCGCCGTAGCGGGCGCCAGTCTCCTTGGCGACCTGCTTCGCCGCGCGGTCGGAGATCGTGCTCTCGCTGAACACAACGGGGATGCGCTTCTCGCGCACCAGCTCGATCACTTTCCGCACCTGCTGCGGCGTCCCCTGCTGATCGGCGTTTATCGGCCAGAGATAGGCTTCGCGCATGCCGTAATCGCGGGCGAGATAACTGAAGGCGCCTTCGCTCGTAACGAGCCAGCGGTGGTCCTCGGGAATCGCGGTTAGCCGCTTGCGCAAGGGCTCGTTCAGCGCCTTGATCTTGGCGGCATAGGCCGCGGCGTTGCGGTTATAGGCGTCGGCATTGGCCCGGTCGTATTCGACCAGGGCCTTGCGGATGTTCTCAACGTAGATCAGCGCGTTCGACGGTGACATCCAGGCATGAGGATTGGGCTTGCCGCTATAAGGGCCTCCGGCGATGCCCATGGGCTCGACGCCCTCGCTTACCACGACGCTGGGCACGTCCTTCACGTTCTGGAAGAATTTCTCGAACCAGCGCTCGAGACCGAAGCCGTTCCACAGAACGAGATCGGCGTCCTGTGCCTTGACGATGTCGAGCGGCGTCGGCTCGTAGCCGTGGATCTCGGCGCCGGGTTTGGTGATGGATTCGACGACAGCTTTGTCGCCCGCGACGTTCTGGGCGATGTCCTGAATGACCGTGAATGTCGTCACCAGGCGGAATGGCTTGATGGCCGCGTCCTCGGCGGCCTCGCCGCATCCCGCGACGATCACGAGGCTCACGATCAGAATTGCGGCAGCCAAGCGCTGGAGCCGCCTAACCCATTCTGCTTTCAAGGATTTCCTCCAAGAGGCGCTGAAACGAACCCTGCTAAGCCAATAGCATAAATGCTATTGCAACTTATTCGCAACTGAAATTTGGGCACAGGGCCCGGGCGTTTCAATCACCCCACCTCGCGTCTTTCAACCTCTTTGCGTTGTTATGCCCGCACAGGCGGCCATCCGGTAACCCCTGACCTTCGTTATCGAGAGGGCTGTGGTTACCGGATCGCCCGGTCAGCCGGGCGATGACAATGCGAGAGTGAGAGGGAGATCAGGCCCCCTTCTTGCGTGTGGACCGCTTCGCGGCGCGAGCCGGCCCTTCTTGGCCGCGGCGCGCTTCCGTTTGGCCTTTGCGTGAGCCTCGCCCCACTTCATGCCTTCGAGCTTCAGGCCGTCGGGATCGGTGAAGAACACGGCGTAATAGTCGTCGTAATACTCGCCAGCCGGGTCGACGATAGGCACACCTTCCTTCTCCAGGAAGGCCTGGAGGTCGTCGACATCCTTCCGGCTTCGGAGCTCGAAGGCGTAGTGATGGAAGCCAACATCGCCGATCCGGTATTTGTGCTCGAGTCCGTCGGCGTCGGCCTGGCCGAACCAGAAGCGGGTCTTGCCGTTGGTCCAGCCGATCGCGTCGGCATATTCGTCGAGGATTTTGAAGCCCAAGAAGGGAAACAGCTTGCCGTAGAAGGCCTTCGAGGTCTCGAAGTCACTGACCCTGATGACAATGTGGTCGATCCCGACGACGCGCACCATGTCTCTCTCCTCTTGTCATGCCAGCGGAAGCAGGCATGCGGTAACCCAAGGCTCTGGCGAGAGAACGCCAGTCAGGGCTTACTGGATCGCCGGGTCAAGCCCGGCGATGACGCGAGACGGAGGACGGGCCGGAGCATGACGGACGAACTGCGGCCTGCTAAGAGCTTAGGGCGATGACGGCGACTGAGGGAGCCACCGGAAAACCATCATTGGGCGAGCGCTACGCGCGCGCGGCAACGGTGTTCCTCGACCGGCGCGTCCTCATCGTGCTGGTGCTCGGCTTCTCGTCCGGCCTGCCGCTGGCGCTCTCGGGCTCAACCCTCCTTCTGTGGATGAAGGACGTGGGGGTCGATCTCAAGACGATCGGGCTCTACGCGCTGGTCGGCATCCCCTACACGCTGAAGTTTCTCTGGGCCCCGGTCGTCGACGCCTTCGATGTCCCGGTGTTGGGACGGCTGCTCGGCCACCGGCGCGGCTGGCTGGTGCTCTCCCAGCTCCTGCTCATGGCGACGATCCAGCTCCTCGGCTCGCTCGACCCGTTGCAGGCGCCGCTGATGGTCGCGCTCGCGGCGCTGATCGTGGCGGCGGCCTCGGCCACGCAAGACATCGTCATCGACGCCTTCCGCGTGGAATATCTCAAGACCGACCAGCAGGCAGCCGGCATGGCCTATTTCGTCGCCGCCTACCGGCTTGGCATGCTGGTGTCCACTGCGGGCACGGTGTTCGTCGTCGCTTATCTCGAGCATATCGGCGTGGACCGAAGCGTCGTCTGGTTCTGGGGCTACGCCGCCATGTCCGCGCTCGTGCTGGTCGGCATGGCCGCCGCGCTGCTGGCGCACGAGCCGCGCGAGGCCGAGCGCAAGGCGGAGGCGGCGGCGCTCGACGAGAACCGCGGCAATCCGCTTGCTCGCTTCTTCCGCACGGCCTATGCAGCGTTCGCCGACTTTCTCTCCAAGCGCGACGCCCTGCTCATTTTGCTCTTCGTCGTGCTGTACAAGCTCTGCGACACGTTCGCGGGCGTGATGACCGGGCCGTTCGTGCTCGATATCGGTTTCCAGAAGGAAGCCTACGCGGCCATCGTTAAGGGCGTCGGGCTGATCGCCTCGCTGCTCGGCGGCGTCGCCGGGGGCATCATGGCCCGCGCCATGCCGTTGTCGCGGACGCTGCTTGTCGCCGGGCTCCTTCAGATGTTGTCGAACTTCGTGTTCTCGTGGCAGGCCTGGATCGGCGTCAACCACGCGGCGTTGACAGCCACCATCATCGTCGAGAATTTCACCGGCGCCATCGGCACCGTCGTGTTCATCGCCTATCTGTCGGCGCTGTGCACGAGTCCCGCGCACACGGCGACCCAGTTCGCGCTATTGACGGCGCTCTCCGCGGTGGGACGCACCACGCTGTCCTCGCTGTCGGGCTTCGTCGCCGAGAGCATGGGCTGGATCACGTTCTTCGCCCTGTCAGCGCTCGCCGCCGTACCGGGACTCGCGCTTCTCCTCTATTTGCAGAAGCGCGGCGATTTCGCGGCCATCGAGCGGCGCGAGCGATTGGAGGAGAATTCGACATGAACATAGATCGGCTGTTGGCATTTCTCGTGGTCGGCCTCACCGCCCTGCTGATCGGAGGCATGGTGGGGCTATGGCTCGGCGCCACGACCGAGCAAAACGCGCTCGTGACCCTGCTTGCCCGCGCCAATCTCAGCGAGGACTGCAAGCAGCAGATCGACCGGGCGGTGCAGGGCATTATCGAGGACTACGAGGGCAAGCCAACCGAGCCGCCCAAGCCGGCGCAGTAGACGCTACATCGCCTTGCGGGCCTTCACGGCCGCGGCGAGCGTGCCCTCGTCCAGATAGTCGAGCTCGCCGCCGATGGGCATGCCCTGAGCGAGCCGCGAGACCGAGACCCCGCAGCAGGCGAGCTGGTCCATCAGATAATGCGCCGTGGACTGCCCCTCCACGGTGGCGTTCAGCGCCAACAGAACCTCCTTCACCTCGGGTGCGCGGGCGCGCTCGATGAGCGGTGCGATCGAAAGCTCGTCGGGACCCACGCCGTCGAGCGGCGACAGCGTGCCGCCGAGAATGTGGTAGAGGCCGTTCAGCACGGCGGCCCGCTCGAGAGCCCACAGATCGCCGACCTCCTCGACCACGCAGATCAGCGACCGGTCTCGGGCTTGATCGCGGCACAGCGTGCACGGGCTCTGCGTATCGATATTGCCGCAGGTCTCGCAGGTGAGGATCGTGTCGCGCGTCTCGGAGAGCGCGAGTGCGAGGGGGTCGAGGAGCTCCTCTTTCTTCTTCACGAGATGAAGCGCCGCGCGTCGCGCCGAGCGTGGCCCGAGACCCGGCAGACGAGCGAGAAGCTGGATCAGCCTCTCGATTTCGGGACCGGCGGCCGCGCGCGCCATCTCACTTTCTCCTCGAAGCACACTCCTCGGGAGCGTGTCGTAGAGCGCAGGCGCCCCTCTCGCTCTCCCCTCCCCCCTTGCGGGGGAGGGACAGGGGGGGTGTGGTGCTGACGTTTAGCGTTTGTGGTACCCCCCTCCGCTCGCGCACTTGCGCGAGCGTGCTCCCCCGCAAGAGGGGAGCGGGGAGAACGGTGCAACGAAGCGGCAAGCTCATCAGAACAGCTTGAGGCCGGGAGGGAGCGGCAGGCCGCCGGCGAGGCTCTGCATCTTCTCCTTCATGGTCTCCTCGACCTTAGCTTTCGCGTCGGCGTGGGCGGCGATCAAGAGGTCCTCGAGGATTCCCGCCTCCTCCGGCTCGAGCAGAGTCGGGTCTATCCTGACCTCGGCCATTTCGCCCTTGCCGCTGAGCGTCACGACAACCATGCCGCCGCCCGAGCGGCCCTCGCAGCGCGTGCGCTCCATTTCGGCCTGCATTTCCGCCATGCGGCCTTGCAACTCCTGCGCCTGCTTCATCATCTGCGCGAAGTTCTTCATCTAGCTGGTCCCGTCCTCCGAGTATTTTTCCGGTTCATCTTCGATGTCCATCTCGTCCGCCGGCTGGGCCGTCGGCCTCACCGCAGCGATGCGCGCGCCTGGAAAACGCTGGAGAACCTCCTTCACCGCCGGGTGCTCGCGCACTCTGTCGGTCTCGCGAGCCTCATGCGCGCGGCGCTGCTGGCCGAGGGGCTCGGTCCCCTCCTCGTCGCTCACGGCAACCATCCAGACGCGCCCGGTCCACATCTTCAGCTTGCGCATGAGATCCTGAGAGAGGTCGCGCGGGGCCCAAGGAAGCGGATTGATCTCGAGAGTGCCCGGCTTGAAACGCACGAGCCTCACTTGCTCCAGAAGCGCGTTCTTGAGCTTGAGATCGCGCTTCCGGTCGGCAAGCGCGACGACATCGTCGAAGCTCTGGAGGGCCTCGCCCGAAGCTGCCGAAGAAGGGCTTTCATTGTCGTCGGCGAGCCGCTCTTTCGCCGGCGCCTCCGCATGAGCGGTCTTCCGCGGCGCGGAAGGAGCAGGCCGCCCGCCGCGCGGAGCGCCGTTGCCCTCCGATCCCTTTCCGTCGGTGAATTGGCGCGCGAGCTCTGAGGGCGGCGGCAGATCGGCGGCGTAGGCGAGGCGCACCAGAATCATGTCGGCGGCGGCCAGGGGGCGCGGCGAGTTGCGCACTTCGTCGTGACCCTTGAGAAGCATCTGCCAGGCGCGCGCCAGAACCGGCATCGACAGGCGTTCGGCGAAATTGACAGCGCGTTCCCGTTCGGCCTCGCTCGCGGCGGGATCGGCGCTGCCGGCGCCGGCAGCCTTAACCAGCGTCACTGCATGCACCGCGTCGGCGAGGTCGGATATGACTTGGCCGGGCTCGGCGCCGTCGCGATTTAGCCGATCGAGCGCCTTGAGCGCGCCGCCGGCATCGCCCGACAGCACGGTCTCGAGAAGATCGAAAATGCGAGAGCGGTCGGCGAGGCCGAGCAACTCGCGAATGGAATGGGCCTCGATCTTGCCGGAACCGAAGGCGATGGCGCGGTCGAGGATGGAGAGCGCATCGCGCACCGAGCCCTCGGCCGCGCGCGCAATCAGAGCGAGCGCCGCGGGATCAGCTTCGGCGTTCTCGGCGGCCGCCACCCGGCCGAGGTGGCCGGTGAGCTCCTCGATCTCGATGCGCCGGAGATCGAACCGTTGACAGCGCGAGAGCACCGTCACCGGAACCTTCCGCACCTCGGTGGTGGCGAAGATGAACTTCACATGCTCCGGCGGCTCTTCAAGCGTCTTGAGCAGGCCGTTGAAGGCCTGCTTGGAGAGCATGTGCACCTCGTCGATGATGTAGACCTTGTAGCGGGCCGTGTTCGGCTTGTAGTGCGCGCTGTCGATGAGATCGCGCACGTCGTCGATCCCGGTATGGGAGGCCGCGTCCATCTCCACGACGTCGAGGTGGCGACTATCGAGGATCGCGCGGCAGTGCGTGCCCTCCTCGTCGATATCGAGGGTCGGTCCGCCGCCCTTGTCCGTCTCGTAATTGAGCGCGCGCGCGATCAGTCGGGCGGTGGTGGTCTTGCCGACACCGCGCACGCCGGTGAGCATATAGGCCTGCGCGATGCGCCCCGAGGCGAACGCATTCCGCAAGGTGCGGACCATGGCATCTTGGCCGATCAGCTCGGCGAACACCTTGGGGCGGTATTTGCGGGCGAGCGCGGCGTGACTCTCTGGGGCGGCGGAGGCTTTTTGGTTCTCTTCGGCCATTGGACAACAGTCGCTGGATTGCCCCGGCTACGCGGGCAATGACAATAACAAACCTCGGAACAGCCGTCCGGAAAGGTGGGAGGCTGGACGAACAACCCGCGAAACGCTCGTTAGGGCTGCTTCCTTCCGGACCTGACCCGGTTGGCGAGGCACGCGCCTGCTGCCAACCTCCCTACCGGAGTATATCGGGGATCGGGCCGCCTGTGGCAACCGCCGTCTGCGACCTACGGTCGACAAACCCGAGGGGCAAGGGCCTTTATGGTTGTAGACCAGTTTCTGTCATACGCCAGCAATGTCAAAAAGGGGGGAGGCCGATGAGTCTGCTCGTCCGCCATTTGGTCAGTCTTGCCTTGGGCATCACGTGTTTAACTTTCGCTGATGGCCAACACGCCGCGGCTGAAATAGCTGCCACAATGAGGGCAACTAGGTATAACGATGGCAGGTCCTGTCTGCCGGGGAAAAGTGTGACGCTCACGTTGTCTTCAAGAAAGTGCATAACAACACACTGAATGCGTTCCTGCCTCTCGATAAGGAGAAGCCACTCGCGATCCGCCATACGCCCGCTGATAGGAAAAGGTGCAGGCGTGCTACGACTTCGTCATTTGCTTTGATGCTAGCGATGAGAACTGCATAGTTGCTCTCTATTGGGGAAATGGTCCCGGCTCCAACAGTTCGATTTTGCCCCTGCGTTCATCAAGTCTCGTTGGACGAAGGTCTGCCAAAGGCGTTCAAGGATTTTGTGCGGCGCACCAAAAGAGAGTCGACCGACTGAGCGCGCGAACCAACTGCATTGCAAACCCAATCAATCAAAAATGCGCATTAATCATGAAAACCGCGGAGGGTCAGAAGACGCAGGATCTGCCTCGCTATCAATCTGCCTCGCTATCAATCTGCCTCGTTATCAATCTGCCTCGTTATCAATCATTGCAATTTTTGAAAGGCTTCCCCTCACGTTCTCCGCCGTTTTCGCATAAATACGTAGGCGGCGAAGGCGACAACGAGGAGAATCCCGATAACGAGCCACGGACGCGGCGAGCTAGCTTCCGCGCTTTGCTGCTCAGTCTTGACCGGCGTTGCCCGCGCCGCGGTGAGTTCCGCGGCCTTAGCTTCGTCGAACCACCAGGTGTCGAGAATGCCGCGGTCGTAGCGCGGCTTCGTCTCAGGTCGCGAGAACTTGTTCCAATAGGCCACGGTGTTCGAGGCCTTGTACCAATGCGGCACCCAGTAATGTCCAGCCCGCAGCACCCGGTCGAGCATGCGTGCCGCGACGACGAGTTCGTCGCGGGTCTTGGCGCCAACGATTTTCTCGATCAGGGCGTCGACGGCCGGGTCGGCGATGCCCGCAAGATTGAGTGACCCGTCGGTCTCCGCGGCCGTCGAGCCGAAATAGCTGCGCAGCTCGACGCCCGGCGTGCTGCGCATCACATACCGCTGGGTGGTGATGTCGAAGTCGAAATCCTTGAGCCGCTGCTGATACTGCGCGGGATCGACATTGCGGAGGCGGGCATCGACGCCGAGCAGCCTTAGATTCTTCACATAAGGCGCCGTTAGCCTTTCGAATGTTGGCTCGAAGGTGAGTATCTCGACGGAGAGCGTCTCGCCCTTGTCGTTGACGCGGAGCCCGTTCTTGATCTTCCAGCCGGCCTCGTCCAGCAGTTTGCCCGCCTGTTGCAGGAGGTTGCGGTCCTGGCCGGATCCGTCCGTCTTGGGCGGCAGATAAGCGGGTCCCAGGGCCTCCTTTGAGACCGGCACCCCAAGCTCGCCGAACAGCTTACGCTTGGCTTCGGACGGCTCGCCTTCGGCCTTCATCGGCGAGTTCTCGAAATAGCTTTGGGTGCGATCGTAGACTCCATAGAAGACGTTGCGGTTGGTCCATTCGAAATCGAAGACCATGTCCAGGGCCTGGCGCACGCGCTTGTCCTTGAACTTGTCGCGGCGCGTATTGATGAAGAAGCCCTGCGTGCCTGAAGGCGTGTCGTCGGGGAGCACCTCCTTTATGATCCGGCCGTTGCGGATTGCGGGGAAGTCGTACTCGGTGGCCCAGACTTTTGCGGTGAACTCCTCGCGAAAGTCGTAGGTGCCTGCCTTGAACGCCTCCATGCCGGCGGTGCGATCGCGGAAATATTCGAAGCGGATCTTGTCGAAATTGTACCGGCCCCGACTAACGGGGAGGTCCTTCGCCCAGTATTTCGGATTGCGGCGATAGACGATAGTGCGCCCCTGCGCCATGCGGTCGACGAGGTAGGGCCCAGATCCGAGCGGCGGATCGAGCGTGGTCTGGTCGAAGGGCTTGGTCGCGTAATAGGTCTTGGAGAAGATGGGAAGCTCGGCAACGGTGAGCGGCAGGTCGCGCACGAGGTCGCCCTTGAACGTATAGCGCACCGTCTCGGGGTCGATCGCTTCCGCGCTTTCCACGTCCCGCAGCATTTGATGAAAGAGCGGATGGCCTTTTTCCTTCAGCGTCTGGAAGGAGAACACCACGTCGTCAGCCGTAAGCTTGCTCCCGTCCGAGAACTTCGCCTCGGGGCGCAGGTGGAACGTCACGGACATGCGGTCGTCGGCGACCTCGGCGCTCTCGGCCACGAGCCCATAGACGGCGTCCGGCTCGTCGGCGGCGCGCACCATCAGCGAGTCGAACAGCAATTCGAGACCCTGCGCCGCATCGCCTTTGAGGATGTAATTATTGAGGCTGTTGAAGGTCGTGACGCCGCCCCAGCCGACCAGCGAGAAATTTCCGCCCTTGGGTGCGTCCGGGTTGGCGTAAGCGAAATGGCTGAAGTCGGCGGGGTAGGCGAGGTCGCCGAAGGCCGACAGCCCGTGCCGCTTCTCCGCGGCGTCGGCCGGCGCCGACAGCGTCAAAAACAGGAGGACACCGCACGCGAATAGTCGCAGGCGCGGCACCATGCGTCTCATCAGCGCTTCGGCGGCTCGCGCAACTGCGCGGCCTTCTTCTGGTCGAACCACCATACTTGCAGGAAGCCCGGCGTCAGTCCGGGCAGCACCTCGGGTTGATCATAGCGGTTCCAGTAGGCAATGCGCACCTTGGGCGAAAACCATTGCGGCACGACGAAGTCGTTCCACAGCAGCACCCGGTCGAGCGCTTGCGTGGCAGCGACGAGCTCCTCGCGGTCTTTGGCGAAGATCACGCGGTCGATCAGCTTGTCGATCGCCGGATCCTTGATGCCGATAAGGTTGGTGCTGCCTTCGCGGTCAGCCGATTCGGAACCCCAGAAGTCGCGCTGCTCGTTGCCCGGCGAATCGGACTGGGCGAAAGTGCCCACCACGATGTCGTAGTCGAATCCGTTGAGGCGTCTCGTATATTGCGCGGAGTCGATCAGGCGGACGGTGCCCTTGATGCCGAGCCGACTGAGATTCTGCAAAAAGGGTTGGACTATCCGCTCGAACAGCGGCGAGACGAGAAGGAATTCGACCCGCATCGGCTGCCCGGTTTTCGCATTGGTCAGCACGCCGTCCTTGACCTCCCAGCCGGCCTCTTTGAGCAACGTTACCGCCTTGCTCAAGTTCGAGCGAATGTCCTTCGACGTCTCGTTCATCGGGTTCATATGGACCGTGGTGAAGACCTCGGGCGGAACCTGGTCCTTCACGTCGTTCAGGATCTCGAGCTCACGCCCCCTCGGAAGGGCCTTCGGCGCCTCGAGATCGCTGTTCTGGAAGTAGCTGCCGACCCGCTCATACTGGCCGTAGAACAGGTTCTTGTTCGCCCACTCGAAATTGAAGGCGAGATTGAAGGCCTGGCGGACGCGACGGTCCTGGAACTGCGGGCGGCGCAAGTTGAAGACGAAGGCCTGCATCGGCTGCGACCGCGAGATATCCACTTCCTGGCGCTTGATGAGACCGTCGCGCATGGCGGGGAAGTCGTAAGCCGTGGACCAGTTCTTTGAGCTCGACTCCAGCCAGTAATCGAGATTGCCGGCCTTGAAGCTTTCGAAGGCGACGGTCTCGTCGCGGTAATACTCGAAGCGGATTTCGTCGTAGTTCCATTGCCCGACATTAACGGGGAGATCCTTGCCCCAATAATCGGGCACCCGCTCATAGCTGATCGATCGGCCGGGCACGGACTGCTTCACGCGGTAGGCGCCCGAGCCCAATGGAGACTCGAGCGTCGTCTTCAAGGGGTCGCGCTGGGTGCCGCTGGCGGACTTGCCTGTCCAGTAATGCTTGGGAAGGATCATGAGCTGACCCATGATCATGGGCAGCTCGCGATTATTCTTGGTGTCGAAATAGAACGTGACCTCGTTGTCCGCGGTGGCCTCGGCGCGCGAGACGTTCTTGTAATAGAGGCCCATGCGCGGGTTCGCGGACTTGTTGACCTCGAGGCTATAGATCACGTCCGCGGTGGTGATCGGCTTGCCGTCGTGCCACCGTGCGCCGTCGCGGAGCTTGAAGGTCACCGAGGAATAGTCCGGCGGATAGCTCGCCCATTCCGCGATCTGGCCGTAGGACGTGGACGACTCGTCCAGGCTGTCGCTCATCAAACTTTCATACACGAGGCCGAGGCCCGATGCCGGCTCGCCGCGATAGAGGACGGGGTTCAGGCTGTCGAAGCTGCCGACATCGGCGATGCGCACGATCCCGCCCTTGAGCGCATCGGGATTGACGAAGTCGAAATGGGTGAAGCCGGCCGGATATTTGGGCTCCCCTATCAGCGAGAGTGCGTGGTGCCGGGTGGGTGTGTCCTCGGCCCCGGCAGGGCCGGCGATCAGTCCTGCTAGGGCGGCTGTCATGGCAAGGCGAAGCAAAATCATGATCCGCGAGACGGGCTCCATCTGGATGGAATTGGCTGCCGAGGCACCGCTCGTGCCGCAGGCAAACGCCGAAAGGCGCGAAAAAGGCCCTGAAAGCTAACATGTCGGGCCGCATGACCAAATGAATAATCGGTCATGTTCGGGCCCCGCCGACGCGGTCGGCGGCAGCGAGGCCATTGATTCTACTGAGCCTCGACGCCGTTCGGATAGAAGGGCTGCGGCTGCGACGAGGGGGCTTCCCCGCCTGACGAAGGCTCGGAAGTCGGGACCTCGCTCTTCGCCGCGGGCGCCTCTGCCGCCGGCTCTTCACTGGGAGATGCCTTCAGACCCTCGGGCGGTCCGCCCGGATAGACGGGCTGTGGCTGCGACTCCGACGGCGGCTCGCCAACCGACCGCTCGGAGGGTGCGTCCTCGGATACCGTGGGTGTCGCGGCTGGCGGCGCCTCTGCCCTGGACGCCTCTGCCGCAGGTTCTTCAGGCTCGGCCGGAGCAGGTTCCTCGGCGGCAGGCTTCTGGGGCTCGGCCGGAGCAGCCGGCTCCTCGGCGGCAGGTTCTTCAGGCTCCGGAGCGGGTTCCTCGGCCGCAGGTTTCTTAGGCTCAGCCGGAATAGGCTTCTCTACGGCCGGCTTCTCGGGCTCGGCCGGAACAGCAGGCTCCTCTGCCGCTGGTTTCTCCGGCTCTGCCGGAGCAGCAGGCTCCTCGGCGGCAGGCTTCTGGGGCTCGGCCGGAGCAGGCTCCTCGGCCGCTGGCTTCTCGGGCTCAGTCGGAGCAGGCTCTTCGGCTGCTGGTTTCTCGCCCTCAGCCGGAGCCGGTTTCTCGGCAGCAGGTTTCTCGCCCTCAGCCGGTTTCCCGGCCTCCGGCAGTGGCAGCGGCGTGTCCGCGTTCGCGCGGAGGAAGGCGACCACGTCGGCGCGCTTCTTGTCGTCCGGGATACCGGGGAAGGCCATCGTCGTGCCCGGCGCAAAGGCTTGCGGATTCTTCAGCCACGCATCGAGATTGTCATAGTTCCACTCGCCCTCATGCGCCTTGAGCGCGGGCGTGTAGTTGAAGCCCTTATGCGAGGCGATTTTGTGCCCGACAATGCCGTAGAGGTTCGGCCCGACCATCGCCGCGCCGCCCTTCTCGAAGGTATGGCACACCTTGCACAAGCCCGCTGCGGACTCGCCCTTCTTGGGATCGGCCGCCGTGACCAGGGCGGCGAAGCCGCCGCCTTCTGCCTTGCCGGCCTCGCCCTCGGGCTTGGC
This sequence comes from Methyloceanibacter sp., assembly GCA_050728375.1. Taxonomy (GTDB): domain Bacteria; phylum Pseudomonadota; class Alphaproteobacteria; order Rhizobiales; family Methyloligellaceae; genus Methyloceanibacter. Next base: position 43,017 of record JBOHJE010000170.1, read on the forward strand.
CGCTTCGCCTGCCGGCGCTTCCTCGGCCGCCGGCGCCTCCGGGAGCGGCAGCGGCTTTTCGCTATGCTCGCGCAGGAACAGGATCACATCGGCGCGCTGCTTGGCGTCGGGAAGGCCGGGGAACAACGCCATTTTCGTGCCCGGAGCGAACACGTTGGGGTGCTCGATCATGGCGTTGATCTTCTCGTAGTCCCAGTCGCCTTCCTTGCTCTTCAGCGCGGGTGAATAGTCGTAGCCCTCGTGGGACGCGATCTTGCGCCCAAGCACGCCGTAAAGGTTCGGGCCGATCATGTTCGGGCCGCCTTTTTCGGCGTTATGGCAGATCGCGCATTTCTTGAAGACGTCGGCGCCCTTTTCGGCGCTGCCCTCTGCGAGCAATGTTGCAAGCTGCGCCCCGCCTGGCATTTCGCCGCCGGGCTTCTTGCCCTCTTCGGTGCCGGCAACCTCTAAGCCCGGCTTCTCGGGCTTGTGCTCCTCGAACGCGATGTTGATCAGCGTCCTCGTGCCGAAAAACAGGAGCAGCGCCACGAGCACCGCCATGGCGATTTTGTTGAGGTAGTAATATTTCATGATCGATGTCCCCCAGCAGGCAGAGGCTACTTGCAGTAGCTCTTGCGGCGGGGCGTGAGACTATAGGGGGTATGCGGCTGTGGCAACTCAGAGAATTGTCGCTCTCGCCGCCGTCGCTTAGGAATTCTTCCCGTGCTAAGTGACGCAAAATCATGACCAATTGCCTGATCGTCATCCCGGCAAGGCTAAGGGCGACGCGGCTTCCGGACAAGCCGCTGGCCTTGATCGGCAAGGAGCCCATGATCGTCCATGTCTGGCGCCGCGCCGTGGAGGCCGATTGCGGTCCGGTGGTGGTCGCCACCGACGCCGAGACGGTGCGTGATGCCGTGCTCCACGCGGGCGGCAAGGCTCTGATCACGAGGCCGGACCACGCGAGCGGGTCGGACCGGATCTTCGAGGCGATTTCGCAATTCGATCCCGGCAACCGCATCGGCACGGTAGTCAATCTGCAGGGCGACCTGCCGACACTCAACCCGCGTCTCGTCCAAAGCTGCATCGCCGCGCTGGATGAGGGCCGGGCCGACATTGGCACCATCGCCGCCACCATCGCCCGCGAGGAGGAGCGCACGAACCCGAACGTGGTGAAGGTGGTGGGCTCACCCGTCGACGGAAGCAGCGTGCTGCGGGCGCTGTATTTCACCCGGGCCACCGCGCCATACGGCGAAGGCCCCCTCTACCACCATATCGGCATCTATGCTTACCGCCGCGAAGCGCTCGAGCGTTTCGTCGCCTTGCCGCCGTCGCCGCTCGAAATCCGTGAGAAGCTCGAGCAGTTGCGCGCGCTCGAAGCCGGCATGCGCGTCCATGTGGGTCTCGTTGACACCGTTCCTCTCGGTGTCGATACTCCGGCCGACCTTGCGCGGGCGCGCGAGATGCTTCAGACCCGCTAGAATCCGCCCGTTCCAAAAGACCTTCCAAACAACGATGGCCAAAACGCGCGTCAACAGAATCGCCTTTCAGGGCGAGCCCGGCGCTAATTCGCACCTCGCCGCCCGCGACGCCCATCCGGACATGGAAGCGCTTCCTTGCGCGACCTTCGAGGATGCGCTGGCAGCGGTGAAGAGCGGCGAGGCCAAGCTCGCCATGATCCCGATCGAGAACTCCGTGGCGGGGCGTGTCGCCGACATCCATCACCTGCTTCCCGATTCAGGGCTCTACATCGTCGCCGAGCATTTTGAGCGCATCCGGCACCAGCTTCTGATGCTTCCCGGCGCGAAGCTGAGCGCGCTCAAGACCGTTCACAGTCACATCATGGCGCTCGGACAATGCCGCAAGGCGATCCGCGAGCTGAAGCTTTCTCCCGTTGTCGAGGCCGATACGGCCGGCGCGGCGCGCGATCTGCGCGAATCGGGCGATGCGACGCGTGCCGTGATCGCGTCGACGCTGGCGGCTGAGATCTATGGGTTGCGGGTCGCCAAGAAGGACGTCGAGGACGCCGCGCATAACACCACCCGCTTCGTCGTACTCGCGGCAAAGCCTCTGCGGGCCAAGTTCGGGGACGGCCCCGTCGTTACGACCTTCGTGTTCCGCGTGCGCAACGTGCCGGCAGCGCTCTACAAGGCGCTCGGCGGTTTCGCCACCAACGGCGTGAACATGACCAAACTCGAGTCCTATCAGCTCGAAGGCTCGTTCAACGCGACGATGTTTTATGCCGATATCGAGGGCCATCCGGACGAGCGCAGGGTCAAGCTTGCCATGGAGGAGCTCGGCTTTTTCACGAGCGAAGTGATCGTGCTCGGCACCTATGCCGCGAGTCCGTTCCGCGCCGAGCTGAAGGCGCCAGAGGGTTAATACGACGCGTCCAAAGTTCAGGTCATTTCGAATAGAAGACGCCACCGCGGCTTGAGAGGGCTCGCCTGAACAGCAATCCAACCCGCTCTTGCCAACATTAATACCCATCACCGCAAGCCCCGGGTGCCAGTCTACAGCCGCAGGGGCTCTCCTTTAATGCAGGCAGGCACGTTCAAGAAGTAGGCACAATCATACTTTCGAGGGAGTGCGGGTTTAGGCTCCTGAAGTTTTGCACTTCTGATAGCGAGGCAGATTGATAGCGATGCAGATTGATAACGAGGCAGAACAGCGCCCCTGTGTCGGGTTCCAACTGCCGATAGAATCCAGTAAGCATCTGAAGGTCGGGAATTAGATCCGGACCGCCTCGGCGCGGCAGCGGCCGGAAAAACATCCAATCGAAGAGATAATGACCGCCTATATCCTTCGTCGCCTGGTTTTGATCGTCCCCACGATGCTCGGCATCATGCTGGTGACCTTCGTCATCGTGCAATTCGCGCCGGGCGGTCCGGTGGAGCGCCTGATCGCCCAGCTTGCCGGCACCGATCCGGGCGCCACCGCCAAGTTCAGCGGCGGCGGCGGCGATTTCGCGGGCAGCGGCAACCAGCAAAACATGCCGGGAGACGTATCCGCCGCGTCATCCAAATACCGGGGCGCGCAAGGGCTCGATCCCGAGTTCATCGCCAGCCTCGAGAAGCAGTTCGGTTTCGACAAGCCGGCCTATGAGCGCTTCGGCCTGATGATCTGGAACTATTTGCGGTTCGATTTCGGCCAGAGCTATTTTCGTGACACTAGCGTGCTCCAGCTGATCGCCGAGCGTATGCCCGTCTCCATATCGCTCGGGCTATGGATGACGCTCATCGCCTATGCCATCTCGATTCCGCTCGGCATCCGCAAGGCGGTCAGGGATGGCTCGCGCTTCGATGTATGGACCAGCACGGTCATCGTCGTCGGCTACGCCATTCCGGGCTTCCTGGTCGCCGTGTTCCTCATCGTGCTGTTCGCAGGCGGCTCGTTCTATCAAATCTTTCCGTTGCGCGGCCTCGTATCGGAGGACTTCTGGTCGCTCCCCTGGTACGAAAAAATCCTCGACTACTTCTGGCACCTGGTGTTGCCGCTGATCGCCATGGCGCTGTCGGCCTTCGCCACCACCACCTTCCTCACCAAGAACTCGTTCCTCGAGGAAATCAGGAAGCAATATGTGATGACGGCACGCGCCAAGGGCCTTGCCGAGCACAATGTGCTCTACGGGCACGTGTTCCGGAATGCCATGCTGATCGTCATAGCGGGCTTTCCCGGCGCCTTCATCGGTGCGTTCTTCGCAGGCTCGCTGCTGATCGAAACGATCTTCACGCTCGACGGTCTCGGGCTGCTCGGCTTTGAGTCGATCGTGAACCGGGATTATCCTGTGGTGTTCGCCACAGTCTACATCTTCTCGTTGCTCGGGCTCCTCATCAATCTCCTCTCCGACCTCACCTATACCTGGGTTGATCCGCGCATCGACTTCGAGACGCGGGAGGTCTGAGCGCATGGACGCCCCCACCGACGTCGCCGTTGTCGAGGAGGCCACCGCAGGCGGCATCCCGAAGGCGCGACCTTGGCTCTCGGTGCTACAGCGCCGGCGCTGGGAGACATTCAAGGCTAACAAGCGCGGCTACTGGTCGTTGTGGATCTTCCTGTTCCTCTTCGTCATCAGCCTGTTCGCCGAGTTCATCGCCAACGACAAGCCGATCCTGGTGAAATACGACAGCGCGTATTATTGGCCGATCTTCCAGTCCTACCCCGAGACCGCGTTCGGCGGCATCTTCGAGACTGAAGCCGACTACCGCGATCCGGCAGTGCACGATCTGATATCCGATGGCGGCGGCTGGGCCGTCTGGCCGCCGATCCGCTTCTCCTACAACACCCAGAACAAGAATCCCCCGATGGCCTTCCCGGTGAAGCCGACCTGGCAGCTCACGGCGGAAGACTGCAAGCTCGCGGTAGAGCGGGGCTTCCACCCCTGCGATGACAGCCTCGAATGGAACTGGCTCGGCACCGACGACCAGGGGCGCGACGTCATCGCCCGTATCATCTACGGCTTCCGCCTCTCGGTACTCTTCGGCTTGGTGCTCACGATCTTCTCCTCGATCATCGGCGTCGCGGCCGGCGCGGTGCAAGGCTATTTCGGCGGCTGGACCGATCTTCTGTTCCAGCGCTTCATCGAGATCTGGACCAGCGTGCCGCAGCTCTATCTATTGATTATCGTGGCGGCGGTGATCGAGCCGAATTTCTGGATTCTGCTCGGCATCCTGCTCGCCTTCTCTTGGGTCGCGCTGGTTGGCGTGGTGCGCGCCGAATTCCTGCGCGCCCGGAACTTGGAATATGTGACCGCGGCACGCGCGCTCGGCCTGTCGAACATCAAGATCATCTTCAAGCATCTGCTGCCGAACGCCATGGTGGCGACGCTGACCTTCATGCCCTTCATCCTGAACGGCTCCATCACGACACTGACCTCGCTCGACTTCCTCGGCTTCGGCCTACCGCCTGGATCGCCGTCGCTCGGCGAGCTGCTTGCCCAAGGCAAGGACAACCTCCAGGCGCCCTGGCTCGGCCTGACCGCGTTCTTCGTCATCGCCATCATGCTTAGCCTGCTGATTTTTGTCGGCGAGGCCGTGCGCGACGCCCTCGACCCCCGCAAGACCATGGCCTAAGGCGATGCACGGCGGTCACTCCCACCAGCATAGCCATGGACCGACCGAGGCCGACGCCAACAACGAATGGCGCATGGGTCTCGCCGCCCTGATCACGGGCGGCTTCATGCTCGCCGAGGTGGTGGGTGGCATCGTGGCCGACTCGCTGGCGCTCCTGGCCGACGCCGGGCACATGCTCACCGACTTCGCCTCGCTGGCGCTGGCCTGGTTCGGCTTCAGGCTGTCGCGACGGCCCGCCGACTGGAAGCGTACCTACGGTTTTGACCGCTTCCAGGTGCTGATCGCCTTCTCCAACGGGCTCGCGCTGTTCGCCATCGCTGCTTGGATCGTCTACGAGGCTGTCGAGCGATTAATGGCACCGCAGCAGGTTTCAGGCAGGATCATGGTGGCGATCGCGGTGCTCGGGATGCTGGTGAACGTCGCGGCCTTCTGGCTGTTGCGCGGCGCCGACCGTGAGAACCTCAATGTGCGCGGCGCAGCCATCCACGTGCTCGGCGACCTGCTAGGCTCGATGGCGGCGCTCCTGGCGGGCGGTGTAATCCTGCTCACGGGCTGGATGCCGATCGATGCCCTGCTGTCGGTGCTCGTCGCGGCCATCATCGTGCGGAGCGGTTGGCGGGTCGGGGCGGCCTCGGCCCACATCCTTCTCGAAGGCGCGCCTCGGGAGCTCGACACGCGCGAGATCGGCCCCGACCTCGTGGCGAGCATCGAGGGAGTCGAGAGCGTGCACCACGTCCATGTCTGGTCGATTACGCAGCGCCGGCGCATGGTGACGCTGCACGCCGAGATCGGCGACCTGGAGGATTCCGACCGGCTAGTGAAAAGCATCAAGGCGCGGCTCAAGAGCCGTTTCGGACTCGACCATGCTACCGTCGAGGTCGAGCGCGGCGCCTGTGCCGACGCGCCAGGCAAGGGCTGATACATGGCAACCAATCCCCTTATCTCGGTCGAAGATCTCTCGGTCGACTTTCGCGCGGGCGACAGCGTCACCCACGCGGTCAGGAAC
>JBOHJE010000171.1:0-11108 GCA_050728375.1 Methyloceanibacter sp.
TGGCGCCCCGTAGGGGTTTCGAACCCCTGTTTCCGGCGTGAGAGGCCAGCGTCCTAGGCCACTAGACGAACGGGGCGTTGGGCCGAGACAGGTCCAAACCTATATCGTGGCGCGCCGAAAGGGATCAAGCCTTATCGGCGGATTGGCGATTCCTCCAAGCACTTCGTGCTCCGGGCGCAACTGGAAGCACAACGGTCGGCCGCTAGCGCGGCTTCAGGCTGATGCGGCTGATCACCTTGCCGGTGGTGATGTCGATCACCACGATCTCCGGTCCGGCGCTCGAATTGAGCTGCAGGGCGAGCCTGTCGCCGTCGAGGGCGAGCGAGGTGACCGTCGCGCCGGACGGGATCGCCAGCTCGGCCTCGCCCTGCTCGATGGACGCCGGACTGCTCGCTTGCCCAACCCGCGAAGCCTGATACACGATGACCGCGATCACGAAGGCGAAGCCGCCGACCAGAAGAATACCCATCACGATGACGGCGATCTTGAGCGCCCGCACCTGACGCGGGGTGAAGACCGTGCCGGGGAGTGGAGTATTGTCTGGCTCGCTCGCCGCCGTCATGGCCCGGAGATCCCTGTGAAAGCCGATGCCAGCCACCCGCAAAACCTCCCATGCTAAGCCGCCGCCGGTGGTGGAACGTCTCACCGCCGAGGCGGAGCCGAGTGACGACGGCCAAAGGCTCGATCGCTTCCTGAGCGTCCGCCTACCGCAATTGAGCCGCACACGCGTCCAGGCCCTGATCAAGGACGGCCAAGTAACCTTGAGCGGCGCGACCATAGAAGACGTCAAATACAGGGTCAAACCAAGCGACTGCTTCGAGATCGCCGTACCCGAGGCAGTCGAGGCCGCGCTGAAGGGCGAGGCGATCCCGCTCGAAATCGTCTATGAGGACGACTCGCTGATCGTCATCGATAAGCCTGCTGGCCTCGTCGTGCATCCCGGCGCGGGCCAACCCGAAGGCACGCTCGTCAATGCGCTCATCGCCCATTGCGGCAAGAGCCTATCCGGCATCGGCGGCGTCGCGCGACCCGGCATCGTCCACCGTCTCGATCAGAACACAAGCGGCCTCATGGTCATCGCCAAGACCGACCAAGCCCACCGCGCGCTCGCCGAGCAGTTCGCCGACCATGGCCGGACCGGCGAGCTCGAACGCGGCTACCTTGCGCTCGTCTGGGGCGTGCCGCCGCGCCCGCACGGCCGCATCGACGCACCCTTGGGCCGCCACCCCGCCAGCCGCACCAAGATGGCGGTGCTGCCGGGCAAAGGACGCGAGGCTGTGACTCATTGGCGCGTGCTCGAGACCTTCGGCGGCGAAGGAAACGAGGCGCCGATAGTTTCGCTGCTCGAATGCCGGCTCGAGACCGGACGCACCCACCAGGTGCGGGTGCATCTGGCCCACATTGGTCACCCGCTGATCGGCGATCCGCTCTACGGCCAGGGATTCAAGACAAAACTGCGCAAGCTTCCCGAACCGTTGCGGAACAAAGTCGCCCAGCTCGATCGGCAGGCGCTGCACGCGGCGAAGCTTGCCTTCGTGCATCCCAAGAGCGGGACCCTACTGGACTTTAATTCTGCGCTTCCGCGCGAACTCGCGGAGATTGCGGATACATTCAAGGAACTGTGATCGCGCCCCAGTCTTTAATAAGCGCTACAATGTCTTTATAGAGGAGGGTCGCCGGGGGGAGTTTAAGGGAAGATTGCGTACCCCGGGGGGGTCGCAAGGAGACGGGCTCTCATGGTTGCCAGAAGTTTGCCGAGTGTCAGCGCGCATGGTGGACTGACACGCTATCTCGAAGAAATCAGACAGTTTCCGATGCTCGAGCCGCAGCAGGAGTACATGCTGGCGAAGAGCTGGCGCGAGCATGGCGACCGCGACGCGGCGCATCAGCTCGTGACGTCGCATCTGCGTCTCGTGGCGCGCATTGCCATGGGCTATCGCGGCTACGGCCTGCCCGTCGGCGAGGTGATCTCCGAAGGCAATGTCGGCCTGATGCAGGCGGTGAAGCGCTTCGATCCCGACAAGGGCTTCCGGCTCGCCACCTACGCCATGTGGTGGATCAGGGCGGCGATCCAGGAATACATCCTGCGCTCGTGGAGCCTCGTGAAGATGGGCACCACCGCCGCCCAGAAGAAGCTCTTCTTCAACCTGCGCAAGATCAAGGGTCAGCTCAAGGCGCTCGAAGAGGGCGACTTGCATCCCGACCAGGTGAAGAAGATCGCGACCAGGCTCGGCGTGAGCGAGGAGGACGTCGTCTCCATGAACCGGCGCCTGGCCGGCGACTCGTCGCTCAATGCGCCCGTGCGTAACGACGCCGAGAGCGGCGAGTGGATGGACTGGCTGGTCGACGAAACGGTCGATCAGGAGACGGCGCTTGCCGAATCCGAGGAACGCGATCAGCGCCGCGACATGCTGAACCACGCTCTCGAGGGCCTGAACGAGCGCGAGCGGCGCGTGTTCGAGGCGCGGCGGCTCGCCGAGGACCCGCTCACGCTGGAAGAGCTGTCGACCGAGTTCGGCGTGAGTCGTGAACGCATCCGCCAGATCGAGGTCCGCGCCTTCGAGAAAGTGCAGAAGGCGGTGCAGAAAGCCGCGCAGACCGCTCAGCTCGAGCCTGCGGAATAGCCGGTCGATCGCCCCTGCCGAAATTGGGCTCCCGTTCAAGTTCATTGCCAGGTCGGGCGCCAGCCACTACCCCTCACGTTCCCACCGCCTCACGGCGTTGGGTCCCTCCCTCTCCCACAAGGGGAGAGGGTCGATGTGTCGCCGCAGCAGGCGCCATTCCCTCTCTCCTCGCGGGAGAGGATGGCTCGCCGCCAAGCGGAGAGCCTGGTGAGGGGGTTCACGCGACTTGGAGCTTCTGACCGTCAGCGGGATCGAGGTCGCCTATCTCGATGAGGGCAAAGGACCGTGCGTCGTCGTCGGTCATTGCTCGAGCGCCTCCCACAAGGAGTGGCTGCCCCTGATCGAGACGCTGAAGGCGGATTGGCGAGTGCTCGCGCCGGACTTCATCGGCTACGGCCAATCAGACCCGTGGCCCGTGGACAAGCCTTTCAGCATCGCAGCCGATATTGATGTCCTTCTGGGGCTCGCGAAGAAGACCAAAGCTTCGCTCCACTTCGTCGGCCACTCCTATGGCGGCGCGCTCGCGCTAGAGGCCGCGCGCAGGCTCGGGAAGCGCGTCAAGAGCCTGACGCTGGTCGAGCCTGTCTCCTTCCATCTCCTCCGCACCGAGCAGCGTCCCGAATGGAAGGACGTGGAGCGCCTCGGCGTGGCGGTGCTCGATCCCGTTGCGAAGGGCGATGACCGGAAGGCCGCCGCGGCCTTCATGAGCTATTGGCTCGGCCGTTGGCGCTGGTGGCTGTCGCCGGAGCGGTTCAAGACCGCCATCGCCGCAACGATCCCTAAGGTGGCGCTCGAGTTCTCGATCGCCATCGACGCGCCGACGTCGCTGAAGGACTACGCCGCTATCGAGGCGCCAACCCTGTTGATCGTGGGGAGCAAGACACGCGCGCCGACGCGCGCGGTCGTCGAGCTGCTCGCCGGCGCGCTACCGAACGCGCGGGTGGAAACCCTCAAAGGCGCGGGACACATGAGTCCGTTCACCCACCCGGCCGAGCTGAACCGCATCATCCTTAGCCATCTTGCCGCGCAGCGGTGACTTGTTCGGCAGGACTGGGGAGGCCATCCTCGGCCGGCAATTCCTCCACGTCCTTGGCGAACAGCTCCTCAAGCTCGACGGCCGCCGTGAGCGCATTGGCGCGGAGCTTCTCCAAGTCCGTGTAATATTTGTAATCGTCGAACAGACGCTTTTCGTCATGGCGCTTGAACGTCGCGATGAGCCGCTTCACTTCGTCGGGCTTCAGTCCGAGGCCGCGGAGCAGCCGATTGGTGAGCTCGAGCGCCGAGAGAAACGTCTCGCGCTCGATGATGGTGACGCCGAGATCCATGAGCCGGTGCACATGAATGCGGTCGCGGGCGCGTGCATAGATCGGCAAATCGGGAAAATGCTTGCGGACGATCTCGGCGACCCTGACCGAGGCGTCCACATTGTCGATGGCGAGGACGAAGGCCAGGGCCTTCTGCGCTCCCGCGGCGCGCAGGATGTCGAGCCGGCCCGCGTCGCCGTAATAGATCTGGGCGCCGAAGCGTTTCACGAAATCCACCTGCGCGATGCTACTGTCCAGCGCGGTGAACGGGATGTGGCGGGCGCGCAGCACGCGAGCGACAATCTGCCCGAAGCGCCCGAACCCGGCGATGATGACGTGTCGGTCGCCCTCCGGTGGAATCTCGTACTCGGGTGCCGTGGACGTCGCGGCCCTTAGCACCGCGTCGTCGATCAACAACAGGAACGGCGTCGCCGCCATCGACAGCGTCACCGCAAGCGTGAGCAGGCTCGCCGTCTGCGCGTCGAGAACTCCGTCGACGAAACCCGCGGCGAACAGCACGAAGGCGAACTCGCCGCCCTGGCTGAGCACAAGACCGAGCCGCCTTGCGCCCGCGCCGGGCAATCCCCACCAGCGGCCGAGCAGGTAGAGGATCCCGGCTTTGATGGCCACGAGACCCGCGACGATTGCGAGCAGCTCGATCGGACGCGTGACCACCACGCTAAGATCGATCGACATGCCGACGGCGATGAAGAAGACGGCGAGCAGCAGTCCTTCGAAAGGGGCGATGTCGGCCTCGATCTGATGCCGGAATTCCGAGTCGGCGAGAAGCGCACCCGCGATAAACGAGCCAAGCGCCGCCGACAGGCCGACCTGCTCCATGATGATGGCCACACCCACCACGGTCAAAAGCGCGCTCGCGGTCATGGCCTCGCGCACGCCCGTTGCCGCCACCAGGCGGTAGAGCCGGCTGAGCAGCAAGCGCCCGAGCACGATCACACCGAGAATTGTCAGGATGGCAATGCCGGCGCTGCCGAAATCCATGCGCGCCTCGCCCCCGCCGAAGGCGAATAGCGGTACCAGCGCGATGAGGGGGATGGCGGCGAGGTCTTGGAACAGCAGCACCGAGAAGGCAAGCCGGCCGTGACGCGTGGTGAGCTCGCCCTTCTCCTCGAGCACCTGGAGCGCAAACGCCGTTGAGGACAACGACAGGGCAAGGCCGATGAACAGCGCCGGTCCCAAGGCGAGTCCGATCGCGGCGCCGATGGTGGCAAGCAGGATCGAGGTGGCGCCGAGCTGCGCGGTGCCCAGGCCGAAGATCGCCGAGCGCAGTGCCCACAGGCGCACAGGACGAAGCTCGAGCCCGATCACGAAAAGCAGGAGCACGACGCCGAACTCTCCGAAATGGAGTAGCTTGTCGACGTCGTTGAGGGCGTAGAGCGGACCGAGGACATAGGGCCCGATTATGATCCCGGCGCCGAGATAGCCGAGCACGGCGCCGACGCCGAGGGCGCGGCCGAGCGGCGCAGCAATGGCGGCCGCCGCGAGAAACACCGCCACTTGAATGAGCTGCGCCACGGCCATGTTATCCGACTCCGTCGCTCTCGGTAGCACGCGGCAAGCTCAGGGCACTAGTCGGGAGGCGCCAAACGCGAAAACGCGCATGGCCGGGGAAGGCCCGGCCATGCGGTTGGTTCGGCATTCGCCCGGGGGCTAGTCCCTCGGCACGAACAGATTGACGAAAGGCGCCCTCACCCATGTCCCGCGCGGACTTTTGCGGACCGATGTGAACGGCGCTTCGACATCTGTGTTGGCGTTGTTGGTATCAACGGACGTGGTCGGCGCGCGGACGCGCGCGTTGCCATCGTACTCATCGTCCCAGGCGCGCCACCAACGGCGCTTCTTGTAGTAGCCAACGTCCTGCGCCATCGACGCATCGACCGGATACGCGGCAGGGCCGACGGGCCCGGCATAAGACGGCATGGGCGTGAAGAGGACGGCGGCCAGGAAGGCGCCGACAAAACTGAATGCGATGAACTGGGACATCCTGCCTCCTTATCGAGGGTCTTGGGGGTCTCGGGGTCTCATTTCTTTGCGCCATGCGGCGCCCCTATCCCTCGGGGTCTCATTTCTTTGCGCCATGCGGCGCCCCTATCCAATGTGGCGGGGCGCAAGCGTCCGCGCAACCCCCAAGGGCTATAGCCAGCCTTTGCGTTTGAAATAGAGATAAGGAAGCACTGCCGAGAGAACCATCAAAACCAGAGCAAGCGGATAGCCGAACATCCAGTCGAGCTCGGGCATGCTATGGAAGTTCATGCCGTAGATCGACGCGATCAGGGTCGGCGGCAGAAATACGACGGCGGCCACCGACACGATCTTGATGATATCGGCCTGCTGGATGTTGATCATGCCGAGCGTGGCATCGAGAAGAAAGATGATCTTGCTCGACAGGAAGGTGACGTGGTCGGTTAGCGACGCCACGTCGCGCGCCGCCGTGCGGATGCGGACCTGCAACGGCTTGGCTTGGTTCCGCTCACCCGCCGCGTAGGCCAAAAAGGTGAGCAGCCGTCCCAGCGAATGAGCGCTTTCGCGCGCCTTAGAGGTGATCTCCCCTTGGCGTCCGATCGAACGCAGCATCACGTCGAAGCGCCGTTGCCGCGAGGCCGAGCCACCCTTGATCTCGAAGATCGAGTGGGAAAGCTGATCGACCTCGCTCTGTAACCGTTCGATGAAATCTGCCAGCCGGTCGACGATCGTTTCGATCAGACCGATGAGAATGGCGCCGCCGTTGCTGAGATCGGGCTCCGATCTATTGCAGCGGGCGGCGTAGAGAGCGAAGGCGCGCGGCTCAGCATAGCGGACGGTGATGAGCCGCTTGCCAGCGAGAATGAAGCTGACCGGCGTCATGGCCGGCTCGGTCTGATCCATGTGATAGACCACGGTGGCCGTCATGAAATAGGCGCCGTTCTCCTGATAGAGCCGGCTCGAGACCTCGATCTCCTGCTGTTCCTCGCGCGTCGGCACATTGATCTGGAGGGAGTTCTCGACCTCGTCCTCCTCCGCCTCGGTCGGATTGAGAAGATCGATCCACACGGTGTCCTTGGTGATTTTGGTCTTGCCAGGCTGAGGCTTGAGCTGCCCCTCGCGCAGTTCATAGACGGTGAGCATCGGCCTCAGGTCCGATCGCTGGAAGCTGGGGTATCGTTCGAGACGGGACCTTATACCAGCGGCCGCATGAGCGCGCTGAGACATTCGGGCCACAGCGAAGCTTTGACAGAATTGGGCGCGCGCCGTACAGACTCTTCAATGGGTTGGTTGCGCAGGGAAAAGGACGTTATCGATCTGTTCGTTGTCTGGGCGATCCTGCTTCAGGCCCTGACCTTCTCGTTCACCGCCGGGCTTAACGCCGCGGCAATGACGTCGAGCGCGGGGGACGCCGTTCTCTGCACTTCGCGCGGCGTGGCCGTCGTTCCAAACGCACCGGCGCCGAGCCACCAGACTCCGGACTGCCAGCACTGCGTCATGGCATGCAGGCAAGGCTGCGGCAGTTCTTGCGGCGGAATCCTGCCGGCATTGGCGCGCGTTCAATTGCCTTCATCGCCGATCGTCGCCGCCGTGGCGCCAGAGCCGGCCGAGCCGGTCCTGAAATCCGCGCACGTCTTTTCCGCGGAGCCGCGGGCACCCCCCTTCGCCTAGATTACGAGCGCAGCCACGCCCTTCGACCGCGATTGCGTTCGGAAGGTGCGCTTGAGCAGCGCGCAAGTTGCCAATCCATCCCATTGTCTGAGGGCATCCGGCCACTCTCCGGAGCCCGTGTGAGCGGGGGCTCAAATCATGCGTCTTTCAAACTCGTGCGCCGGGCTGCCGGCGCTTGTCTTATGCCTCGGGGCTGCACTCGCGACGTTTCCTGACACCACTCGCGCCGATCCGGCATCCGGGTCGGGGCCTTTGGCGGACCAGCATGCGCCGGCTGGCGTCATGTTCGACCACATGCACGCCGCCGGCGGCTTCATGGTCGGCTACCGCTACGCCTACACCACGGCCGACGGAGGCACGTTGCACGGCTCTCAGGCCGTCGACGACCACGTCATCATGAACAAGGGCTGCTCGCCGCATACCTGCTCCATGAAAGCCAGCGAGATGACCATGAAGATGCACATGCTTGACATCATGTATGCGCCGACCAACTGGATGACGTTGATGGTGATGCCGATGTGGATGAGCCACGACATTACCATGGTGCCGCTCAGAGGCATGGGCCATGGCGGTGGTCACGGCGAGGAGCACGAAGACGGCCAAGAAGAGGGCCATGGCGGACAGACCATGCATGCCGGACCGCATTCCCACGGCGCCGAAGCCTTCGGCGATACGATCTTCGGTCCCGAGCTGAAACTAGCCGAGGGGCCGGGCTATCACCTCCACATCAGCCCCATGTTCAGTGCGCCGACCGGCCCGGTCGACACCAAGATGAACAGGGCCTTCACCCATTACGGCATGCAGATCGGCTCCGGCACCTGGGACTTCATGCCGAGCATCACCTACACCGGCCGCGCCGATCGGCTCACCTGGGGCGCGCAGGTCCTCGGCATCGTGCGCATGGAGGAAGAGAATGAGTCCGGCTACCGGCTCGGCAATGTCGTTCAAGCCACCGGTTGGGCCAGCTATCGCCGCCTGGATCTCCGCCTCCGTGCGGGGCCTTTACACCGAGCAGGGTAACGTCGAGGGGCACTACAACGGGCCGCATAACCACTCCAGCCCGACGGACTTGCAGTTCAACTATGGCGGCCGCTTCTGGGACATCGGCTTCGGCGTGAATACGGTCGTGCCGAGCGGGGCGCTCAAGGGCTTGCGGCTCAGCGCTGAATGGCTCCAGCCGATCGAGGATGACCCGAACGGCTATCAGCTCGAGCGCGACGGAACGTTCTGGGCGAGTGCCAGCATCGCGTTCTAGCGCCTCTCCTTCGATTTCGTCTGCCGGCCTTAGTAGCCATGACGAATGGGGCGCCGCAGGGGGTCAGTTCTTCTGCACGATGCAGGCGCCGCCCTCGGCCCTGAGCTGCGCGCAGATCTTGGTGGCGTCGGCCCGGCTGTCGGCGCCGATCTGAACCTGGTAGAGCGCGCGGCGCCCGCGGCTAAGATTGCGCGCAGGGGTCACGAACGGCTCCCGGTCGGCCAGAATGGATGTGTGCTCGCGGCTCATCCGCGCGAACATCGAGAGCGCCTTGGCTTTCGAAAACGCGCTCGAAACATGCGCGCCCCACGGCCGCCAGGCGCCGCTGGTGGTGAGCGGTTCGGTCTCGTAGACGGCCCGCACGACGAGCGGCGCGAGCTTGCGGCAGGACTCCTGCACGGAATTTCCCTCGGTCTTGAGCGCGTCGGGCAGCTCGGTCTCGGGCAGCTTCCAGTCCTCGGCGAGTCGGCCTGTGACAAACAGGACATAGGCGCGCGTCTCGCCCGGCAGCCCGCCATTGCCTGCGAGCCACCCCCTCACCCGCTCCTCGCCCGCGTTGTAGGCAGCGGCAGCCAAGCCAAAATTGCCGAACTCGCGCTTGAGGTCGGAAAGCAGGCTCGCGGAATGCATGATCGCCGATTGCGGCTCGAACGGATCGTCGAGACCCCGATCGTCGGCAGTGCCCGGCATGAACTGGGCGATGCCTTGGGCGCCTTTCGGGCTCACCGCTTGCGGATTAAAGCGGCTCTCGCGCCAGATGAGCCGCACGAAGGGCATCGGCGGCAGCCCTCTCGCCTCGGCCTGCTGCTGCATCAACGGGCAAACGATATCGACGAAGGGCTTGGGCCCCGCGGCCGCTAGTCCGGCGGCCTTGAGGCCGGCGGCAACGCCGGTGATCTTGAACGCATCGGCGCCCTGCGCAGCGTTGGCCACAAGGACAAGGCAAGTGAGTCCGGCGACAGCCCATAAGACCCGCGTCATGCCGCCATAGTCGGCCATGCCGTTAACCGAAGCTCGAACGCTGCGAGTCAGTTCTTCATGACGACGCAGGCGCCGCCGGCCGATCGAAGCTTCGCGCACAATTCATCGGCGGCGTCGCGGCTTTCCATTCCCACGCGGGCAGAATATTGCAGATCGGTGCCCATGTTGAGATCGCACTGCTCGACCAGAATCGGCTCGTTGTCGCCAAGCACATCGCCGTGCTCCTTCTTGGCTTGAGAGAATTCGTCGAGCGCCTGCTGCTTGGTGAAGGCTGTCGCGATGACGACGCCCCAGGGAGGACCGGACTGGGTCTCCCCACCCCCGTCGCTGCCGCCGCCTTGCACGCAGGGCGACAGCGGGCCGTCTTGCTCGGCCGCCGGCTCTGCGAGAGCGGGCATTAGGGAAAGCAGCAATCCAAAGGCGGCAACGAACGCGGTCTTCATGGGAAACCCCGCGGCAGATCACGAGATGAGACAGGCCGAGCCTAGCGTAAGCGCGTTACCAACTTATCTCATTTCGGCCACGCCCGCAGAGCGGTATCAGCCACCCGTTCCAGTTCTTTTCGGCCGGCTCCGCTTACAGCCTGCACCGCCATGCCGTGAATGACCGTCGTCACGAACCTCGCGAGCGTCGCGGCATTCGCGTCCGGGGGGAGATCGCCCTCGCGCTTGGCCCGCTTAAGCCGATCGCGAATAAGCGCCATACTGGCTTCGCGGCGGGCCGCCAGCTCTTTGGCCACGGCATCGCATTCGCCGCCGCAAAGCGCGGCTTGCACCATGAGGCAGCCCCTCGGCTTGCTCGTATCGCCGAGCGAGGCGGCCGTCCCCTTGAGCAGCCGCTGCACGGCCTCGTAGCCAGTCGGCGCCGTCAGAGCCTCGTGCCAGGTCGCCTCGTGTTTGGCCTCGTAGCGGTCGAGTGCCCGCCGGAATAGGGCTTCCTTGTTGCCGAAAGCCGCATAGAGGCTCGGCGGATTGATGCCCATGGCCGCCGTCAGGTCGCAGATCGTCGCGCCTTCGTAGCCCTTGCGCCAGAAGACCTCGAGCGCCCGGTCGAGCGCCTGATCCTTATCGAAGGTGCGGGGGCGGCCGATCGACATTGGCCTTATCCTTTCGTGGTGACCCCTATCATTTCCAAACTTTGTAGTGTTCACTATATAAACCTCTTGACACTCCCGGTCCAGGCACACATATGTAGCGCTAGATAAATAATTCATCGAACGGGAGATACTCATGTCCAAGAAACTCACAGGCAAGGTTGCTTTGGTTACCGGTGGTTCGCGCGGCACCGTCA
>JBOHJE010000172.1:0-5549 GCA_050728375.1 Methyloceanibacter sp.
GACTCTCGCAGGGCGTCTCATCCGCACGAGCGCCGCGCTCGCCGACCGACTGAGCCAGCGCTCGGAGGCGAGGGCGGGCGCCACTGTGGAAGCTCTCTATCCCGACAGAGGATCGTGATGACCGAACTCAGCGACGAATTGCTCGTGGCTTATGTTGACGGCCAACTCGCGCGAAAGCAGACACGCGCGGTCGAGAAGGTTCTCGAGCAGGACGACGTCATCGCCCGCCGGGTCGATGCGCTGAAGCAGGCGCATAGGCGGCTCGAAGCGGCCTTCGAGGCTATCCTTGCCGGAGAGGAAGCCGAAATCTCGGCCGTGTCGGCACAGCACCATGCTGGCGTGTCGCGCCTGTGGCGCGTAGCGGCGATCGCTCTTGCAAGCCTCTGCGTTGCGGGTGGCCTTATGCTGTCGATCGCTGGCTTCGGCTGGCCGCTGCCAGTTTACGGGCTCACCCAGGAGCTTGAGGCCGCGCCAATGCAAATCGTGGACGTTGTGCCGGACCGCTGGCAGGAGCGGGTGGCGCGCGCTCATGCATTGCTCGATCGAGCGAGCGTGGAGGTCGGCCTCGAGAGTCAGGGCAATCGCGACTTCGTCTCGCTCGCGCGGGCGTTGGGCCAGGATCTGAAGATCACGGATCTTGGGCCGCAAGGGTTCAACTTCGTTCGCGCGCAGATCTTGCGCGACGGCGCCGAGCCCCTCGTGCAGATCCTGTATCTCGGCGAGCGCGGCGCGCCTTTAGCGCTCTATGTTCGCAAAGGCGAGGGGATCGCCACGCTGACGCACGAGCGCCACGGTTCGATCGGCGGCGTAAGCTGGGCCGAGGACGGCCTCAGCTACTTGCTTGCCGGACAGGCGGAGGACAAATTGCTCATGCGGCTTGCGACCAAGATCAAGCTCGACCGGCTGCCGCCGCCAGTCTCGGTTCCGGTGGCCCCGGCGCCATCGGGCCGTCCCTTGTAAGTGCCTGCGCCTCTCGACTCCAAAACTCAGCGAGCCAATCGCGCCGAGGGCGTGTAGTCGCCGGCGAGATAGCGGTTGAGATCGATCCTGATCGCGTCGGTCCGTTCCTTGTTACAGTAGCCCTGATCACCCTCGATCGTCGCCAGCACCGACTCGCGCGTATAGTCGTAGGCCTTTTCGATCTTCTGCATCTGCATTGGCGCGATATCGGTCTGCGCTTCCGCCGCCAGGTAGTTCGCCCTCAATTGCTCGGGGCTGAAGATGAAGCCGCAGCGCGTGGCGCGCGCCGATGTCCACGCGACCTGGATCGGCCGGGCCAGAGGATCGTCGGACTTCACGTTCCGCGCCTCGACGTCGCTGTCGGCGCCATCGTCGGAGCCTTTCAAGCGCTGCGCCGCGCCGCAACCGGTCAGTGCCGCGAGGGCGATGGCGGCGAGCGCCGCGAGGACCGTTATCTTCCGTAGGATTCTATCCATGGCGACGGCGATCTTATCGGTCGCTAGCCGGCCGCTAAAGGGGTGAGGGGGATATTGAGGGAAGCGCATAAAAAGGAAAGGCGGAGCTTTTGGGCCCCGCCTCCCTGTGCGATGTCGAGCCTCACGCCCGTTCGGGACGATCAGATCGGCGCCGCGAGACCTTTCGGTCTCTGGTCATGCGCACTGCCTCGTGGTCTCCCACAAAGCGGCAGCGTGACCGACCACGGTCCTTGTTTAGCGTCGCGTTGCTACGACGTGGCTCCAGCCTTGGCCAAGCCGAAACCGCTCGGCGTTGGGATCGATCGCGCGAAGCACCCTGTCGGCTTCCCCGCACGGTACTGCGGCTAAGCCGGCAGACCGTGGCACTTCGCGTATCCTATCCCGGCGCCTTCAGCCGCCCATGGCAATGGGCGACCTGGGCTTGCCTTGCCCTGTGAGCCTCCGACCACTTCCCGGAGCCCTCGGATTTCTCCGCTGACGCCTTCCACAGTCGGGTCAACTCACAGGCAAAAGCATACATGGCCAGGCCCCAGTCGCAGCGCGGGCGATTCGCTTATCCCCATTATCCACCGCTCGCGGAAAACGGATCCGACCGATTGAGACGACAACGGCTTGTGTGGCCCGTTGCCGCAGCCGCCCTGTCCCAGCAACGCTGGCGATTCCGGCGGGAGTCCGAAGCGGCCGGGCGTTCCCCTCGGCGGCGAAGGGAGGTATGCTAAGGGCTTCGTGAGGGGGGAATTCTGCGGTTCATTCGATTCTTGCGGATATAGGTATCATTCTTGCGGATAGGTATCATGCGTGCCTTGGGCGCCCTCAGAGGTACCCGCACGGTCGGTGTTGCGTGGGTTGCGGGTGTCATCCTCATCGGGGCGCTGTTGGCTTTCGGCGGGTGGACGATCGCGGCCTGGGGTGTCTCCGGCAGCACCGACGAACGGGCGCAAGTCCCCGCGCGCGACGCATTGGGCGGCGAGACCGTGGTCGCCAAGCTTGACGCCGCGGAAGAGGCACGGATCGAGCGGGCTAACGCGCCGAAGCCAACGCCTCACGCTACAGAGTTGCCGCCCGCGCCTTCAGCCACGCCCACGGCCAAAGCCAAAGCCATCCCGAACCTCGACGGCTTGAGCGAGATTCCCCAAGAGCTCCTGCGCGATCCCGCGCCCAAGAAGGATAGCGAGCGGAAGGCCTTCGCCGCCTTCTCCAAGGCGAGCGAGGTGCTTCCCTGGGACGCGGTGGAGCCCGTTCCATTCGAGGCCCTGCCGCCGCGCATGCAGCCGGCGGAGGCCGGTGACGGAGCGAAGAATGCGGCCCTCGGACGCGCGCCGCTACAGGGCTTGCCGGCAAGCGCCGACGTCGAACGCTGGGTGAAGTCGAAGGTCACCGAGATCAAGGGCGAGGACCGCAAACGGCCGCTCCTTCATTTCGAGCTCTGGCTTGAGCCTCCCGCGGCGATGAAGCAGCGTCTCGTGGGCGTCGACTACGATTTCAACAGCCCCGCCATCCTTCCCCAGCAACAAGCTTCCAGCGACAAGGCCACCGGCTTCCGTGTGAGCGCCGGGGGTCTTGCCTGCGCCGACGAGATCACGCTCACGTTGAAGTTCGATGACGGCCGCTCGCAGAAAGTGGCGGTGGATGGCTGCCAGCTCATGGGCTGAGCAGCCGGTCAACGCATACCGGCAATCTCGGCGATGAGCTCGCGGAACCGCGGCCTTTGAGCTTCGATATAGGGCAGCGGACGGCACACATCGATCGCGGCGATGCCGATGCGCGTGGTGAGCGCGCCGTTGAACAGGCCCTCGCCGAGCCGCGCCGACAATTTTGCCGTCAGTCCGTGACCGATCAGTTGCTGGATGACGTCGTCGCCGAGCGCGATGCCGCCGGTCAGCACGATATGGGTCACCACCATGCGCGCGAGCTTCAGCAGCGACAGTGTGCCGGGCCGCGCGCCGTAAAGCGTCGCGAGCTTGCGCAGCATGCGCAGGTTCTGCGCGGCCACGAACATCATGTCGATGACGGCATTCGGGCTGACCGCAGTGACCACCGACACGCGCTTCGCGGCTGCGGCGACGACGTTGCGTGCGATCGGATCGAGCGGGGCGATCAGGTTGCGCTCGTCGAGCCGCAACAGCTCGCCGGCATTCATGATGTCGCGCTCATGCTCGGCGAGACGCTGGAGGCCCCAGGCCAGATCCTCGCGTCCGACATAGAAGCGCTTGAGGCGCCGCGTGACGTCGATGGCGAGCGCTTTGTCGTTCTGGCGCGCGGCGCTGTCCGCCTCGTGCCGGATTTTGCCTAACCGGCCAAGCCGCACGAGCCCGACCGCCTCTCGCAGGACGATCATGAGGAGCGCGACGATGACGATGCCAACCAGCGTCACCGCCGCCCAACCGACCCAATCCTCCCGGGCGATCAGCGACAGCACCCAGTCATAGAGCCAGAGCGAGGCGATCAAGCCCACGAGGCTGCCGAGTGCGCCGAGCAGGATGCTGCCCCAGCGAAGCCCTCGCCGCAGATTGGGGAGCGCGCGCAGGCGAGGCGCCGGCAAGGATGCCGGCTCCGCCGCAATCGGCGCGAGCTCAGGCGGCTCGAAGACCTCCACGTCCTCCACGCGGAATACGGTCGGCTTCCGGCGCTGCTTGGTCATTCGAGATGGTCTCCGATCAGCGCCTGGATGGCACGGTCAAGGCGAATATTTGGGAACGGTGCAAAGCAGCCGGAAGGAAGCTTCACGGGATCGGGCGGCCTGAAGCGCACGAAGCGCATCTCGCCGTGCTCGGTCTGCCAGCCCTTCAGGGCGGCTTCGGGGTCGGCGGGCAAGTCGCCGGGAAAGATGGCGAAGGCCTCGTCGCCGTCGAAGGTGCGGCGGCCGATCGTCTCGCCGGGAAGCGGGTAGCCGACGATGCAGGGCAAGGTCTCGCCGTTGCGCTTTGCCCCGCCCTCGCGCGTGGCGCGGACGGCGGCAAGCGCCAGCACCTTAATGTCGGCGCCGGCATAGCGCGCCTCGGCTATCGCCTTGCCGGTGAGCAGCGCGAGAATGGCTTCCAGTCTGTCGTGGCTCTCATGATGCAAGTGGTCCGCCTTCGTGGCGGCGAGCACGATGCGATCGATCCGCGGCGCGAACAGACTCGACCACAGGCTGTTGGCGCCCGTCCGGTAGCATTCGAGAATCTCGGTCATGGCGCGTTCGAGATCGGCGACCGCTTCTGAGCCGCCGTTGATCGCCGCGAGCACGTCGATGAGCACGATTTGGCGGTCGAGCCGCGCGAAGTGGTCGCGGAAAAAGGGCCTAACCACGTAGCTTTTATAGGCCTCGTAGCGCCGCGCCATCATCGTCCACAGCGAGCCGCGCGGGAAGCGCTCCGCGCCCTTGGCGTCGAGCGGCGCGAAAGTGAGCGCCGGAGACCCCTCGAGATCGCCCGGCATGAGGAAACGGCCCGGTGGCAGGGTCGACAGCGCATATTGGTCTGAACGTGCTTCGCGGAGATACGCCTTGAACAGCTCTGCGAGCTTTGCCGCGAGCGCCTCGTCAGCCGGTGTGGAAGGATCAGCGGCGGCAAGCGCCTTGTGCCATTCCTTAGCAGCTCTCATGCGATCGGGCACGTGGCTCTGCTCGATTGCGGTGCGGGACCACGCAGCGTAGTCGAGCTGAAGCAGGGGCAAGTCGAGGAGCCATTCCCCCGGGTAATCGACGATGTCGATATGCAGGCGTTCGCGGCCGAGCTGGCGTTTCCAGAATCTGGTCGAGGCATATTCGAGCGTTAGCCTGAGTTGGCTGATGCGCCGCGTGCTCTCGGGCCAGCTCGGAGGCGTTCCGGTCAGATCGGCAAGGTGCTTCTCGTACTCGAAGCGCGGCACGAATTCGTCGGGCTGCGGTTCGAGATAGGCGCGCAGGAGGCGGCCTTGCGCGGCGGCGTCGAAGAAGGGCAGGCGGCCGCTGGCGATGAGGTTATGTACGAGCGCGGCGATGAACACCGTCTTGCCCGAGCGCGCGAGCCCCGTCACGCCGAGCCGCACCGTGGGTGCCACGAGACCCGAGGCGTAATCGCTGAGATTGCGGAAGGCGTCGCCGGCGGCGTCGCTGTATGAGGAGATCGGCACGCCTGAGGGGTCCTCTGC
>JBOHJE010000173.1:0-7940 GCA_050728375.1 Methyloceanibacter sp.
GCGCGATCCCTCTCGGCGATGATGGTGGGCGCCATCATCGACGAGAGCCGCGTGCCGGGGCGCCAGGTGCCGAAGCCGCCCGGCACGAGGTCTTCTTCTCCGAGCATGTTGTTCAGCATGAAGCCGAAATTGCCGACGATGTAGCCGTTGCCCTCACCGTTTGAGAGGCTGATGGAAGCCGCGTTTCCTTCGCCGTCGATCACGTCGATATGCGTCGTGCCGCGATAAGCCCGCGGGTGGCGCAAGGCGGCGCGTATGTCCTTTGCCAGCGTGCCGCCGGCAAGCCTCTCGGCGAGGCCCACGCCGTGGCTGGCGCGCGCCCGGTTGGTCGCCTCCATCGCCTCATGCAAGGCGAGAGTATCGGGGGCCCGGCCCTGCTCGACCAGCACCTCCAGATAGGCGAGGCCGAAGGCGATCAGCGCGCCGCTCGCCGCGGGCGGCGGGTTGAGCGCGACGACAGCGCCAGCGTGGCGCGAAAGCAGGGGAACGCGGAGGTCGACCCGGTAGCGCTGGAGATCGTCAGACGTCAGCTGGCCGCCGTCCTCGCTGGATTGCGCGGCGATGACCGTGCCCACATCGCCGTCCACGAACAGTCGCGCGCCGTCCTCGGCGAGCCATTCGAGCGTCTCGGCCAAGTCCTCGTTGCGGAAGGTCTCGCCGGCCGTGAGAAGCTTGCCGTTCGGCGCGAAGATCTGCGCCACGCCCTCGCTCGCGGTGAGGATCGGGGCGATGACGGTGAACAGATAGGCCTGGAACGCGCTCAAGGGAAAGCCGGCGCGCGCCGCTCGGACCGCCGGCTCTGCCAGGCGCTTCATGGGCAGGCGCGCGAGTATCTCGTGCATGGCGGAGAGGCCCGGCACGATTCCCGGCGTGGCGGTGGAGCCGAGGCCGATATGGAATTCCTGCTTGGCGGGGCCGAAATCGGCGTGGATCGGAAAGAACTCGACCTCGCTTGATGGCCGCCTCTTGCGCGGCGTCTCGACGAAGAAGTCGAAGAGCTTGACGGCGTCGCTGTCCGCACGCCGAGCCATGAGGAAGCCGCCGCCGCCTGGCGAGGAGAACACCGCCTCGGCGACAAAGGCCATGAGCACGGCTGCGATACCGGCATCGAAGGCGTTGCCGCCGTCAGCCAGGATTTCCGCCGCGGCGGAGAGCGTCAGTTCATGTCCCGCCGCGACGACCGCTCGACCCTTGCTCATCGGATTTGCCTAGGGCCAAGCGCTAAATCCGGCAAGTCCCGGTTCATGCGCCGCAGAGACTCTGAGCAAATGCGCCGATTTCGTCACGCCCGGCCTTGTGCCGGGCATCCACGATTTTTTGTAAGGAAAAAAGACGGATGGCCGCGAAAAGCCCGGCCATGACGGCTCAATGGGGATACATGACGGCTCAATGGGGATAAGGGTCTAGCCCAGCCGTTTCTCGAGCGCGGCGAGCTCTTCCTTGAGGCCCTTCGGCAGCCTCTCGCCGAAGGTCTCGTAGTGCTCCTTGATCATGGGAATTTCGGCCTTCCAGCCTTCCTTGTCGACCGTCGTCATCGCCTTCATATCGTCGGGATCGACTTGGACGCCCTTGACGTCGATCGCGCCTTCGGCGGGCACCTTGCCGATCGGCGTGTCGACGGCCTCGGCATTGCCATCGCAGCGCTCGAAGATCCATTTCAGCACGCGGCTATTCTCGGCGTAGCCCGGCCACATGAACTTGCCTTCCGGGCTCTTCCTGAACCAGTTGACGTAGAAGATCTTCGGCATCTTGTTGCGGCCCTTCTCGCCCATCTTGAGCCAATGGGCGAAGTAGTCGCCCATGTGGTAGCCGCAGAAGGGAAGCATCGCCATCGGGTCGCGGCGGATGTCGCCCTTCACACCGGACGCCGCGGCGGTCTTCTCCGAGGCCATGATCGAGCCGAGGAAAGTCCCCTGCTTCCAGTTCAAGGCTTCGGTAACGAGCGGCACCACGCTCGCCCGGCGGCCGCCGAACAGGATGGCGTCGATCGGCACGCCCTTCGGATCCTCCCATTCCGGCGCAATCACCGGGCACTGCGCGGCGGGCGCCGTAAAGCGCGCATTGGCGTGCGCCGCGGTGCGTCCCGAGTTCGGCGTCCAATTGCGGCGCATCCAATCGATGGTGTGCTCCGGGGTGGAGCCCATCTGCTCCCACCACACGTCGCCGTCGTCGGTCAGCGCGACGTTCGAGTAGATGCAGTTGGCATGAAGCGTCTTCATGGCGTTGGCGTTGGATTCATGCGATGTGCCGGGCGCCACGCCGAAGAAGCCCGTCTCCGGATTGATCGCGTAGAGCCGCCCCTCCTCGCCGAACTTCATCCAGCAGATGTCGTCGCCGATCGTCTCGGCCTTCCAACCGGGGATAGTCGGGTTAACCATGGCGAGATTGGTCTTGCCGCAGGCGCTCGGAAAGGCCGCAGCGATGTACTTCACCTTGCCTTCGGGATTGGTCAGCTTGAGGATCAACATGTGCTCGGCCATCCAGCCTTCGTCGCGGGCCTTCACGCTCGCGATGCGAAGCGCATGGCACTTCTTGCCGAGCAGCGCGTTGCCGCCATAGCCCGAGCCGTAGGACCAGATCTCGCGCGTCTCCGGAAAATGCGAGATGTACTTAGTCTCGTTGCAGGGCCACGGCACGTCGGCAGTGGTGGGCGTGGAGAGCGGATAGCCCACGGTGTGCATGCCGCGCACGAAGTCCTCGCTGTCACCGAGCGCCTTGAACACTTTGTCGCCGACGCGCGTCATGATGTGCATGTTGGCGACGGCATAGGCGGAGTCCGTCACCATGACGCCGATGCCCGCGATCGGCGAGCCGACCGGGCCCATGGAATAGGGCACGACAAACATCGTGCGGCCCTGCATGGCGCTGTCATAGAGCTTCTTCAGCGTCTCCTTCATCTCAGCCGGGTCGAACCAGTTATTGGTCGGCCCGGCGTCCTCTTTCTTGGCAGAGCAGATGTAGGTCTGATCCTCGACGCGGGCGACATCCCTCGGATCGGAGCGGACGAGTATGGAGTTGGGGCGCTTCTCGGGGTTGAGCCACATCGCCGTGCCGCCGTCGACCAGCGCCTTCAGCATGGCCTGGTACTCTTCCTTTGAGCCGTCGCACCAGCGCACCGCGTCGGGCTTGAAGAGGACCTTCGCCGCCTCGACGAAGGCGAGCACCTTCTTGTTCGTGGTCTTGGCTCCTTCAGGCACGATCTTGGACTGTACGCTCATGCGGCGATCCCCAGCTTTCCGGAATGTCGGTTGATGGCAAAATCTCGCCTTTGCTAGCCCGAACTTGCCGGACTTTCAAGGAAGCTCAGGCCCGCGGGGGATGGATTCTTCAGTCTGACCGACCCGTTGCCGGGCCTCGTTGGCCAGCCTGACAAGCTCCTTGCGCGCCTCGCCGGGCGTGGTCACCCGGCTGTCGAAAACGATGCGGCGGGCCTCGCCCGCGAGCGCGATGTCGCAGCCTTCCGGGTCTATGCCAGTCATGCGCCAGGGGCCTGCCTCGCCGCTGGCAAAGGCGCGGGCGTAGAGCTCCAACGCGTCGGCATGGTCCTCGTTCATGTGCACGACGATTCCCGGTTCGGCTTCGATCAAACCGTCGGCACCCTCGAGCGGGACCAGGAGGTCACCAGGCGCCAGATCCACGATCCGCCCGAAACCGCCGATATAGTGGACGCCTTCGAGCGCAAGGCGCCAGTAACTGAAATCGGGGAAGTCGACGTAAACCGCCGCTTCCGGGTGGCGGGCGAGGAAGCGGGCCTTAGCGCCGTCACGGCCGATCTTCTCGGCGCGGCCGACCAGTGTCACTCTCGCCCCTTGCAGCGGGTCGGCGGTAGCGTCCGTGCCGTCGATGAGGATCGATGCGCGCGGATCGTTGACCAGGTTCCGCGTGTGCAGCGCCAGCGCCGAGATCAGAAAGACCGGCGCACCGGCGGGATCGGTGGCGAGCGTGATCAACGACGCGTAAGGGTAACCATCGGCGCAATCGAAGCTCGCGAGCGAGCCCTTGAAAGCGCGCCTCAAGAGGGCGCGAGCATCGGTCGCGATCTTGGCCTTTGAGGGCATTTGTGGAGACTTATTTACTTGCGCCATAACGATATTTGTTGCATCCCGATAACAATGGGTGTGGCGCAATGCGCCGCGATACTGCCACAATAAGGGGCAGCCCTTAGACCATAACACTCTTAGATCCGCGTCAATCGCGCAAAGGCCCCCCGATGCCCACAATCGCACTTGTCGACGACGATCGGAACATCCTGACCTCCTTGCGCATGGTGCTCGAGGCGGAAGGCTACAAGACCCAGACCTATAACGACGGCGCGAGCGCGCTCGACGGTTTCTCCGAGAGCCCGCCCGACCTCGCCATTCTCGATATCAAGATGCCGCGCATGGACGGCATGGAGCTGTTGCGGCGTCTGCGCCAGCGTAGCGAGCTCCCGGTGATCTTCCTCACCTCGAAGGACGAGGAGATCGATGAACTGTTCGGCCTCAAGATGGGCGCCGACGATTTCATCCGCAAACCCTTCCCCCAGCGGCTCCTGGTGGAGCGGGTGAAGGCGGTGCTCCGCCGCGCCCAGCCGCGCGAGGTGGGAGCGGTGGTCGAGGACAAGTCGAAGGTGCTGGAGCGCGGCAAACTCAAGATGGACCCGGAGCGGCATACCTGCGTCTGGGACAATCGTCCGGTCACGCTCACCGTCACCGAATTTCTGATCCTGCAAGCCCTGGCGCAACGGCCCGGTGTCGTAAAAAGCCGGGACGCGCTGATGGATGCGGCCTATGATGATCAGGTCTATGTGGACGACCGCACCATCGACAGCCACATCAAGCGCTTGCGCAAGAAGTTCAAGGCTGTCGATTCCAGCTTCGACGTGATCGAGACGCTCTATGGCGTTGGCTATCGGTTCAAAGAGTGATGGACGAGAGCAATGACCGCCGAGGCCGACAGGTCCTGGCAGCGGGCTGACGTCACTCCCAAGGAGCGCGCAAGGCGCGCTCTCCGTACCGCCTTCGACCGCTTGACACGGCTGCCTGGCAAGATCGCCGAGCACCGTCCCTTCAGGCAGGGCTTTTCCAGCCTGACGCGGCGCATCGTGGTCCTCAATCTCATCGGCTTGGCGATCCTCGTCTCCGGCATTCTCTACCTCAACCAGTTTCGCGCCGGCCTGATCGACGCCAAGGTTCAGAGCCTACTCACCCAGGGCGAGATCATCGCCCGCGCCATCGCCGCCTCCGCAGGAGCCGACACCAACGAAGTGCAGGTCGACGCTGAGAAGCTGCTCGAGATCGAGGCGGGGAAGGCCAATGCCGGCGATGACGACCCTGGTCTCAACGGCTCGCTCGGCTTCACCATCGACCCGGAAAGGGCGGCGCCCATCCTGCGGCCGCTGGTCAAGCCCACCGGGAGCCGCGCGCGCATCTACAATCGCGACGGGGCGCTGATCCTCGATTCCGACACGTTCTATTCGCGCGGCGAGGTGCTGCGCTACGACTTGCCGCCGCCCGACGCCGGGGAGCCCGACACGCTCACCAAGTTCTGGCAGGCGGTGAAGACGCGCATGCGCCAATACGATCTGCCGCTATATACCGAGATCGGCGGCGCGAACGGCAAGGCCTATCCCGAAGTGGCGACGGCGCTCACCGGAACCTCGGTGCCGATCGTCCGCATCAACGACCGCGGCGAGCTCGTGGTCTCGGTGGCCGTGCCCGTGCAGCGCATGCGCGCGGTGCTCGGCGTGCTCCTGCTGTCGACGCGGGGCGGCGACATCGACAACATCGTCGCGGCCGAGCGGTGGGGCATCGTGCGGGTGTCGCTGTTCGCCGCCGCGGTGACGGTGGTGCTGTCGCTCATCCTGGCGAACACGATCGCGGGTCCCGTGCAGCGGCTCGCCTCGGCGGCCGAGCGCGTGCGCCACAGCGTCAAGGCCCGCGCTGAGATTCCCGACTTCACGGACCGTTCCGACGAAATCGGTCATTTGTCCGGCGCGCTGCGCGACATGACGAATGCGCTCTACCGGCGCATCGATGCCATCGAAAGCTTCGCGGCGGATGTCGCGCACGAGCTCAAGAATCCTCTCACGTCCTTACGCAGCGCGACGGAGACCTTGCCGCTCGCCAAGACGCCGGACTCGCGCGACCGGCTCATGGAGATCATCCAACATGATGTGCGGCGACTCGACCGGCTGATCAGCGACATCTCCGACGCATCGCGTCTCGACGCCGAGCTCGCCCGCGAAGACGCCAGGGCCGTGAATCTCGACGAGCTGTTGCGCGCCACGGTGTCGCTGTTTAACGACATCCACCGCGACGACACGCCGGAGGTGGTGCTCGACATCGCCTATGCGCCGGGCAGGCATCCCTATCGCGTCACCGGCCACGACAGCCGCCTCCACCAGGTCATCGTCAATCTGCTCGAGAACGCCATCTCCTTCTCCCCCCCGGGCGGACGGGTGGCCATCGTGGCGCGCCGGAGCGGTCTGGACATCCAGATCGCGGTCGAGGACGAAGGACCCGGCATTCCGGAGGAAAATCTCGAGCGCATCTTCGAGCGTTTCTACACCGACCGGCCGCAAGAAAATTTCGGTCAGAACTCGGGCCTCGGACTGAACATCTCGCGTCAGATCGTGCTGGCTCATGGCGGCCGCCTCCACGCCGAGAACCGGCCCGCGGCCGGCATGGGACGCGGCAAGGGCGATGGCGGCAACGGCAGAAGCGGCGGAGCCCGGTTCGTGATCCGGCTGCCGGCAGCCTAGGATCCGACCGGAAACATGGGGACCACTTGGCGCGCGAGCTTATTCACGGCACCTGCGTGGCCTTCGGCCAACGGGCCGCGCTGCTCAGGGGGGAGCCGGGCGCCGGCAAGTCCGACCTTGCCCTCAGATTCCTCGCGCTCCCGGGCACGGGAGAGCATGAGCCCACGCTCATCGCCGACGATCAGGTTTGGGTCGAGGCGGGGAAAGACGGCCGGCTCCTCGCCTCGGCGCCTGAGACGATCACCGGTAGGATGGAAGTCAGAGGGATCGGAATTGTCGACTTTCCGTTTCTGGCCGAGGCGCCCCTTGCGCTCGTTTGCGACCTCACGCCGAGGGCGGACGTGCCGAGGATGCCGCCAGAGCCCTGGGAACGGACGATGATCGCCGGAGTTGGCGTCCCGTTGCTGAGGCTCTCGGCCTTCGAGGATTCGGCAGCTTTGAAGCTCAAAGTGGCGCTTTTGCTCGTGCGCCAGGGCACTCACTGATTGAGGGAGCTTCGGACTTGCGCATGACACCGCTCCCGACAAAGATAGCGGCCTCCCACCGGGCGGCAGTCACCTCAGAGGCAACATGATCGGCGTCGTCATTGTCACCCATGGCAAGCTCGCGCACGAATTCCGCGCGGCGCTCGAGCACGTGGTCGGGCCGCAAGAGCAAATCGAAACCATCTCGATCGGACCCGACGACGATCTCGACGTGAGGCGCAGCGACATGCTGAGCGCGCTGGCGCATGTCGATAGCGGCAATGGCGTCGTGGTGCTCACCGACATGTTCGGCGGGACGCCGTCGAACCTCGCGATCTCGGCGATGGAGAAGTCCAATGTCGAGGTGATCGCCGGGGTCAATCTGCCGATGCTCGTGAAGCTCGCGAGCGTGCGCGGCGAGTGCGGGCTGGAAGAGGCGATCAGCCAGGCGCAGGAAGCGGGTCGCAAATATATCAGCGTCGCCAGCCAGATCCTCGCTGCGAACTGAGCGTGACGAAGCTTCGCGACATCGAGGGAGGGCGGCGCATAGGCCACTACCTGGCCGAGGTGACGATCCCCAACAAGAAGGGCCTGCACGCGCGCGCCTCGGCTCAATTCGTGCGTTGCGCCTCGAGCTTCGAGGCCAAGGTGAAGGTGACGCGGGAAGGGCACACCGTGGGCGGGACCTCGATCATGGGGCTGATGATGCTCGCCGCGGGCCAAGGCCACACCAT
>JBOHJE010000174.1:0-6826 GCA_050728375.1 Methyloceanibacter sp.
CCATCGTGCAGCGGCTCAAGCGGACGTCCGACGATCCGGCGGCAAAGCGCGAGGCGCTTCGCGCCTTGATGCGAGAAACGGCCGTCAAGAACGCCATCATCTTCTGTAATCGCAAGAAAGATGTCGGCACTCTCTACCGCTCGCTGCAACGCCACGGCTTCAATGTCGGCGCGCTGCACGGCGACCTGGACCAGCATCAGCGGACGGCAACGCTCGACGCTTTCCGCAACGGCTCGATGGCCTTCCTGGCGGCGAGCGACGTGGCCGCCCGCGGGCTCGACATCCCCGCCGTGAGCCACATCTTCAATTACGACGTGCCGATCCATCCCGAGGATTACGTCCACCGCATCGGCCGCACCGGGCGGGCGGGCCGCGAAGGCTTCGCCGCGATGCTGGTGACGCCGAAAGACTTCAAGGCGCTCAAAGCCATCGAGAAAATGCTGCGGCAGGAGATTCCCTGGATCGACGGGGCCCCGACGCCGGACGAAATCGCAGAAGCGCGGGACAGGCCGGAATACGCGAACGGACGCCACAAGCGCGGCGGCCGTTCCAGGCGGCCAAACCGGGCTGGCCCCAACGGACATTCGCCGAGGGTGCATGCCGCCCCGCCGAAGAGAAGCGAACCGCCACAATCCCAGGAAACCGCGGTTGCCGGCAATGGCCACCAGCACCCGAAGCGTGACGATCGCCGTCACGGGCAGCATCACGACCCGCACAAGCATTACGGCGAGCGCAAGCAGCCCCCCGCCCCGCATTCAAAGGTCAAGGGAATGGGCGATCACGTGCCCGCGTTCATGACCCGCCCGGTGCGCGTGCCTTAGGGCTCCAAGGGACTTTCCAAAAGGTGCATCACCATTCGGTCATGGCCGGGCCTGTCCCGGGCATGACGATCTAGGAGGGTCAAGAAACCTATTCAGACGCTTGGGCGGAGGTCGGCTCAGGAGCGGAGGCAGGTTTCAGTGCGACGGACTCGCCGCACCCGCAGGCACTCGTCTGGTTCGGGTTGTTGAACACGAAGCCGGAGCGCATCCGGTCGGTCCGGTAATCCATCTCGGTGCCGAGCAGGAACATAACGGCGGTGGGGTCGATCAACAGCTTGATCCCCTTGTCCTCGATCACCTCGTCGTGGGCCCCGCGCTCCGCCGCGTATTCCATGGTGTATTCCATGCCGGCGCAGCCGCCGTTCTTCACGCCGATACGGACGATGTCCTTGCCGGAGGATACGGCCAGCGCCCGGAGGCGATCGGCGGCGGCTTCGGTCAGGCTCATCACTTGGGGACGCGGACGGTTGTTCATGGCTTGAAGGTGGGGCAAATCGGCTTGAGGTTCAAGGGCTGAGCTTCACGCGTCATACCTGCAGTGACGGGACGCGCCTAGTACATATTAAGGGAAAGCCGCGCCTCGTCCGACATGCGCGACATGTCCCAAGGCGGGTCGAATACCAGCTTGACCTTGACCTGGCCTACGCCCGGCACTGAGGCGACGGCGTTCTCGACCCAGCCCGGCATGTCGCCGGCCACCGGGCAACCGGGCGCGGTCAGCGTCATGTCGACCTCGATGTTCCGGTCGTCATCGACGTCGAGCCGGTAAATCAGCCCGAGCTCATAGATGTCCACCGGGATTTCGGGATCGAACACGGTCTTGAGCGCGGAGACGAGATCGGCGCGGAGCCGCTCGAGCTCGTCCGGCGGGATCGCCGAACCCACGGTTTCCTCGATCTCGGCCGGCGCTCCCGCCGACGGCTCATTGGCCGCAGAGGGGGTTCGCTCCAGGGCTGCCTGCTCCGTTCCGGGCATATCGTCCGGCAGAGATCCGTCTTGTCGAGACTTTTCAGTCATTTGACCTGCCGACCTTAAGCAAATATTTCACGCGTCTTCTTGAGGGCTTCGACCAGGCGGTCGACCTCATCGAAGGTATTATACATGGCGAGCGAGGCACGGCATGTCGAGGTCACCCCGAACCTGGCAAGCAACGGCTCGCAGCAATGCGTCCCGGCCCGGACTGCGACGCCGTAGCGGTCGAGGATGGTGCTCACATCGTGCGGATGCGCGCCTTCCACATTGAAAGAGACGATGCTGCCCTTGGGCCTTGCGCGCCCATAAATGGTGATCCAGTTCAGTTCACCGATCTTCTCCATCGCGTAATCGAGGAGCGCATCCTCATGCGCGGCGATGCGCTGGCGGCCGACGCTCTCCACATAATCGATGGCGGCGCCAAGGCCGATGGCCTGGACGATGGCGGGCGTGCCCGCCTCGAACCGGTGCGGCGGCTTTCCGTAAGCCACGTCCTCGGTGGTCACATACGCGATCATCTCCCCGCCCCCCTGATAGGGCGGCATGGACTCGAGCAACTCCTTCTTGCCGTAGAGCACGCCGATGCCGGTCGGGCCATAGAGCTTGTGGCCGGTGAAGGCATAAAAATCGACGTCGAGCTCCTGCACATCGACCGGCAGATGAACCGCGCCCTGTGCGCCGTCGACCAGCACCGGGATGCCGCGCTCATGCGCGATCCGCACTACCTCCTTCACGGGCACAATAGTGCCGAGGACGTTCGACATGTGAGTCAACGCAATCATCTTCGTGCGCGGGCCGATAAGCCGATCGAATTCATCGAGCAGGAATTCGCCCTTGTCCGAGACGGGCGCCCATTTCAGCAGGGCCCCTTGCCGCTCGCGCAGGAAATGCCAGGGCACAACATTCGAGTGGTGCTCCATGATGGTGAGCAGGATCTCGTCGCCGGCGCCGATCCGCGGGCGCCCGAACGAGGCTGCCACCAAATTCACGGCCTCGGTGGCGTTGCGGGTGAAGATGATTTCCTCGTCGCTGCGGGCGTTCAGAAAATGCCGTACCTTTTGCCGCGCCTTCTCGTAATTGGCGGTGGCGAGATTGCTCAGATAGTGCAGCCCGCGATGGACGTTGGCGTATTCGTGCGCGTAAGCGCACTGGATCGTGTCCAGCACGATTTGGGGCTTCTGGGCCGAGGCGCCGTTGTCGAGATAGGTGAGCGGCTTGCCGTGGACCTTCTCGGCGAGGATCGGGAAGTCGACGCGGATGGCGTCCACGTCGAAGGGCGCTTGCATCGCTTGAAGGTCCTTGGCTGACGGAGAGAGGATTGTCATCGGCCCCCTGTCAGTCCTCGAACCTAACGCCGAGCCACTCGGCCGAGGCGGCGGCGAAGGCATCGCGGAGTTTCTCGTTCTCGACCTTCTCAAAGGCCTCGCCGACGAAAGCTTGGATGAGCAGAGCGCGCGCCTCGGCCTCGGACAGGCCGCGGGTTTCGAGATAAAACAACGGTCCCTCATCGATCTGGCCGGAGGTCGCGCCGTGGCCGCAGACCACGTCGTCGGCGTATATTTCGAGCTCGGGCTTCGAGTCGAACTCGGCCGTCTCGGACAGAAGCAGCGCCTGGGCCATCTGCTTGCCGTCGGTCTTCTGAGCGCCGGGCGAGACGATGATCTTGCCCTGAAAAATGCCGCGCGCCTCGTCATCGAGCACGGCCTTGAACAGCTCCCGGCTGGTGCAGCGCGGCACGCGATGCTCGACGATCAGCGTGGTATCGCAATGCTGGCGCCCGCGCATGAGGAAGGCGCCGGAGATGTCCGTGGCCGAACCTTCCCCGTCGAACCGCACATAGAGCTGGTTGCGGGTGAGCGCGGCGCCCAGCGACACCTGGAAGGCGTTGTAGCGGGCGTCTTCGCGAAGGGTGACCAGCCAAGTCCCCAGATGAAGCGCGTCGGCGCCTTCCCGTTGAAGCTTGATATGGTCAATGGCGGCCTTGTCGTCCACGACGATCTCGGTCACGGCGTTGCGCTGTAGGCCGTTGAGGCCGAGGCTGCCGTAGCTTTCGAGTACGGTGGCCGAGGCGCCCTGCTGGGCGAGAATCACATTGCGGGTGACGGTCGCCGCCGCCGCCTCGCCGGTCCCATCCAGATTGACAATGTGGATCGGCTTGTCCAGCGTCACGCCCTCGGCAAGCCGCAGGGCCAGACCACCCGTCATCAGCGCCGTGTTGAGGGCCAAGACCGGATCGTCCTCGCGCGGATTGACGGCGCCGAGTGTCTCTTTCAGCCAGGGGGGCGGCATTTCCAGCACATGCGCGAGAGAGGCGATTTCGGCCCCCGCTTTCCTCAGTGCCGGAATATCGGAAAGCTCGACCTGCAGGTCGCCCTCGACGATCATGAGCCGGTAGGCGGGAAGCGCCGCGATCTTTTCGCCGAGGGCCTGCTTCAGCTCCTCGTCGCCGACCGGGACGAGCACCGCTTGGATCAGCGGCGCGGCTTCCGTGAGCCGGGCCCGGAGGTCGGTATATTTCCACGCCTCGACGCGGCGGTGGGGCAGACCGAGGCTGCCATAGGTCTCGATCGCCTTGGTCCGCAGGTCCGACACGAAGGGATTGGCAGCGCCGGGAAGACCCTTCTCGACCTTCACGAACAGGTCGAGAAACTCCTGCTCCGACTTGGTCCTGAATTGCTGGACGGGCAAATCCATCAGCCGGTCCCCTACGCGGCCCGCTCGCCGCCGAATTCGGCGTAGCCGGTCTTCTCAAGCTCAAGCGCGAGCTCAGGGCCGCCCGAGCGCGCCACGCGGCCCTCAGACAGCACATGCACGCGATCAGGCACGATGTAGTTCAGCAGGCGCTGGTAGTGGGTAATGACCAGCATGGCCCGCTCTGGGCTCCGCAGGGCGTTGACGCCCTCGGCCACGATGCGCACAGCGTCGATGTCGAGGCCGGAATCGGTCTCGTCGAGCACGCAGAGCGACGGTTCCAGCAAGGCCATCTGGAGGATCTCATTGCGCTTCTTCTCGCCTCCGGAGAAGCCGACATTGAGCGGACGCTTCAGCATGTCGGGATCGATCTTCAGCTCCTTGGCCTTCTCGCGGACGAAGCGCAAGAAGTCTGGCGTCGACAACTCCTCCCTGCCGCGCGCCTTCCGAACCGCGTTCACGGCGCTGCGCAGGAATGTCATGGTGGCGACGCCCGGAATCTCCATGGGGTATTGAAATGCGAGAAACACGCCGGCGGCCGCCCGCGTGTAAGGTTCCATGGCGAGCACATCCTTGCCCTTCCAAGTGACGGAGCCCTCAGTGACTTGGTAGTCCTCTTTGCCGGCCAGCACGTAAGCAAGCGTCGATTTGCCGGAGCCGTTCGGGCCCATGATGGCGTGCACCTCGCCGGCAGGAAGGGAGAGGTCGAGACCTTTCAGGATTTCGCGGCCGTCGACATCAACATGAAGGTTTTTGATTTCAAGCATTACGATTCTTCTCTAACTCATTACGATTCTTCTCTAACTCTTTGATTTGTGATTCCGCCTTCGCGGCTTAGGTTTCAGCGTCGCTTGGTCGCGACCGTTCCGATTTTTGTGCCCTGCCTGTAGTCGGCGACAGGCGTTGACGATCGCTCTTGCGCAGCGCGTCGGCGATGAAGACCGCGCCTGCAACGATGCCGAATGCCGCAAAGACCGCCACGCCAGAGGCGGGCGCCCCATCGAGGCCGAGCAGCACGCCAACGATCGCGCCGACGGCCATAGCCGCAGCCAAGACGAAAACAACGAGCCAGCCCTCGCGGCTGACCGGCGCCATCGCCGTTCGCGGATGACCGACGGGAAAGCGCCTCGCGAGCCGATAGCCGGTCATGACCGGCCGCCCTTCTCGCCGCGATAGCCGCCGACCGATTTGACCCTATCGGGCAAGGCGTCTTCGAGGGATTGGCGGTACCTCAAGCACCCGGCAAGGAACTCGGGCCAGGTCGGCACGACCGGCAGCTGGTCGGTCTTCTCTGGAAGAAGGCCCCAGAGCTGCGGATGATGCCAGCACAAATCATGGCCGCTTGAATCGCGGTGCTCCCTTATCCCGGCCCGGAGGCGTTTGACCTCCTCGATCAGCCGGTCGCGGGACATGGCCTGCAAATCGCCGTCGAGACTCGTCCGGCTAGCCAACGCTGCCCTCCAGAGAGATACTGATGAGCTTCTGCGTCTCGGCCATGAACTCCATAGGAAGGTGCTGAAGCACGTCGCGGACGAAGCCGTTGACGATCAGTGCCACGGCCTCCTCCTCCGACAACCCGCGCTGGAGGCAATAGAACATCTGGTCGTCGGAGATCTTTGAGGTGGTGGCCTCGTGCTCAAAAGTGGCCGACGCGTTCTTGGCCTCGATATAGGGCACGGTGTGCGCGCCGCATTTGTCGCCGATCAGGAGCGAGTCGCAGTTGGTGAAGTTCCGCGCGTTGCTGGCGCGGCGATGAGCCGAGACGAGCCCGCGATAGGTGTTGTTCGAATGGCCGGCGGCGATGCCCTTGGAGATGATTCGGCTCGACGTGTCGCGCCCCAGATGAATCATCTTGGTGCCGGAATCGACCTGCTGATAGCCATTGGAGATGGCGATCGAGTAGAACTCGCCGCGCGAGCGGTCACCCCGCAGGATGCAGGACGGATATTTCCAGGTGATGGCAGAGCCGGTCTCGACCTGGGTCCATGAGATCTTGGAGTGCGCACCGCGGCAATCGCCGCGCTTGGTCACAAAGTTGTAGACGCCGCCCTTCCCTTCGATGTCGCCGGGATACCAATTCTGCACCGTGGAATATTTGATCTCGGCATCGTCGAGAGCCACGAGCTCGACCACGGCGGCGTGGAGCTGATTCTCCTCGCGCATGGGCGCGGTGCAGCCCTCCAGATAGCTCACATAGGCGCCCTTGTCGGCGATGATGAGGGTCCGCTCGAACTGGCCGGTCTGCTTCTCATTGATGCGGAAATAGGTGGACAGCTCCATCGGGCAGCGCACGCCCTCTGGCACGTAAACGAACGAGCCGTCCGAGAACACGGCGGAGTTGA
>JBOHJE010000175.1:0-10071 GCA_050728375.1 Methyloceanibacter sp.
CTCCAAGACCTACCGCGCCGCCGAGGTCGAGACGACCGCGCTGCGCGACGTGAACGTCGACATCCGCGAGGGCGAGTTCGTCGCCATCATGGGCACCTCCGGCTCCGGCAAGTCGACGACCATGAACATCATCGGCTGCCTCGACCGGCCGACCAGCGGCAGCTATCTGTTCAACAGCGTCGAGGTCGCGCAGCTCGAGCGCAAGCAGCGTGCGCTGCTGCGGCGCAACTATCTCGGCTTCGTGTTCCAGGGCTTCAATCTGCTGGCGCGCACCACGGCCGTCGAAAATGTCGAGCTGCCCCTGATCTACCGCGGCATGGGGTTCAGGGAGCGGCGCGCTCTCTCGCTCGAGGCTCTCGATCGCGTCGGGCTCAAGCCCCGCGCCAACCATACCCCTGGCGAGCTGTCGGGCGGCCAGCAGCAGCGCGTCGCCATCGCCCGCGCCATCGTCACCAAGCCCTATGTCCTGCTCGCCGATGAGCCGACCGGCAATGTCGACACCAAGACCAGCAACGAGATCATGGATCTCCTTGTCGGTCTCAATCGCGAGCAGCGG
Source organism: Methyloceanibacter sp. (assembly GCA_050728375.1). Lineage (GTDB taxonomy): Bacteria > Pseudomonadota > Alphaproteobacteria > Rhizobiales > Methyloligellaceae > Methyloceanibacter. Next base: position 557 of record JBOHJE010000175.1, read on the forward strand.
ATCACCATCCTCATGGTTACACACGAGCCGGACATGGCCGATTACGCCGACCGCATAGTGCATTTCCTCGACGGCCAGATAGCAAGCGATTCCCGCAGCATGGAAGTGGCCTGATGCTGTATGAGGCCTTGAAGCTCGCGGCGCAGGCGATCAAGCGCAACGCGCTCCGCTCGTTCCTTACCCTGCTCGGCATCGTCATCGGGGTGTCGGCGGTCATCGCCATGGTCACCATTGGCAATGGCACGACCGCCAAGGTTCAGGCCGAGATGGCGAAACTCGGCACCAATCTGCTGTTCGTTCGCCCAGGCCAGTTCGGACCGGGACGCGCGAGCAATCAGGCCAAGCCGTTCAACGCGCGCGACATCGAGGCGCTGCGCGAGCAGTTGAGAGGCGTGCGCGCCGTAGCGCCCATGGCGCAAGCCTCGGTCACCGTGGTCTATGGCTCGGAAAGCCGCGCGGTTGGGGCGCTCGGCACTGACAACGAATACCTCATCACCCAGGATTGGGGCTTAGCCGCGGGACGCCAGTTCCTCGACGGCGAACTCCGCGGCGGCCAGGGCGCCTGCATCATCGGCGAGACCGTGCGCGAGAAGCTGTTCGGCTCGACGCCGGCCCTCGGCAGGAGAATCCGCGTGAACAAGATCTCCTGCGAGGTGATTGCGGTTCTGGAGGAGAAGGGCGAATCGGGTTTCGGCAGCGACCGCGACGACGTGCTTCTGATGCCGCTCCGCACCGTGCATCGGCGCATTGCCGGCAACACCGATGTCAACACCATCAACGTCTCCGCCATGGATGGCGTCGATACTGCCAAGGTCCAGGCCGATATCGAGCGGCTTCTGCGCGAGCGCCGCGGCATCAGACCTGGCCAGGAGGACGACTTCGGTGTCGCCGACCTGAAGCAGATCGGCGACACTCAAACGGCCACGACCTCGATCCTCACGGCGCTGCTCGGCGCCGTGGCCGGCGTCAGCCTTCTTGTCGGCGGCATCGGCATCATGAACATCATGCTGGTGTCGGTCACCGAGCGGACGCGCGAGATCGGCATCCGTCTCGCCATCGGCGCGCAGGAATCTCAGGTGCTGACACAGTTTCTGGTGGAGGCGGTCGTGCTGTCGCTGTTCGGGGGCGTGGTCGGCGTCACGCTCGGTCTTGGTCTGGCTGGGGCGGCCTCCGCGGGAATGGATATTCCGTTTGTACTCGACCCGAGTATCGTATTGATAGCATTTAGTTTTTCCGCTCTGGTCGGTGTCGTCTTCGGCTACTTCCCGGCACGCCGCGCGGCCCAATTGAACCCCATTGAGGCGCTCCGCCATGAATGACCCTGCGCTCCCCCGCCGCCTACTTGGCTGAGGTGATCCATAGCTTTGCTTGGCGGTTTCGCCCGGCAACTGACCGCGACAACATTGTCGGGAAGGCCTCGCAGGCAGCTCCGTCATGAGGCTAGTCGGCCTGCGTCACGCACGCCTTAGCCTTGGCATCCCACGCGCAACCGAGCGTCTTGTCGGTCACGCATAGCGCCTCGCCCTCGTGCACGGCGCAAGCATCTTCCTTCGGGCGTGGACCGTCGAAGCAAGTGCGCTCGTTGACGTCGAAATAGCACTTGGCTTCCATGGAGCATTGCGCCGAGTCGTAGATCTTGCGGCAGTTTACCGCGTCGGCGTGCGCGTTGGCGCCGAACGACGCCATCAAGAGCAGGGCAAGAGACAACACAGCGATCATGGGCCTCATGAGCAATCCTCACCTCTAAATGTTGGCTGCTCTGGGCAACCTAGCCTGAGCGGCTCCACTTTGTTGGGGCCCGCTAGGCTGGTTTGGTGAACGCGTTTTGTCAAACCGTGTTCCGGCTTGAGGCGCCTCTCGCCACTTAACCGCGGGGCGAGACCGCGCTAAGAAGGGAGGCGAATATCATCGGCCTCCGGTTCGGCATGCTTAGCGTCGACGTCGCTCTCAAGCTCCCTTCCTTCCGCCTCGAAGTCGCTTTCGGGAACGCGCGAGGCATCACCGCTTTGTTCGGGCGGTCGGGTGCCGGCAAGACCATCACTATCAACGTGATCGCCGGGCTCACCCGTCCTGATCGCGGCCGGATCGTGCTCGATGGGCGCGCGCTGGTCGATACCGAGGCTGGCATTTTTGTGCCAGCCCACAGGCGGCGCATCAGCCTCGTCTTTCAGGACGCGAGGCTGTTTCCTCATCTGAGCGTCAGGCAGAACCTGCTCTTCGGGCGCTGGTTCGCGCCCAAGACAGACCAGAGCGTCGACTTAGATGCCGTGGTGGAGACGCTCGGTATCCGCCATCTCCTGACACGTAGGCCGGCGCGACTCTCTGGCGGCGAGAAGCAACGCGTCGCGATCGGGCGCGCCTTGCTCGCCTCGCCCAAGCTTCTGCTCATGGACGAGCCGCTGGCCTCGCTCGACACCGAGCGCAAGCTTGAGATTTTGCCGTTGATCGAATCCTTGCGCGACGTATTCCGCGTGCCGATCGTCTACGTGTCCCACGCCGTCGACGAGGCGGCCCGCCTGGCGGCGCGGGTCGTGGTGTTGGATCGCGGCTATGTGGTGGCCGATGGCTCCATCGAGGAAGCTCTCGGAGCCGAATTGAGCCGCGCCGGCTTCAGCCGCTTCGCCCGCTCGTCAGTCGTGGTCGGAACGCTGGCCGAGGTCGACTATGGATATGGCCTCACCAGGATCTCTCATCCTGCGGGTGCCCTCTGGCTGACGGGGCGGGCCGGGGTACTTGGCACAGAAACCCGGGTCGTGGTCAATTCCACCGACGTCACGCTGTCGCGCACGCAGCCGAAGAATCTCAGTATTCGCAGCGCGCTTGCCGGCACCGTGGTGCATATAGAGACAGACGAGGGGCCCTTCGCCGGCGTGTCAATCGGGCTCGATGGTCACGGCAAGCTTTTCGCCCTTGCCACGCGCAAGGCAATCGACGATCTCAAGCTTCGCCGGGGCGATCGCGTCTTCGCCCTGATCAAGACCGTTGCGCTCGATGAACGGGCGGTGGCGGCATTCGAGTTCTGAACCTGGGCCAGAAAGGGGAGCCGCGCGCGATGAACCTTTCCGATATCCGGGTCGGCGATAACCCGCCGCACGCCGGAGTCAAGGCGTTCTGGAAGAGCTGAGGCGCTACTCGACGGCGCCGGGTGCCGCGTGAGTTTTCACGTCGCCGCGTATCCGCCGCGAGTGCTCCTCGAGCTGGCGCGTGGCGGCCTCGAAGGCGTCGCGTAGCGCCACGTAAACGTCCTCATGCGCATGGTCCGCCGGCTTCGCGCGATCGACCACCAGCTCCCGGCCCGGAACGCTGATATCGATGCGCACGCTGTAGAGCTTGCCCTTGTGATGGTGCCGATGCGGCGCCTCGACCACCACCGAGCAGCCGATGATGCGGTCATGGAAGCGCTCGAGCTTCTCGGCCTTCTTGCGGATGCGGGCCTCGACGGCCGGCGAAGGATCCATGTTGCGGAAGCTGATTTCCAACGGAATCTGCATCGGGCTTCTCTCTTTATTACCAACACCACTACTTGTCGAGACGTGCGAACTCGACACACCATCTTGGCCAAAATGCGCGACGGAGGGAAATAGTTCTTTGGGCTCGGTCAATAACGAGTGGCCTCCCGGATCTTGCAGGTGACACCGCGACTCCGAACTGCGCTAGCGTCGGATCAGAATGCCCAGCAGGAGGCCAATTCCCGCCGCGATGCCGAGCGTTGTGATCGGGTCGCGCTTCACCGTGTCCTCGACGGCGCTCAGAGTTTCGCCGGCCTTGCTCTGCATACGTGTCGCTTGATGGCTGCCGGCGCGTCCCACGGAGTTGGCGAGGTTCTCGACCGCATGTTTGAGCGTTGACATTCGCTCGGAGATCTCCTGAAGATCGTCGCCGAGCCCTTGCTGCTTTGGCATTTCGGCATCCTTCGGGGGCATGATTCCTCCTTCGTTCCGATTTCATTCTACTGCAAAGAAGCGCCGAGAGGCCGGTGCAAAATGCCGGGCGCCGCGGCAATCCCAACTCGCGCCATCGCCCAGGGTTAACTCGCCAGCCTCGCCTTATATATCTCGCCAGCCTCGCCTTATATATAATGACTCGTAACAATCCTCAGCGACGGGTATGGGATGCGAAAAGCCAAGCTCTGGTATGTCATTGCCGATGGCGGACGGGCTCGCTTCGTCGAGCGCGACGACGGCGGCGCGTTTAGAACTGTCGCGAGCATGGTCTCGACGGAGCTTCATGCCCGATCGAGCGGTCTCGGCCGCGATCGGCCGGCCCGCGTCAAAGAGAGCGCCACGCGGGCCCGTTCCTCGATCGAGCCGCGGCGCGGTCTGAAACAGCAGGCCAAGGACGACTTCATAGAGGTCGTGGCCGATGAGCTGGATGTCGAGCGTGGCCGTGGCAAATACGACGAGCTCATGCTCGTGGCACCGCCCGGAGTGCTGACCGAACTCAAGCAGAAGCTGTCCAAGCCCGTCGCCGAGATCGTGGTCAGCGATTTGCAAAAAGACCTGACCAAGGTGCCCGACCACGATCTGACCGGCCATCTTGAGCCGAGACGCTAACCGGACTAAAACCCCGCCTCCGAGTTGGGATTGCGGCAAATGAAACGGGTGTGCCGGCGCGAGCGCGGACACACCCTCTGTAAGCCTTCGGCAGACAGCAGCTCCGTCTACATGTCTTTGACGGTTGCCTCGTCGGCCTTCACCATGCCGGCCTCGCAACCCTTGTTGAACTCGTCAGCGGAGATCTGTCCGTCTTTGTCGGAATCGACCATCGTGAAGTTGATGACGTATTTGACCGCCTTGTCCTCGGAGATCGTCTCGCCATTTGGCGAAGCCATGCTCCAGGCCGCCTTGCACGCCTCGGTGTCGAGAGGCTTACCGGCTTCGTCGGCCGCTTGGGCGAGGCCGCCGAGACCCAGAAGGAGCGCTACCGTCAGGCACGTCTTAGTTGCCAGCCTCATTGGACGTTCTCCATTTGTTCGATTGTGGAAATTCGGTTGAAACAAAGCTAAGCGATGGGTGCGCGAGGCGCGGCGCGGTTTGCAGGGTGCGCCGGCCGGCGCGCTAGCTAATGCTTCCCAACGGTTCTGCGCAAGGGGCGAGGTTTCTCGTCTTCATTGCTCGAAGTCTGAAATTGAGCAGGGCGGATTGGGAACGACGCATCGGCCGCCTGTGTCGGACGCCGGATTTGCCATGCGATGTTGGAGGGGTGCAGCCGAGGCTGCACCCCTTAATCCCGCCGCCTCAAGCGGATCGCGCAAAGTCCCAAGCCCCATGGGAAGGAGACACTGGGAGCCACGCGCCTTGCCGTCGGGATCAAACCGAGAGTTCCAAGGCTAAAGCGCGGAGACGGGCGGGTCTCCGGCTCGTCTCCCAATATTGGTCGGGAAGTTTTTGCAACTATATTTCCAGGCTTGCCATTGCTATTTCGCCATATCCGGCATCGACTGCATTTTTCCGCGTGAGGGAGCGGAGAGGCCGGAGACGTTAAAGCTAAAAGGGGAATGGCCCTTGCATGTGCCCGCCTCGAATGATGTGAGGCACATCTCGCTGTGGAGATTATCGAGGCGTGTTGCAGAAGCTTTGGTATGACCGGCCGGTCCGAACGCAACTTCTTGTCGCGGTAGGAGCCATCAACTTGCTTGCCGCTCTGGTGGCAGCGGTGGTGTCCATCCTCAATACGCGCACGGCGACACGAGTGGAGATCGAAGCATCTCTCGAGGTGGCGAAACGCTTCGTCGCGGCGACCCTCAAGGATCTCGCCGCGCGCGACAAGCTCGGCGAGCTCAATCAAGAACTCCCGCTCCAGCTCAAGCATCTACGTCACGTCCGCATCATGTACATGGATGTGATGGGGCAGCTCACCATCATCTCGCCTAAGCCCGTCGCCGAGAGCGGTGCCAAGCCTTACGTGCCGGAATGGTTCGGGGCCTTGGTGCGCCCGCAGGTCGTCGGCCGCGCCGTGCGCGTCGTGTCGGCGGATCAAGCCAATCCCATCATCATCGTGGGCGAGCCGGCCGACGAGATCGCCGAGGCTTGGCAGGATTTCTCCTCGCTCGCGGTCGTGTGGCTCGGACTCAACGCGCTAGTCCTCGCCATCCTCTATCTTGTGTTGAGCCGCGTGCTCGATCCGCTCGCGCATTTGTCGAAGGGCATGCTCAATCTCGAGGACGGTCTCTACGCGACGCGCCTTGAGCTCCCCAAGGTGAAGGAGCTTGCCGTCATCACCAACCGCTTCAATACGCTCGCGAGCGCGCTTGACACTGCGCGCGAAGAGAACAGCCGCCTGTATCGTCAACTCATCACCGTCCAGGAGGAAGAGCGCCGCGAGATCGCCAACGAGCTTCACGACGAGGCCGGGCCATGCCTGTTCGGCATTGCGGCCAATGCCTCCTCGATCAAGACCATTGCCGATCAGCTCCCTGACGGGCGCAACGGGGAGATCTCCCGGCGGGTCGGCGAGCTCATTTCGATCGCCGAGCGCCTCAAGGTCATGAACCGCGCGTTGATCAAGAAGCTGCGGCCGGGCTCGCTCGGACGCGTCAAGCTGGCGGAACTCATCGACGAGCTCACGTCCGGCTTCCAGCGGCGCCACCCCGGGGCGCATGTCGTGGTCAATCTCGGCAAGCTCGCCAAATCCTACGGCGAGCCAATCGACCTGACCGTCTATCGGTGCACCCAGGAGGCCATCACCAATGCCATCCGCCATGGCAAGGCGAGCAATCTCACCGTCAATCTCGCCGAGGAGCCGGCGCCGCGTCACAGCGGCGGAAAGCGTCAGCTCGCGAGGCTGCACTTGGCGGTCAAGGACGACGGCAAGGGAATTCCGCCGTCCACGCCGAAGGGCTTCGGTTTGACGACCATGAGCGAGCGCGTGCGGTCGCTCGGCGGCACGTTTGTGCTTGAGAGCGCGCCGTCGAAAGGCACCACGATCCGTGTGGACATTCCGGTGCAAGGGAAAGACACAGAGCGCGCAAAGGCGCCAGAATTGGTTGGGGAACTGTCATGACTCGTGTTCTCGTCATCGACGATCATCCGATCGTCCTGCAAGGCTGCCGCCAGCTCCTGGAGGACGCGGGAGTCGGGCAGATCGTGCAGGCGCAGAGTCTCGCCGATGGATTTCGTGTTTACCGCAAGCAGAAACCCGACGTGATCATCGTCGATCTTACCATGCGCACCGGTGCACTCGGCGGCCTCTCCTTCATTCGCCGCCTGCGCCTTCACGACCAGAAGACGCCGATCCTCGTCTTCACCATGCATTCCGATCCGGTGATCGTCAGCCGCGCGCTTGAAGTGGGAGCGACCGGATATGTGCTGAAGGACACGTCTCCCGAAGAGGTGTTGAAGGCGTTTCAGAGGGTGCGCGAGAACAGGCCCTATCTCAGTCACGATCTCGCCTCAGAGGTCGCCTTCATGGAGGCGAGGGGCACCACCAATCCGCTCCGCCGCATGACCGTACGGGAACTCCAGACCCTGGCCTTGGTGGCCGAGGGGAAGCCCTACGGCGTCATCGCCGAGCATCTGCATGTCAGCTACAAGACCGTCGCCAACACCTGTACGCAGTTAAAGGCGAAGCTCGGCGTGCGCACTTTGCCCGAGCTCATACGCATCGCCATCCAGCACTTGCCGGCCACGTCGGGAAAGACCCCTCGCGAATGGTCTTGAAGCCGGCTCCGGCCCGACGCGTAACCCGGTGCAGGAGTTTCTAGCTTTCGCTAGCAGATTTGACTTCTCCCCTTCTTCGGATTGGCAATCCTAAGGGCACGACGCGGCAATGCCAGGGTTCCCATTTTCCATCTAGATTGGAGAAAGGCGCGCCCCGCTCCTGCGCTACGCTCGATTCCTCGGATGTCTTCCTCAGATGTCGGAGGACTCGCCGCATGTGAGGTTTCTTCCTAAACTTCCTTTGCTTCCGGTCAACCTCTCGCATTTCCGGTGACACCCGAAAATCTTGCAAGGGCTAGGTACTTTCTTGGCATTCGCGCGGAGGGGACTCATCCCGGCAACGAGAACAGCTCAGCTTCTTTCGGTGAACTGAGTAGCTAGGGAGAGGAGAACTATTATGAAAATGAAGTTTGGTGTCCTGGCCGGTACCGTCGTCGCCCTGACGATGGCGCTGTCCGGCCAGGCGATGGCGAATACGGATGAAGAGCAGTTGAAGCGCATGGCCGACCCTGATCAGTGGCCGGCGCCCGGCCGCGACTTCTCGCTGACGCGCCACAGCGATCTCGCCGACATCAACACGAAGAACATCAACAAGCTACAGATGATCTGGCTGCAGGGCACAAACGCCCTTCGTGGTCACGAAGGTCAGCCACTCGTGATCAAGGACGTCGGCAAAACCATGCTGTTCATGATCTCGGGTTGCCCGGCCATGTCGAATTGCAACGTAGTGCAGGGATTGGATCTCACCGATCCTGACCATCCGAAGCAGGTTTGGAGCTACGTGAAGAAGACCGACCGTGACGAGTCTGCCGTGCCGCGCGCTTGCTGCGACACGGTCAACCGTGGCGGTTCCTACGCCGACGGCAAATTCGTGTTCGGGACGCTCGACGGCTTCGTGATCGCTCTCGACGGCCAGACCGGCAAGGAAGTCTGGGTCGTCAAGCATGCCTACCCGGAAAAAGGTGAGACCATCACTCCCGCTCCGTTGATCGCCGACGACAAGGTGTTCATCGGCTTCGGCGGTAGCGAGTTCGCCGCGCGCGGTCGCGTCACGGCTTACAACCTCAAGGACGGCGCCAAGGTCTGGGAATGCCACACAACCGGTTCGGACAAGGACGTGTGCCTGACCAAGGAGACCAACAAGGCCAACCCGCATTACGGCACGGCCGGTGAGGACCTCGGTATCAAGACCTTCCCCGGCGAGGATTGGAAGCTCGGCGGTGGCACGGCTTGGGGCTGGTACAGCTATGACCCGGACACCAAGCTGGTCTACTACACCACGGCCAATCCCGGACTGTGGAGCCCGGCTTTCCGCTGCCCGAACAAAACCCATGAAGAGTGCAACACCGGCGAGTTCGACAACAAGTGGACGCTCAGCATGTTCGCTCGGAAGATCGAAACCGGCGAGGCAGTCTGGGTCTACCAGCTCACGCCGTTCGATCAGTGGGACTATGACGGCATCAACGAGAACATCATCACCGAGATGGAAGTCGACGGTAAGAAGCGGAAGGTGCTCAGCCACTTTGACCGCAACGGCTTCGCCTATGTGATCGATGCCGCCGATGGTACTCTGCTACGCGCCACGAAATACGTGACGACGGACTGGGGCGAGAAGGTCGACATGAAGACTGGCCGTCCGGTTAAGGTGCGCGAGCACTCGCCACTCGAAGTTGGCCGCAACGTCTCGACCTGCCCGTCAGCCATGGGCGGCAAGGACCAGCAGCCTGGTTCAGTCGATCCCAAGGAGCCCAACCTCTTCTACATGCCCACGAACAACTGGTGCATGGAGCTTGAGCCCCAGGAGCGCACGCACACGAACCAGGGCACGGTTTACGTGTTCGCGAACGTGTACATGTA
>JBOHJE010000176.1:0-25083 GCA_050728375.1 Methyloceanibacter sp.
GTTCGAGAGACAGCGCCACGACGCGAAGCTCGGCGTCGGCAATTTTCGCCAATTGATTGATGGCCGCGCCGCCGGCCGCGAAATTGCCGACCATCTGGGCCGTCACCTCGGACGGGTAGGCGGAGACGCCTTGCGCGGCCACGCCGTGATTGCCGGCGAAGACCAGAATGTCGACCTCCTCGAGACGCGGCGGGTTGCGCCCCTGCCAGCGGGCGAGCCAGGCAACTATCGTTTCGAGCCGTCCCAGACTCCCGGGCGGCTTGGTCAGGCGTGCCGCGCGGCGCGCGACGGCGGCAGAGGAGCCCGCGTGCCCGTCAGGAAGATCGAGACAGGCAGCGCGTAAATCGTCGAATGAGGCAAAGCGGGGCATTTGGGCTTACACTTGGCGGTCTAGTCCGGTATCCAGCGCCCTAGGCGATAGAGCGCGGCTTCGCCAGGGGTGCGGGATGGGCGGCCTTATCACGGACCTCAAAACTGGCCTAGCCTTTTGCACACGCCTGCCGATCGTGCTCGCCGCGCCCGCGTCGGGCGCGGACATCGCGCGCACCTCCTGGACGTTCCCTCTCATCGGCGTGCTGGTCGGGGCGCTCGGAGCGCTCGTCTATTGGCTTACGGATACGCTTGGTGTTCACCCCTTCGTATCGGGGAGCCTCGCCTTGGGCTCCACCGTGTTCGCCACCGGCTGCCTGCATGAGGATGGGCTTGCGGACATGGCCGACGGCTTCGGGGGCGGCGCCACGCTCGAGCGCAAGCTCGAGATCATGCGTGACAGCCGCATCGGCTCCTACGGCGCCTCGGCGCTCGTCCTCTCGCTGATGGTGCGAGTGGGCGCCATAGCGAGCCTTTCCGACCCCGCACTCGTAGCGCCGGCTTTGATCGCCGCCCATGCAGGCGGCCGCGCGACCATACCTCTGTTCATGGCGTTCGTGCCGCGCGCCCGCGCCGACGGACTGGCGGCCGAAGCGGGCAGGGCGTCGATGCGGAGCGTGGCTGCCGCGGGAGCTCTCGGCGCGATCATCCTCGCAGTTTGTCTCGGCTTCAGCGGCGTCCTGATCGCGATGCTGCTCGTGGCCGTCGCCATCGTCCTGCTGGCAAGGCTGTGCCTAACGCAGATCGGCGGTCAGACCGGCGATGTGCTCGGCGCCGTCGAGCAGGTCAGCGAGATCCTGATCCTGCTCGTTGCCGCGGCGTGGCTCTGAAGATTCTTCCGCCGCGCTATGGTGACAGAAACGTCAAAGCGCCGCTAACGGGGCGGAAACTCGGACCGTGCTAGAACGTTGCTTTCGAGACGAGAGTCGGTGGACAATGGGACCAGGAGCCCGCGCCATGCGTATCGCCCTTATTGTGACACTTCTTGCCGGCGTGGTTCTTGTCGCCGCCCACCCGGTGCAGGCCGCTCCACTCGCCCTGGCCGATCACGCCGCAACCAGCCAGCAGCTCGCGGTTAGCGGCGTCGAGCCGGTCGCCCGCAAGGCCGTCAAGACCAAGCGCGCCGTGCGGAAGAGCCGCCGCTACGACTGGACCTATTACCCCTATTGGCGCCCCTACCAGTTTAGTTACTGGCAGCACTATTACCCGTATGGCGGTCCTTTGTTCTAAGACGCCCCCGACTCCTCCGCTTACCCCAAGACTTTCACTCTCTTGTGATCGCCACCGAGATTGCGGCCGTTCTTTAGCGCCGATAGGCTCGCCGATGACGGGGCAGATTGGCGCTTAAGGAGTTCTCACATGCGTCACCCCATCATCAAGCTTGCCGCTGCGGCGGTCATTGCCGGATCGGCTTTAGGGTTCGCCCCGGCGGAGACGGCTCCCCTTCCCGCCCTGGCAACGGCCGCCAAGTGTTCGGCGGTCGAGACAGTCGGCTATTACCGCCACCGCGGCAGCCGCTACAGTGATGGCAGCTCCTACAACCGGTACCTGCGCTACAACGCCAAACGCCACTACGGCTATGGCTACGGGTACCGATACCGGCCGTCCTACTATCGCGGCTACGGCTGCCCCTATTGCTACCGCGGATACTGGTAGCCGATTGGCTCAGCTCAGGACCGATGGCCTGCCGCTGATTCCTGAGCGCCGGGACTTCCCCCGAAAACTTTGGGGGTAACGGCGCACGAGCCCGATGTGGCAGAGTGCGCGCCGTGGCTACCATCCCCGATCCCATATCGGCCTCGCGCGCAACGGATCTCGCGCGCGCCGCCCTGTCCCGGCCGGGCGCGCCCGCCGCGCTCCCACCGCGCCTACTCGTCGTCGATGTCGAGCGCCAGCTCGCGGTCTGGATCGAGGACGGGAATGCCGTGGCGTTGTGGCCCGTCTCGACCGCGCGCGCGGGCGTCGGCGGCGAGGAGAACTCCTTCAAGACGCCGCCCGGTTGGCACCGCATCCATCGCCGGATCGGCGCGTGGGCGGCGCCGGGGACGGTGTTCGTGTCGCGCGAGCCGACGGGCTCCACGTGGCGCGGCGAGGGGTGCGGCGACGACCTCATCCTCACCCGCATCCTGACCCTCGACGGAGTGGAGGACGGCGTGAACCGCGGGAAGGGCCGGGACTCGCTTCAGCGCTACATCTATTTGCACGGCACCAACCATGAGGCCCTGCTTGGCAGGCCCGCATCCCATGGCTGCGTGCGGCTTTCCAACGATCATGTCTGCGAACTGTTCGAGTTAATGCGGGAAGGCGAATTTGTGCTCATCGCCGCCAGCGCCGACCGTCCATTCCCCGACCCCATGGTCGCCGGGCGCTTCCACTATGCGGGTCTTGGCGGCTCGGGGATGAGCGCGCTGGCGCAATTCCACGCGATGATCGGCGGTCAGGTGAGCGGCAGCGATCGCGCCTTCGATCAAGGCGAACGGAACGCGCTCCGCGCGCAGCTCGAGGAGCTCTGCATCGACGTGCTGCCTCAGGACGGGAGCGGGATCGGCCCAGACTGCGCCGCCCTCGTCGTCTCGACCGCGGTCGAAGAGCAGGTGCCCGACTTCACCGCGGCAAAGGCGAAAAGCATTCCCATCGTGCACCGCTCAGAGATGCTCGCGCATTTCGTTGCGCATTACCGGTCCATCGCCATCACCGGCACCAGCGGCAAGTCGACGGTGACCGGAATGACATTCGAAATCCTGCACGGCGCCGGCCTCGACCCTTCGGTCATCACCGGCGGCGACCTGCCGCTGATACAGGCCGAAGGACTTCCCGGGAACGCCCTTGCCGGCTGCTCAGACCTGCTCGTGGTCGAGGCTGACGAGAGCGACGGGTCGCTGGTGCGCTACGCGCCGGCCATCGGCGTTATCCTCAATCTCCAACGCGACCACAAGGAGACCGCGGAGGTCGCGGCGATGTTCCGCACCTTGCGTGCCCGCGCCAAGGAAGGCTTGGTGGTCGGCGACACCGCGAATCTCGATGAGTTCGCAGGCGTCGCCATGCGGTTCGGCTTCAGCGCGGGGGCCGATGTGCGCGGCGAGGATGTCGAGCTCGGCCCCGCTTCGAGCCGCTTCAGGGTGGAACAGACGCGCTTCGAGCTGCCGGTGCCCGGCGAGCACAACGTGGCCAACGCCCTTGCGGCAATCGCGGCGGCGCGCGCCGTCGATGTGCCGTTGGAGGACATGTCAGCGCCGCTCGCGCGCTTCTCAGGCATTGGGCGTCGGTTCCAAACCATCGGCAAGACACGCGGCATCGAAGTCGTGGACGACTTCGCGCACAACGCCGAGAAGATCGCCGCGGCGATTCGAACCGCGCATCTGCGCGCCGCCCGCGTGCTCGCGATCTACCAGCCGCACGGCTATGGTCCGACGCGGTTTCTGCGCAGCGACTTCGTGCGGACCTTTTCCAACGAGCTCGTGCCCGAAGACCGGCTGTGGATGCTCGAGGTCTTCTATGCGGGGGGAACCGCAATCCGCGATTTCTCGGCCGCTGACATCGTCGCGGAGATCGCCGGACGCGGAACCGCCGCCGAGTTCGCCGCTTCGCGCGACTGGCTGGTGGCGCGCCTCGCCGAGGAAGCCAAGGCGGGCGATCTCATCCTGGTGATGGGCGCGCGCGACCCCTCCTTGACCGAGCTGGCGCGCGGCATCCTGCAAGCCTTGGAATAGGTCAGTTGCCGAACAGGCCGGATATCAGGTCCGCCATGCCGCCGGTCTGCTGCCCCGAGCGCCAATCGTCCGGCCGCCGGCGGCTCGCTTCCACGACCATCGGAGTCGCCGGGACGTTGAACTTCACCGGATTGTCGAACATGGCGGGCGCCATGCGATTGTCGATGCCGTAGATGTCGGCGTAGGTGCTGAGCCTGCCCTGCTCGTCGACTACCGCGGTGAAATAAGTGAGATGCACGGGCACGGGACGATTGAGCTTGACCACGCTGCTCGCGTTCCGCGCCAGCATCGACTTGACCTGGCCTGCCGGCCAGCCCTTGTCCTCGGCGAGCAGCAGCGCCGCCAGGCGATCGGGCTCGCGGACCCGGATGCAGCCATGACTGAGGGTTCGTATCGGCTCGGCGAACAGCTCGCGCTGCGGCGTGTCGTGCATGTAGATCGCGTGCCGGTTCGGGAAGTTGAACTTAAGCTGGCCGAGCACGTTGTCGGGGCCCGGCGGCTGGGTGAAGGTATACTGGCGAATGTTCACGTTGCGCCAATCGACGCTATCGGCATTGACGGGTTGGCCCTTGTAGCTCACCCGCAGATTGTGCTGGCGAAGGATGGAGGTGTTCGCATTGCCGAAGAACCCGAGGCTGCTCTGGAGGGAGGGGGCCAAGTCCTCCCGCAGGATGGTGCTCGGCACGGTCCACTCGGGATGGAACACGATCGAGGTCATCGGGGCTGAGAAGAACGGCGTCGCGTATTTGAACTGACCGACGATCGTCTTCTCCGTGTAGATCGCCTTGCCGCCCTTGACCACACGCGCGTTGAACTCCGGAACGTTGTTCCAGACGTGATAGGCGCCGAGTTCGCGCGGCATCCACCGCCAGCGCTGCATGTTGACGACAATGAGCTGAACGTCGCGATCGCTGTCGGCCTTCTTGCCTTTCTGCTCGGCCGCGGCGCGGGCCTTCACCAGTGCCTGTTGCAAGCGCAGAAACTGCTCGTGCTGCGGGTTCAGCGCGCGGAGATAGGCCGCCGGGTCTCCCGCCGCGACAAGGTCGCTCAGCACGGATTTCGGATCGCGGACCTCGGGCCTCTGGTCGAACAGATGGCTCGCCTTCGACGGGAAGAGCCGGCCGCCTTGAGCAAGGCGGGCATATTGCAGAACGGCGAGTGACAGCTTGGCCTCGGATGTGGCCTGAGCGTCCGTCGTGGACGGAAGCGAATGCGGCGGCAGATCGAAGGCGCCCGCCTTCAAGCCCCAATTGTCTGCCGCTTCGATCTCGGCGCGGACGGCGTGGGCTTTGGAGGTGTACCCGGCGATCGAGACCCAGAGGGGCGCATCAGCTTGCTCGCCGTAGAAGGGCGCAAGCGTTTCGAGGTCGCCGGTGTCGGCGCTCTTGCGGAACTCGGGGTCCGCGAGTTTGGCAACGAGTGCCGCGACGACCGGGTCGCTCGGCGTCGGAGGGACATCTGCCGTAGGAGGCGACGCGGCGGCGTCCGAGGACGCGGCCGTGGCGTCGACTTGAGGCTCCGCCCCATCGACCGGCGTATCAGCCGGAGGCGTAGCGTCCGGCGCTGATGTGGTCTCGACCTTTGGCGGATCGGCCGGTTGGACGTCGACAACTGCCGGCGCCTCGACCTTGGGTTGATTGGCCGGCTTGGCATCGGCGGCTGCCGGCGCGTCGACCTTGGCTGGATTGGCCGGAGGAGTGTCAGCGACCGCTGACTCGTCCGCGGCGGTCGGTTCGGGCGCCGCGCGCTCCGTCGAGGCGCTCGCAGACGGGGACAGGCCGCCGCTGCTTTCGGGCGCAGTGTCGGTTGTCGTCGAGGGCTTTTCGCCGGGGCTTGCCGGCGGCGGAAACAGAGGAAGATCGACTTCGCTCGTCGTGGTGCCGGGAGGCAGGAGCGGCAGGATCACCTCGGTCGCCGGCGCGGAGGCCGCCGGGCCGTCAACGGCCAACGCCGCCCCGGCCAGGGAGGCTTGCAGTACAATGGCCACTGCTCCGGCGCAAATGCCTGCAACCGAGGGTGGTCCGCCCATCTCCTCATCCTCTGGTCCTAGGGTAATCCTCCCCGTTGGCCGCGGCCACCCTGTTTTGTGGCGATTT
Organism: Methyloceanibacter sp.; assembly: GCA_050728375.1. GTDB lineage: Bacteria > Pseudomonadota > Alphaproteobacteria > Rhizobiales > Methyloligellaceae > Methyloceanibacter. The sequence continues at coordinate 6,176 of JBOHJE010000176.1, forward strand.
CGCGATTCCCCTTCATTGAACGGTAAGGGAAGCCGGCCTTTTCTGAACTGCCGAACTTCCAGCCCGGCGGCTTCGGCCGGTCTTCCCACAGAGCAACCCCCATGAACCAGCACCCCAAGCAGCGCGCGATCGGGATCAGTCGGCGCTTACTCGTGGCAGGCACGCTTGGCGTGGCGCCCTGCCGTTGCCACGGCGGCCCATCGAACGAGGGGTCGAGCAGGCCCCAGGGCAGCCGGACGAGGCTCTGATGCGCCTCGCCATCGATGAGGCTGCGCTCGGCGACTATTCCCTCGACGCGGTGATCACGCGCGAGGGGAACGTGCTTGCGCGCGGGCGCAATCTCGGCAAGCAAGAGCGCGACCCCACGGCGCACGCGCGGAGATGGTGGCGATCCGCCGCTTTCTCGCCGAGCATAGACCTGAGGCGTTGAGAGGAACCACGATCTACACATCTGGCGAATCCTGCCCGATGTGCATGTGCGCGATCGTCTGGTGCGGCATCGGGCGGGTCGTGTTCGGCGCCTCGATCGAGCAGCTTTCGACGAAGATCGGTCAGATCATGGTGACCGACATGGTGATCGCCGACAAGACACCGTTCGAGACCGTATCAATCACCGGCGGAGTTCTGGCAGAAGAAGCGATGAAGCTCTTCAAATGATTTCTCGCAGAGAATTACCCGTCTGCCGCGCAATTAGTCTTGTCTCTAGCATTCATCGCCCGCTCGGCCTGTCCGGATCGGCCCGATGCTGCCCGCGTTCTCTGAACTTCAAGGAAAATTGAACTTTGCGGCCGATGGCGCGTTTCGCCTTGGATGGGGTTATTGCGGCATCCGCGCATCGGTTTAGCGGCGAGCCCGGCGCTTGAGCCCGGGCAAGCCATTTTACACGAGGCAAAGTGAATGTGCGGCTTGTGCGGCGAGATCACCTTTGACGGTTCTCCGGCATCGCTGGAAGCAATTGCCGCCATGAACGGCTCGCTCGCGCCGCGCGGTCCGGACTCTGAGGGCGCACTGTCCACTGGCCGGGTGGCGTTCGGGCATCGCCGCCTCAGGATCATCGACCTGTCGGCGAAAGGCCAGCAGCCGATGGCGGATCCCGAGCTCGGCCTGAGTCTCGTCTTTAACGGCTGCATCTACAATCACAAGCAGCTCAAGGCTGAGCTCGAGCAGCTCGGCTATCGCTTCTTCTCGCACAGCGACACCGAGGTCCTCCTGAAGGCGTGGCACGCTTGGGGAACCGAGGCGCCCAAGCGGTTCTACGGCATGTTCGCATTCGTCGTTCACGAGCGGGAGACCGGCCGGGTCGCGATGTGCCGCGACAGGCTTGGCATCAAGCCGCTGTACTACGCGCAAGACGGCGCGAGGCTGCGCTTCGCCTCGACGCTGCCGGCACTTGTCGCGGCCGGCGAGATCGACACCACGATCGACCCGGTCGGCCTCGCTTATTACATGACGTTTCACGCGGTGGTTCCGCCGCCGCGCACGATCCTCAATGGCGTGCGCAAGCTTCCCGCCGCGACCTTGCGCGTCATCGAACCCGACGGCAGCGCCAAGGACAGCGTCTATTGGGAGCTTCAGTTCGAGCGCTCGAGCGAAGACCTCGCTCTGGGCCCGCTCATCTGGAAGGATCGAGTAGGCTCGGCGCTGCGCGACGCCGTCGACAGACGGATGGTCGCCGACGTGCCGGTTGGAGTGCTTCTGTCAGGCGGCGTGGATTCCAGCCTGATTGTCGGTCTCCTGGCGGAAGCCGGACAAACTGGCCTGAAGACCTTCTCGATTGGCTTCGAGGCAGCTCATGGCGAGGCCGGCGACGAGTTCACCTATTCCGACCTGGTGGCGCGGCATTTCCAGACCGACCACACCAAGATCACGATTCCCACCAGCAACCTACTCGATGCGCTGCCCGAGACGATCGCCGCGATGTCGGAGCCGATGGTTTCCTACGACAATGCCGGCTTCTATCTGCTCTCGCGAGAAGTCTCGAAGCACGTCAAGGTCGTGCAGAGCGGGCAGGGCGCCGACGAGGTATTCGCCGGCTACCACTGGTATCCGAAGCTTCAGAACTCGAACGACATTCTTTCGGACTACCGCGCGCTGTTCTTCGACCGGAGCCGCGAGCAGCTTGGGCAGCATCTCGCCGAAGGCTGGCTGGCTGAGAACGACGAGCCGGCCCAGTTCGTGGCGGAGCATCTGAACCGCTCCGGCGCCGAGACGCCGCTCGACCGGGCGCTCCGCATCGACACGACCGTCATGCTGGTGGACGACCCCGTCAAGCGCGTCGACAACATGACGATGGCCTGGGGCTTGGAGGCCCGCGTTCCCTTTCTCGACCATGAGCTGGTCGAGCTCGCGGCGCGCGTGCCGCCCGAGCTCAAATTGAAGAATAACGGCAAGGGCATCCTCAAAGATGTGGCGCGGGAGGTGGTCCCCCCCGAGGTGATCGATCGGCCCAAAGGATATTTCCCGGTGCCCGCGCTCAAATATATCGACGGGCCCGTGCTCGAGATGACCAAGGATGCGCTGACCTCGGAGGTGGCGCGCAAGCGCGGGCTGTTCCGGCAGGACTATCTCGATTGCCTGTTCGACGACCCGAAGTCCCACATCACCCCGTTGCGCGGGTCGGAGCTCTGGCAATGCGCGTTGCTGGAGCTGTGGCTGCAAGCCAACAACATTTAGAGACATGACATGACCCCCGAAAGCCACCACACAAGTTCGGAAGTCGCGCGAGGCGACGACAAGCGTGCGGCTCGTCGATTCCCGCACGTTGAGCACCTCGAGAAAAAGAACGTAGTTCTCGATTGCGGCTGGGGGCGTCTCTTGTTCGGGCAGACCTTCGAGAACGCCGCCGAGCTTACGGCCTGCATTCGCGCCGAGGGACCCGGCCGGCGCGACATCGCCTTCTACGTGTCGGATCCCCACGTCGTCCTCGCCGCGGCCCCGCTGGAATTGTTCCTCGATCCCTCGCACACCTATCGGCTGGATCTCAGCACCTATGAGGCCGCCGAGGCCGAGCCGGGCGGCTTCAATGTCAGACGGCTCGGCTCGCTCCAGGATGCCGAGGAGGTGAACCGCATCTATGCGGCGCGCGGCATGGTCGCGGTCGCCCCCGATTTTTTCTGGTCGAAGCGCGACAGCCGGGCGCTCACCTATTTCGTCGCTGAGAATGAGGCCACCGGCGGCATTCTCGGGACGATCACCGGCGTCGACAACGCGGCCGCCTTCGGCGACCGCGAGCGCGGCTCATCGCTGTGGTGCTTGGCGGTCGACCCGCAAGCGACGCTGCCCGGGATCGGCGAGGCGCTGGTCAGGCGGCTCGCCGAGCATTTTCATGAGAGGGGCGCCGCCTATCTGGACCTGTCGGTGATCCACGACAATGCGCAGGCGATCGCGCTCTACGAGAAGCTCGGCTTTGTGCGGCTGCCCACCTTTACCGTCAAGCGCAAGAACGTCATCAACGAAGCGCTGTTCACCGAGCCGCCGCATGATGAGGAGGCGCTCAATCCCTACGCGCGCATCATCATCGACGAGGCGCGCCGCCGCGGCATCGGCGTCGAGATCATCGACGCGGTGGGCGGCTTCTTCCGGCTGACCTTCGGCGGGCGCTCGATCGTGTGCCGCGAAAGCCTGACGGCGCTGACCACCGCCACCGCCATGAGCATTTGCGACGACAAGCGCGTGACCCGCCGTATCGTCGAGGCGGCGCTTGTGAGAGTGCCGGCTCAGATCCAGGCGGATAGCGACGAGCATGTCCGCGCCTTCCTGACGGCGCATGGATCTGTGGTGGTGAAGCCCGCCAGGGGCGAGCAGGGCAAGGGCGTGGCCGTCGGCTTGGCGTCCTGGGAGGAAACCTCCGAAGCGATCGAGGCCGCGCGCAAGATCGGCAATGAGGTCATCGTCGAGGAATTCGTCGAGGGCGTCGATCTCCGCCTTGTCGTCATCGACTATCGAGTGGTGGCCGGCGCGATCCGCAAGCCTGCGGCGGTTGTGGGCAACGGCCGCTCAAGCGTACGCGAGCTAATTGAGCATCAGTCCCGCCGCCGGGGCGCGGCCACGGGAGGCGAATCGAGAATTCCGCTCGACGCCGAGACCGAGCGCTGCGTGACGGAAGCCGGGCTGTCGCTCGACGATGTGCTTCCGGCCGACGCCTATCTCGTGGTGCGCAAGGCCGCCAATCTCCATACCGGCGGCACGATCCACGACGTGACCGGCATTCTGCATCGGACCCTGATCGACGCGGCGGTGCAGGCGGCGCGGGCCATCGATATTCCGGTCACCGGAATCGATTTCATCGTCAAGGCTCCGACCGAGCCCGACTATTGGTTCATCGAGGCGAACGAACGGCCTGGGCTCGCCAATCACGAGCCGCAGCCGACCGCCGAACGGTTCGTGGACCTCCTATTCCCGCAATCTATGCCGGCTACGGCGCGCGAGACGCTCAAAGTATGACCGGCCGGAACGCTTCCCGCCGACCCTTTTGTCGTTAAGGCTTCGCCATGACGATGTTGCCTATCGATCTCGACTATCTCGCCCGACGCTTGCAGGAGCTGCTCGCCATCCCGAGCCCGACGACCTACACTGACAACGTCGTCCGGTATTGCGGCAAGGAGCTCGATAAGCTCGGCGTGCCCTTTGAGGTCACGCGCCGCGGCGCGATACGGGCGCAACTTCGCGGCAAGGCGCGCCGCCCGGCCCGGGCCATCGCCGCGCATCTCGATACGCTCGGCGCGCAGGTCAAGCAGGTGAAGGAGAACGGCCGGCTGGAGGTCGTGCCCATCGGCCATTGGAACGCACGCTTCGCCGAGGGCGCGCGCTGCACCATCTTCACCGAGCAGGGAAGCTATCGCGGCACGATCCTGCCGCTGCTCGCCTCGGGCCACACCTTCGGCGGGGCGGTCGACACCCAGCCCGCCGGCTGGCAATTCGTAGAGGTGCGCGTCGATGCGAGATCCTCGACCATCGAAGAGGCAAAAAAGCTCGGCATCGACATCGGCGACATCGTGGCCACCGATCCGCAGCCCGAGTTCCTCGACAACGGCTTCATCTGCTCGCGGCATCTGGACGACAAAGCGGGCGTCGCCGTGCTGCTTGCAGCCCTTGAGGCGCTCAGCTCGGCCAAGGAGGCGCTTCCCGTCGATCTCTATTTCCTGTTCACCATCGAGGAGGAGGTCGGCGTCGGCGCCTCGAACATCCTCACCGACGAAATCTCGTCCCTGATCGCCGTCGACAACGGGACGACCGCGCCCGGCCAGAACAGCGCCGAGTTCGGCGTCACCATTTCGATGGCCGACAGAAGCGGTCCGTTCGACTATCACCTGACGCGGAAGCTGGTCGGGCTGTGCCACGATAACGAGATCATCCATCAGAAGGACGTGTTCCGCCATTACCGGTCGGACGTGGCCTCGGCGGTCGAAGCCGGCCACGACGTCCGCACTGCGCTCGTTTGCTTCGGCGTGGATGCCTCGCATGGCTGGGAGCGCATCCACATCCACGCGCTGCGGTCGCTCGCCGAGCTGCTGACCGCCTATGCCTTCAGCCCCATCGATATCGCCCGCGACGCCAAGGATGTCGGCCCGCTCAAGGGCTTCACGCGCCAGCCCACGGAGGAGGCCGAGCAGGAGCTCACCTCCGATGTCGAGATCGAAGACGGCTGAGACGGAAGGACTTGGTGGAGAAGGGTGGTGCCGCAAGAGGGATTCGAACCCCCGACCTACGCATTACGAATGCGCCGCTCTACCGACTGAGCTATTGCGGCTAATATCCTCGCGCAAATCCCGCTTGAATGCCAAGCTTAGGCAGGGCGCGGTAAAGGAAGCCTTCCCGTGAATTAAGGCCAATAAGGTTGCGTTGCAAGTTGCCAGGTGACGATAACCTCCCATCCGGAGCTCCCCCTCCAACATGAACGGCGATTATCAGGTTGGGCCCGTCGAGACCGCTGAGAACAAGAGCGCCCTTTGCCGTGATATTTTGACCTCCCTGCCGCGATGGTTCGGCATACCGGAATCGCTCGAGGCTTACTTCGCGACGTGGCGGCGTTTCCCATCCCGGCGACCAAAGCGGTCGATCGGCTTACTCAGCCTCAAGCGGCTCAGCGCCTTCGCTACGGAGGCCTTCGTGCTCGGCGTGAGATCCGAATGGCACCGGAAGGGAGTGGGGCGGCGTCTGTTCCGGCATACCGAGGAGATGTTGCGCGAGCGCGGCGTCCGCATTTTCACCGTGAAGACGGTGGATACCCCCAGACGACGATCCCGTCTATGGCACGACACGTAAATTCCATAAGGCCGTTGGCTTCCTGCGGGTCGAAGTCTTTCCGGCGCTTTGGCACACGCGCGCGCCTTGCCTGCTCGTGATCAAGCCGCTCGGCTGAAGCGGTCCAGCATCCCCATCAGCGGATCTGTGCGGCCCTCAAGCGCTCGAGCGAGGTTGGGCTCTGGTCGGTCTCCTCGTGCGCCACGCCTGGATCGTCGGGCGGGCGCGTCGGCACGAACGGTGTCGGCTTTAAGTCCGGCTCGACCTTGTGCAAAACGGGCGCGTCCGGAGGCGGAGGCGTCGGCATCGGGCCGGCGTATTGACCGTATCGGCCGACCGGCGGCGAGACCTCGACCACGCTGGCAACCTCTCGCTCGGCCGTCGGTTGCTGCGGGCTCGTTGCGGCAATCTCGATCGCCGGACCGCGCACCTCCTCTACCGGCTCGGGGCTCTCCTCGATGAGCAGCGTGTCGTCGCCGCGGCCGATGGCGTCCATCGGCGCCTTCCATTCGAATGCGTCGACCGTGCCGCTCACGGGCGACACCGGCAGCCAGCGATCCGAAACATAGCCGTCGGCGATCCACGCCCGGTCGCGCGGCGCGCGCACGGCGCGTGCCAGCCATTCGCGTTCGCGCCCCTTATCGCCGTCGCCGGCGTCGATCCGTGCCATCAGGGCGCAGATGCGCGCCGGCGGCCTGTCGTCGAGATAGGGCGCCAGCGCCTCGCGCGCCGCCTGCCAGTCACGCGCCTCGATGGCCGCATTGGCGACGGCGATGTGACTCTCGATGGCGTTGGGCGCGAGGCTTGCTAAATATTTGGTGCGCTTCAGCCGCTCGTTCGGCGACTCGCCCGGCTTGGCGAAGGCGTAGGCGGTGGCGAGGTCGGGGTGCGGGGAAAGCTTCCAGGTTTTGGCGATCAGCCGCGACGCCTGCCAGCTGTCGCCCTTGGAGGCGAGGATGCGGCCGGCACACTCGGCCGCGGGCACCAGCGCGGGCGCCAACCTCAAGGCTTCGTTGGCGAGGAGCAGAGCCTTGTCTGGATCGGAGTTTTCCATCTCGCGCGCCTCGGCGGTCAGAAGCGCGGCCCGGCGGCGATCGGCGATGTCAGGCTCGACATGGCCGTTCCGCCGCGCGACGGCGAGCGTCTTCATCGCGGCGTCCCAATCGCCGGTGCGCGCCTGCATGTCGAACAAGGCGGCAACGCCCCAGGGAAGCTTGGGATCGCGCTCCACGGCCTGCTCGGCCAAGGCGCGGGCGGCATCGTTGTCGTTGTTGCGCTTGGCTTCGAGGAACAGCCCGCGTACGCCGAGGAGCTCCGTCTCGGGACGGTCCAGCATCGTCTCGAAGGCGCGGCGCGCGGCGACCCGGTCGCCCTTCAACTGCGCCGCTTGGGCACGCAGCAATGCGGTCAAAGGCTCGCGCGGCAGGTTGCGGCCGGCGATGCCCGCATAGCGTTGCGCGAGCGAGCGGTCGCCAACGCCGATGGCGATCAGCCCGCGCGACAGGGCATCCAGTCCCTGCTGGCGGCGGCGCTCCCTGAGGTAGGACGCCATGGCCGCGGGGCGGGTGACGAGGTAGCGCAGCAGCGCCACGATCAGCATCAGAATGGTGAGCAGACCGATGATCGCCAGTGCGCCGACAAAGGCGCTGGTCTCGATGTGGTAGCCGAGCCACTCGATTGTGATCGTGCCCGGCCGGTCGGCGAGCCACGCAAACCCGAGCGCTGCCGCCACGACAATCAGCACGAAAAGGAGAACGCGGACCATCGGCTTAGTTTTGCTCGTACTCGTCTGGCGGCGCTTCGGGGTCGTCCTCTTCGTTGTCTTCGGCCGGCTTGGTGTCGGAGCTCATGGACACGAGAAGCAGGTTCTCCAGTCGCTTCAGACTCTCGTCGGCGCCGAGTCTGGCGCGGGCTTGATCGAGCCAAGCGGAAAAGGCCGCTTTGGGACCGGCTTCGAGCGTCTCGACCTCCTCCACGCTTTCGGCGAGGTCGCCCTGACCGAGCTTGGCCTCCGCGCGCGAGAGCACCGCGCCGGCGTCGCTCCCCGTGGCTTCCGCATCGACGCGCCTGATCTTGATGAGCGACTCGGCGCCGGCGAGAAGGCTATCGAGGAAGGTGCCCTCGGCAGGGGCCGCTTTGGCGAGCACCTGTTCCCTGGTTGCCTTGAAGGAGCGCGTCAACTCGGGAAGCGTGGGAATGCCTTGGTCGTCGAAGTCGATCAGCCCGCCGAGGTCGCCAACGCCGGGCGACAGCTTGCTCAGGGTGGCGAGTTCAGCGGCGTAGGGGCGCCCCTCATTGACCGCGGCCCTGAGATTCGCGAAGGCGATGGCGAGCGTCGCGGCTTGCGTTTCTGCCCGGTCCTTGCCGATGGCGTCGGCCAAATCCGGCAGCATGGATTCGAGCTTTTCGACGCGCTCGTCGAGCGCGGCAATCTCGGGACCGAGAGTGGCCGAGTCGGCCGCGCCAAGCTCGGCTTCCGCCAACGCACCGAACTTCGATTTCAACTCGGCGAGCTCCTTCTGCACGCCTTCGATCGAGGTCGCGCTCGCGGCGTTGCCGTCGACGAGCGCCTTGTCGATCTGCGCTTGCAGGCGCTGCTCGGCTTCGGCGATTTGCTGGCTGATCGCGGCGGCGTCGGCGACCGAGCCGCCCTCCTTGGCAGCTTCGGCCATGGTCTTGATCGTGGCCTCGAGCGCGTTCACGCGTTCGGCAAGCTGCGCGAGCTCGGACGGAGCTTCGGGCTTCCGCTTTTCGAGCTTCGCGACCCGGCCTTCGAGCTCGGCGTTATCCTCGGACTTGTCCGGTGCGGGCGGCGCAGATTCGAGCTTTGCCAACCGCTGATCGAGGCTTGCCATCTCGGGCGACGTGCTCTTGCCGCCGGCAAGATCGCCCCGGTTCAGGTAGCCGACGGCGACAGCGAGGGCGGCGGCTACGATCAGGCCGCCGAACAGTCCGGCAGCAAGTAGGTTCAGGAAACTTGCCGTGCCCCGACGCGGCGACGATGGGCGCGCCCCGGCTGACCGGTCGCCGGCGGCCGCTTCGGGCGCGACGCCATTGCCGCTGCCGGCGCCGGCGTCCTTGACCTCTGGTTGAGCCTGGTCCACGGCAGCGGCGGCCTGGTCGGGTTGCGGCTCGACCGAGACCTCGGTTGCGGTGCCCTCGATGGTTGGCGCGGGACGCTTGCCCGCGCCGCCTTGGGTCTTGTCCTTATCGCCCAGGGGGCCTGCCATCACGTCTCGCCTTGTGTCTCGTCAGCAGATTCGCTCCTGCTCACCCAGGATGGCGCCTCGGAGTCTAGGAGCGCAAGGACCTCTTCCTCGCTCGGGTGGACCGCGATGCGCGTCTCGAACCCAAGCGGAATCACGGCCTCTGCTACAGCCTGCGATAGGCAATAGCAAACGAGGCCGGAACCTTTGCTTACCACGCCTTGCTGCCCAAGGAGGGCAGCAAAGATCCTGGCGGTGCGGGGCGACATGAGAATGACGCCATCGAGCCTGCCGCCCTCCAGCATGGCGCGCGCCTCCTCTTGGAACCCGTTTGCCGGGACGGCCTTGTAGAGGACGGTTTGCCGCACCGTGAAGCCCAATTCCCGCAGCGCGGACTTCAGATCGAAGGCAACCGCATCGCCCGCCAAATGCAACAGCTCGCCGTCGTCAGGGCTCGCGTCGACGCGAATCAACGCGGCCAATGCCTCGCCGGTCCCGGGCCCTATGGTGACGTCGGTGAAGCCCAACTCGGTTGCCGCCGCGGCCGTCGCCTCGCCCACGGCGAGCAAGGGAAGCATCTGAGCCTCGGCGCGGGCGGGGTGTGGTGCCAGCGCCCGCAAGGCATTGCGGCTCGTGGCGATCAGGCCCTGTACGCCTTCGAGATTCACCTTCACGTCCGGCAGGAACTCGATCTCGAGCAGCGGCGCGAGCACGGGCTCATGGCCGAGCGCGGCAAGCCTCTCGGCCTGCTGGCTCGCGTCGGGCTCGGGCCTAGTCACGAGAATGCGCATCAGATGAGCTTTGCCAGAAAGCCGGAGCCGGCGCGGGCAACCAGCTCCTCGCCGGCAGCGGTGCCGATCTGGACAGAATGAGCGACGTCGCCGGTCTGTTCCACGCCATACCATTCGCTGCCGTCAGGCGTCAGCACCAGCCCACGGAAGCACAGCATCCCATTGCCGATCTCGGCGAGCCCGGCGATCGGCGTCTTGCAGGATCCGTCGAGCTTCTCAAGAAAGGCGCGCTCGCAGGCGATGGCCGTCGCGGAAGGCACATCGTTCAGCGGCGCGACCAAGGCCAGTGTGTCAGCGTCGTCGCTGCGGCAGGTGACTCCGATGGCGCCTTGCGCCACGGCGGGCAGCATCTCGTCGGTCGACAGAATTGCGGTCGCCCGGGAGGCGAGACCGAGGCGATCGAGACCCGCCATGGCGAGCAACGTCGAATGGGCCGCGCCATCGGCGAGTTTCTTCAATCGAGTCTCGACATTGCCGCGCAAATCCACAACGCGAAGGTCAGGCCGCATCCGCTTCACTTGGGCGCCGCGGCGCAAGGACGAGGTGCCGACGGCCGCGCCCGGCGGGAGCTCGGAGAGCGACGGCGCCTTGGCGCTGATGAAGGCGTCGCGCACGTCGGCGCGCGGTAGCACGGCGGCGATGGCGACTCCCTCGGGCAGCGCCGTCTCCAGGTCCTTCATGGAATGCACTGCCATGGAAACCTCGCCGCAAAGCAGCGCCTCGTCGATTTCCTTGGTGAACAGGCCCTTGCCGCCGAAATCGCGAAGGGGTTTGTCCTTGATACGGTCGCCAGACGTAGTGATGACGCTGAGCGCCACCTCACCGGTGAGGGCCGCCGTCTCCATCAAGCGCGCGCGGACGTGCTCAGCCTGCCAAAGTGCGAGCGGGCTGCCGCGGGTGCCGATTAGGAGAGGGCCGGCGGGCAAGACGGAACTCCTTGAGTTGTTTGGGCGAAAGCTCCAGGGTCGCCCGCATTAATGGCTGGTTTCCTCTGCCCCTTCAATCGCTGCTCGCGGACCCTAGAAAGCACCATGACCGGGTTTGCCAAAGCCTCTCCCCTGACCCTGCTCGGCATCGAGACGAGCTGCGACGAGACCGCCGCCGCGGTGGTGCGCCGTAACCCAGACGGCACGGGCAAGATCTTGTCGAACGTGGTGCGCTCGCAGCTCGATCTGCATGCGGCCTATGGCGGGGTGGTGCCGGAGATCGCCGCGCGCGCCCATGTGGATCTGCTCGACGCCGAGATCCGCCAGGCGATGGCCGATGCGGACGTCGGCTTCGAGGCGCTCGACGGCGTGGCTGCCGCGACGGGTCCCGGCCTGATCGGTGGCCTCATCGTGGGCACGACGACTGCAAAGGCCATCGCGCTCAGCCTGAATATCCCCTTCCTCGCCGTCAATCACCTGGAGGCGCATGCCTTGAGCGCGCGCCTCACCGACGGACTTGGGTTTCCCTATCTGCTGCTGCTCGTGTCCGGCGGCCATACCCAGCTTCTCATTGTCAAGGATGTCGGGTCGTATGAGCGGCTCGGCACGACGCTCGACGACGCTCTGGGCGAAGCCTTCGACAAAGCGGCCAAGATGCTCGGCCTCGGCTATCCGGGCGGCCCGGAAGTTGAGCGATGGGCCGAGCGCGGCCGGCCCACGATTGCGCTGCCGCGTCCCATGCTCGGAAGGGACGAGCCGCATTTCTCGCTCGCCGGCCTTAAGACGGCGCTGCGTCACGCGGCCCTGGCGCGCGCGCCGCTCACCGAGCAGGACATCGCCGATCTCTGCGCGAGCTTCCAGGAGGCAGTCGCGGACATCCTTGGCGACCGGACAGAACGGGCCATGAGCCTCTACCAGGACCGCCTGGGGGCGGACGCGCAGTGCGCGCTCGTCGTCGCCGGCGGTGTCGCCGCCAACAGCCTTCTCAAGGCGGCTCTCGCGGGCGTATCCGCCCGGCACAAGTTCCGCCTCGTTGTGCCGCCGCCCGAGCTTTGCACCGACAACGCCGCGATGGTCGCCTGGGCGGGCGCCGAGCGTCTGACCCGCGGGCTCATGGACGACATGTCTGTCCGCGCGCGCGCGCGTTGGCCGCTCGATCCGGACGCACCGCCTGCGCTCGGCGCGGGCGCCAAAGCGTGAGCGCAACATCGTCGACATCCCGGCGAAAACCGGGGCCGGGAAAGCAAGCCTGGCCCTATTTGCCTGAATTCCGGCTTTCCCCGGAATGACGGTGGCCACCGACATCCTGACGGACATCCTGTATGACTGTTCGCGGGCAGCAGGGAGCCAAGAATGCCGCTTCAATCGATGGGTATCGTCGGCGCTGGCGCCTGGGGGACAGCGCTTGCCATCACCGGCCGGCGCGCGGGACGTGACGTTATCCTTTGGGCCAACGAGGCCGAGACCATCGCCGAGATCAACGACAGCCATCGCAACGCCCTCTACCTCCCGGGCGTGCCGCTCGATCCGGCAATCGAGGCGACTGCCCGGTTCAACGAAGTCGCCAATTGCGACATGCTGCTGATGGTGACACCGGCGCAGCATCTGCGCGCCATCGCGGGCGAGCTTGCGCCCTATGTGCGGCCCGGCCAGCCGCTGGTGATCTGCGCCAAGGGAATCGAGCAGGGAACTGGCAAGCTCATGTCCCAGATCGCGGCGGAAGTGCTGCCGGAGGCCGAGGTCGCCGTGCTGTCGGGACCGAGCTTTGCCGCCGACATCGCGCGCGGCCTTCCCGCCGCCGTGACACTCGCCACGTCGGAGCAGGCGCTCGGCAGCGCTCTCTCCCACGCGATCAGCCACGCGCCGTTTCGCTGCTACTGGAGCGACGACGTGGTGGGGGCGGAAATTGGCGGCGCGGTGAAGAATGTCTTCGCCATCGCGGCCGGTATCGTCGCCGGCAAGGAGCTCGGCGCAAGCGCCCATGCGGCGCTGGTCACTCGCGGCTTTGCCGAGATGGCGCGGTTCGGCATGTCACTCGGCGCGCGGCTCGAGACGCTGATCGGGCTCTCCGGTCTCGGCGACCTCCTGCTCACCTGCGGCAGCTCGCAGTCACGCAACATGTCGCTCGGCATCGCGCTCGCGCAGGGGCGCGCCTTCGACGAGGTGATGAATGAGCGGCTGACGGTAACTGAGGGCGTGCACACAGCGGGTGCCGTGGTTGAAATGGCGGCGGCGCGCGGCATCGATATGCCCATCGCCAAGGCAGTTCACCAGGTCATCTCCGGCCAGGCGACGGTGGATGCGGCGATCGGAGCCCTGCTCTCGCGCCCACTGAGAGCCGAAGCCTAAACTCCGTACCCCCCTGATAGGGGCGCAGGGGGAGCATCACCACCACGCCGCTGCTGGACAGTGACAACGGCCCACAATAGCCTCTCCGAGAGGGGGACGGCGATGCTCTACACGTTGATCTGCACCGACAAGCCGAACAGTCTGGCTTTACGGAAGACGAGTCGTCCCGACCATCTCGCTTATCTGGAGAGCCTGGGCGACATTCTGATCCTTGCCGGGCCATTCACCGAGGACGACGGCATGACCATGAACGGCAGCCTGATCGTCATCGAGGCGCCCTCGCGCGAAGCCGCAATGGCGATCGCCGAACAAGACCCGTTCGCGAAAGCCGGGCTGTTCGCCTCGGTCGACATCCGCCCCTGGCTGTGGACCATCGACAACACCGAAGAGAAGGAGTGAGGGCTCCGCGGCATGGCCTATTGGCTGGTCAAATCCGAGCGCGACACTTGGTCGTGGGAACAGCAGAAGGCAGCCGGCAAAAAGGGCGCCGAGTGGACCGGCGTGCGCAACTTCCAGGCGCGCAACAACATGCGCGCGATGAAAAAAGGGCGACCTCGCCTTCTTCTATCTCTCCGGCGCGGACAAGGCCTGTGTGGGCATCGTCAAAGTGACCGCCGAGGCTCATCCCGACTCGACCGACGGCACGGGCCAATGGGAGTGCGTCGACGTGACGGCGCTCGCCGATTTGCCGAGGCCGGTCACTCTCGCGGAGATCAAGGCCCATCCGAAGTTCAAGGACATGGTGCTGGCAAGGAATTCGCGACTCTCGGTGCAGCCCGTTTCGCCGCAAGAATGGAGTATGATCTGCAAGCTCGGAGGGTTGGCCAAGCCGCCCGACGCCTGACAACAAGGACGAGCAAGGGAGGAAGGGGATGACAGCCTTACCGATAAACTATTTTGCCGTGATCATCGCGGCGCTGGCCGGCTTCGGCCTAGGGGCAGTCTGGTACATGGTTCTGTCGAAGCCGTGGCTGAATGCGGTGGGCAGGACGGAAGCCGATCTCAAAAAGGAAGGTTCGTCCCAGTTCCTGCCGTTCATCATCGCGATCCTGGCTATCTTCGTCATGGCCTGGATGCTGGCCGGGCTGATGGGGCATCTCGGCCAGGTCAGCATCAGGGGCGGTCTGCTCACCGGCCTCTTCGTGTGGATAGGCTTCGTGATCACCAGCATGGGCGTGAACCACGCCTTCAGCGGGGCGAAGCCCGCTCTCACCTTGATCGACGGCGGCTACTGGCTCGCCGTCCTATTGATCCAGGGCGCCGTCATCGGCGCTTTCGGCCTCTGACGAGAAAGGATCGCAATATTTTCCGCTACATCGGCGGCCAGTCATGATCGCGCACAAAAAATAAGCGCGTTTTGCGTAGGGAGGAACGGACTGATGTCCGAGCACAAGCCGTACAAGGTCGAGGCCGTCAAGGTCCCCAAGAAGTGGAAGGAACGCGCCTATATCGACAAGGACGAGTATCGGAAGCTCTACTCGAAGAGCGTCGAGAAGCCGGACAAGTTCTGGGCCAAGGAAGCCAAGCGCATCGACTGGATCAAGCCGTTCACGCGCGTCAAGAACACGACGTTCGAATATCCCAACATCTCCATCAAGTGGTTCGAGGACGGGACGCTCAACGTCGCCGCGAATTGCACCGACCGGCACCTGAACAAGCGAGGCAAGAAGGTCGCGATCATCTGGGAGTCCGACGACCCGAACGAAGAGGCGCGGCACATCACCTATCGTGAGCTGCATGAGAATGTCTGCCGTCTCGCCAACGTGCTGAAGGCGCACGGGGTCGAGAAGGGCGACCGGGTCACCATCTATCTGCCGATGATCCCCGAGGCTGCCTACGCCATGCTCGCCTGCGCCCGCATCGGCGCCGTCCATTCGGTGGTGTTCGGCGGCTTCTCGCCCGACTCGCTCGCCGGCCGCGTGGCCGACTGCCAGTCGAGATTCATCATCACCGCCGATGAGGGCTTGCGCGGCGGGCGCAAGGTTCCGCTCAAGACCAATACCGACGCCGCGCTCGCCAAGGTCGCGGGCGTCGGGACGGTCCTGGTGGTCATGCGCACCGGCGCCAGTGTGCCGATGATTCCGGGTCGCGACCTTCGCTACGAAGATGAGATGGCCAAGGTCTCCGCCGACTGCCCGACCGAGGAGATGAACGCGGAAGACCCGCTGTTCATTCTCTACACGTCCGGCTCGACGGGTAAGCCCAAAGGCGTGCTGCACACCTCTGGCGGCTACCTAGTCTACACCGCCATGACGCATCAATACGTCTTCGACTATCACGACGGCGACATCTACTGGTGCACGGCCGATGTCGGCTGGGTCACCGGTCACAGCTATATCGTCTATGGCCCCCTCGCCAACGGCGCCACCACGCTGATGTTCGAAGGCGTGCCGAACCACCCGGACGCCTCGCGGCTGTGGCAGGTGGTGGACAAGCACAAGGTCGAGACGTTCTACACGGCGCCGACGGCGATCCGCGCGCTGATGGGCGCGGGCGACAGCTTCGTGAAGAACTCGAGCCGAAAATCGCTGAAGCTGCTCGGCAGCGTGGGCGAGCCCATCAATCCTGAGGCTTGGGAATGGTACTACCGCGTGGTCGGCGACGAGCGTTGCCCGATTGTCGACACCTGGTGGCAGACGGAGACCGGCGGCATTCTCATCACGCCGCTGCCCGGCGCGACCAAGCTCAAGCCCGGCTCGGCGACGCTGCCGTTCTTCGGCGTGCAGCCGGCCATCGTCAACGGCGAAGGCAACCTGCTCGAAGGCGAGGCCTCGGGCAATCTGGTGATCCTCGATGCGTGGCCCGGGATGATGCGGACGGTCTATGGCGACCATGAGCGCTTCGTTGAGACCTACTTCTCCACATTCAAGGGCAAATACTTCACCGGCGACGGCTGCCGACGCGACGCCGACGGCTATTACTGGATCACGGGCCGGGTCGACGACGTGATCAACGTCGCGGGCCACCGCATGGGCACCGCCGAGGTCGAGTCGGCCCTGGTCGCCCATCCCAAGGTCTCCGAGGCCGCGGTGGTCGGTTATCCCCACGACATCAAGGGTCAGGGCATCTACTGCTACGTCACGCTGATGACGGGCGAGAGCGCGTCGGACGCGCTCAAGGCCGAGTTGCGCGATTGGGTGCGGAAGGAGATCGGGCCCATTGCCTCGCCGGACCAGATCCAGTTCGCGCCGGGCCTACCCAAGACGCGCTCGGGCAAGATCATGCGGCGAATTTTGCGAAAAATCGCCGAAGACGACTTCACCAATCTCGGCGATACTTCGACCCTGGCCGACCCGGGTGTGGTCTGGGATCTCGTCGACAACCGGCAAAACCGCCGATCGGCATGACGTACCCTAGTGCCCAAGGGGCAATCATGCGAAGGGATGAGGCTGCATGAGCTCGCTTATACGCATTCTGATCGGCCTCGGCATTGTCTTCGCCCTGCTGATCGCCATCGTGCTGGTGGTGGGGAACTTGGGCGACGCCACACCCGAGACCCAGGCGTTGTCAATTAGCCTGGGCAATCGCACCGTGACCGTGGCCGGCCACTACAAGGACCTGACGCAGGAATCGCGAGCCGACGGAGTCAAGGTCGTTGTCGACGGTCACGAGGTTTCGTTGACCGACGATCAGCTCATGGTCGACGGCAAGGCCCAGGTGCTGGAGCCCGACAAGGACGTCGAGATCTACGTCTACAAGGACGGCAAGGTCGAGGTGAAGGTCGTCGAAGAGAAGGCGGCCGCTCCGGAATAGAAAGTTCGCTCTTCTCAACCTTCCATGATGCCGGTGAGGTGATCGAGCAACGCGGTCCACGCGTCCTTCGTGTCGCGGTCGAAGCTGTCCTCGAGCGACCGGCCGAGAGTCCAGATCAGCGCCTTCGACATGGTACGATAGTGGCGAGACCTGATGCCGAGCTGGCGATGGCGCGCACCGAGCAGTTTCAGTGTGGGCGCGAGCCCGTCCTCATGTCCGAGCGAGATCATGGTCAGCTTCATGCCGGCCGCAAATTTGCGCGCCTGCATCTCGACGGGGCCTTCGAACTTCTTGCGGAGGCTCGGATCGAGACGGAACAGCTTCAGAAAGAAAAGCTGCGCGACGAGGTCGAGGGCTGGCTCGACGTGTAAGAAGCTTTGCGCGATGAGCCGCTTTTGCTTCGCCGTCAGGTGGTCGGAGACGGGACCGCGGCCGCGGCGCGACGTGGGTTTCGGGGCGATAGAGGCCTGGAGGGCAGCTGGCATGACGGGCGACTCCTCAAACGCGATAGGAGGAGGATGGGGGCCAGGAATTGACGAACCGTTAAGGTAAGCGGGGCGGAAACCATCCCTCCCGGAGCGCTCCCGAAATGCCCCGTTTTCCGGGAGGTTCACCACCTTGTCCTGGAGCTTTGGGCCTCCAACATATTGGGGACCGGCAGCGGTTGAGCTGCCGGGGCTTGGAGGAGGTTCGCATGAGCTATTTCCGCACAGCCATCCTGCTTGCGGCGCTGACCGCCCTGTTTATGGGAATCGGATTTCTGATCGGCGGCCAGAGCGGCATGATCATCGCGCTCCTCGTGGCCGGCGCCATGAACCTGTTCGCCTACTGGAACTCGGACAAGATGGTGCTGCGCATGTACGGAGCGCACGAGGTCGATGGGCGCTCGGCGCCGGAGCTCTACGCGCTCGTGCAGCAGCTCGCCGGCCAAGCCGGCCTGCCGATGCCGCACGTCTACATCATGGACAACCCGCAGCCCAACGCGTTCGCCACGGGCCGCAACCCCCAGAATGCAGCCGTCGCCGTGACCAGCGGCCTGATGCAGACGGTGAGCAAGGACGAGCTCGCCGGCGTGATCGCGCACGAGCTTGGCCACATCAAGCATCACGACACGCTGTTGATGACCATCACCGCGACCATCGCCGGCGCCATCTCCATGCTCGCCAATTTCGCGATGTTCTTCGGCGGGCGCAGCGACAACAACGGCGGCATGGGCCTCTTCGGCACTCTGGCCATGGTGTTCCTGGCCCCCCTCGCCGCGGGCCTGGTGCAGATGGCGATCAGCCGCACGCGCGAATACGAAGCTGACCGCGCCGGCGCCGAGATCAGCAAACAGCCGATGTCGCTTGCCTCCGCCTTGCAGAAGATCGCCGGCATGGCGAAGCAGATTCCGAACATGGAGGCGGAGCGCAATCCGGCGTCTGCTCATCTCTTCATCGTCAACCCGCTGTCCGGCGCGCGGATGGATAATCTGTTCTCGACCCACCCCAATGTCGAGAATCGCGTCGCGCGGCTGAGGGAATTGGCGCAGCAGATGGGTCCGGGCGCGACTTCGCGCCTGGCTTCGGATACAAGCACTCCGGGGCCATGGTCTCGCGCCGGGGCCCCGCGCGCTCCCTGGGACTGATCTGGCGTCCGGA
>JBOHJE010000177.1:0-17193 GCA_050728375.1 Methyloceanibacter sp.
GAGGCAGACTTCACCTCTCCCCTCGGGGGAGAGGTCGTTTCGCGCAGCGAAGCGGGTGAGGGGGATTTCAAGCCAAGTGCTTCCGGCATCCCCTCACCCCCACCCTTTCCCCAGGAGGAAGAAGAGCCCACTGCGGCTGCCGAGGCCGAGCAGGTCATGAGCCGGATCGCTGACCAGATCAGGGCTAGTGACGCCAACGGCCAAGCGAAGCGCGTCTTCGCGTCCCCGCTGGCGCGTCGCCTGGCGCGCGCGCGAGGCATCGACCTTGCAGCGCTCGACGGCTCGGGACCGTACGGTCGCATCGTCATGGCCGACGTCGAGCGCGTGAGCTTCGACAAAGGGGCGGCACAGGTGGAGGCCGAACACGCGGACGTATTCGAAGGAGCGCCGGAACCCGCGCGACGCGAGCTTGTCAAACATCGGCAGCGCGCAGAGCTCGGTATGTCCGACGAGCAGGTGCTGGCGTTGTACGAGACCGGTACCTACGAGGTCGTGCCGCACAACACCATGCGACGCTTCATCGCCGAGCGGCTCACGCTCTCCAAGCAGACCATCCCGCACTTCTATCTCGCCATTGACTGCGAGCTGGACGCGCTCATTGCCGCGCGGAAGCGGCTGAACGGCATGGTGCCGCAAGACGGTCCGCGCGCCTTCAAACTGTCGGTGAACGACTTCATCATCAAGGCGTTCGCCATGGCTCTGCAAACTGTGCCTGCCGCCAACGCCACCTGGACGGAGAGGGGCATCCTCCGCCACCGTGATTCCGACATCGCGGTCGCGGTCGCGCTCGGAGGCGGCGGGCTCCACACGCCGGTGATCCGCAACCCCGAGGTGAAGAGTCTGTCGGAGATTTCGAACGAGATGCGCGACCTCGCCGCACGGGCGCGCTCGAAGCGGCTCGCACCGCACGAATATCAAGGCGGCTCGACCACCATCTCCAATCTCGGTATGTACGGCATCGACCGATTCGACGCGGTGATCAACCCGCCGCAGGCAAGCATCATGGCGGTCGGGCGGGCCGAGAAGCGACCTGTGATCAAGGACGATGCGGTGAAGATCGCGACCATGATGAGCGTGACGCTGTCAGTCGACCACCGCGTCATCGACGGCGCGCTCGGCGCCGAGCTGCTCGCGGCCTTCAAGGCCTATATCGAAGACCCCGTCACCATGCTGGTGTAGGCCGATGCCGCCGGCTTTCCGTCCCGCCCGCCTTCCCGATGCGTCGGCACTAGCGGTGCTCGTGGACATCGCGGGTGAGGGGATGCCGAACTTCATGTGGAGCACGCTGGCCGCGCCCGGCCAATCGACGCTCGAGCTTGGCCGAGAGCGAGCGCGCCGAGAGGCAGGCGGCTTCTCCTACCGCCACGCCACGGTGGCCGAGATCGATGGCGAGATTGCCGGAAGTCTCGTCGGCTATCGTCTCGACGACCCTTACGACCTTGGCGCTCTCGATGAGATGCCTGAGATCGTGCGGCCTCTCGTAAGATTGGAGGCCAAAGCGCCGAGCTCCTGGTATGTCAACGTGCTCGCCACCTTTCCCGAATTCCGCGGTCAAGGAATCGGAGGCCGCCTCCTCGATATTGCCGAGCAGAAGGGCCGCGAGGAGAGGGCGCCGGCCTTGAGCGTCGTCGTCGGGAGTTGGAACGGTGGCGCGGCCCGGCTTTACGGGCGCGCCGGCTACGAGGCTGTATCGAGCGAGCCAGCCATGATCTTTCCCGGCTGTCCGCATGAGGGCGATTGGGTCCTCATGGTAAGGTCGCTGTCGTGATCCGAGGGGAGAGCGGCCAGATGGGAATGCCCAAGGCCCGGCTCGCATTGGTGCTGCTCGCGGCGGGAATCGTGTCGCTCCCGGCCAGTCTCCTCGCCGCCGAGACCCCTGCGGCGCGTTCCGTGCCGCGGCGAGGTCGCCCGCAACCTCGATCAGGCCGTCGGCGCCTACCTCGTCATCATTTGGAGCGTGCTCGGGACTTTGATCTTCGCCGTGACCCTGCTCGTCGCGCTCAATCGAAGGGCGCTTCTCGGCGCGACGCTCGTGCTGCTGACGCCGCTCGTCGCGGGCTTCGTCGTGGCGAAGCTCGACTCCTGGCTCTATGTCGGCGTCGAGCCTTATCGCGATTTCCGCACCTTCCTCGTGACTTTCCTTCCGCTGGTCTTGGCGGTGCTGGCGCAGCATCTCGTCCTGCGCCTTGCGGTCCGGGGGAATGTGCCACGTACGGTTCCCTCCGCATGAGCGCCGCGCCATGACCCACGAGCATTTCGACCTTGCCGTCATCGGCGCCGGACCCGGCGGCTATGTCGCCGCGATCCGAGCGAGCCAGCTCGGGCTGAAGACGGCGATCGTCGAGCGCGACAAGCTCGGCGGCGTCTGCCTTAATTGGGGCTGCATCCCCACCAAGGCGCTGCTCCGCACCGCCGAGCTTTACGCCGCCATGCGGCGTGCCTCGGACTTCGGGCTGCGCGCCGACAATGTCGGCTTCGACTTCGCCCAAGTGATCGAGCGGAGCCGTAAGACCGCCTCGCATCTGTCGAACGGCGTCGCCTATCTGATGAAGAAGCACGACATCGCGGTCATCTCCGGCGCCGCGCGGCTAGAAGGCGAGGGGCGGATCGCGGTGACGGGGAGGGCCGATGAGGCGCTTCCCACAATCGAAGCGGAACATATCGTCGTCGCCACTGGCGCGCGGGCGCTCACGCGTCCCGGGCTGGAGCCGGACGGACGTCTCGTCTGGACCTACCGCGAGGCGATGGTGCCGGAGCGCTTCCCCGAATCTCTGCTCGTCATCGGCTCCGGCGCGATCGGCATCGAGTTCGCGAGCTTCTACCGCACCCTCGGCGCGGAGGTGACCGTGGTCGAGCTGCTCGACCGCATCCTTCCCGCCGAGGACGAGGAGATCTCGAAGCTCGCGCGCAAGGCCTTCGCCACGCAGGGCATCTCCATCCACACCGGCACGACAGTGGAGCGGATCCTCAAAGGCGCCGACAGCGTCGCGGCGGCGATGAAGAAGCCCGACGGCACCATCGAGGAGATCGCCGTGGACCGCGTGCTGCTCGCTATCGGCATTCAGGGCAATGTCGAGGGGCTCGGCCTCGAGGCGCTGGGGGTCAGCACCGACAAAGGCCATATCGCGACCGACGAATGGTGCCGCACCGGCGTACCGGGCGTCTACGCCATCGGTGACGTGGCCGGCCCGCCCTGGCTCGCTCACAAGGCGATGCACGAAGGCGTGCTGTGCGCGGAGAGGATCGGGGGCAGCGACGGCCTTCACCCGCTCGACCGGACGAACGTCCCGAGCTGCACTTACAGCGCGCCGCAGGTCGCGAGCTTCGGGCTGACCGAGGAGGCCGCCCGCGCCGCGGGCTACGAGCTCAAGGTCGGGCGCTTTCCCTATTCGGCCAACGGCAAGGCCATCGCGCTCGGCGAGACCGAGGGTCTGGTCAAGACCGTTTTCGATGCGAAATCAGGAGCCTTGCTCGGCGCTCACATCGTCGGCGCCGATGCCACGGAGCTCATACAGGGCTTCGCCATTGGCAAAACCCTCGAAACTACCGAGGCAGAGTTGATCGCCACCATCTTCCCCCATCCCACATTGTCGGAGATGATGCGCGAATCGGTGCTCGATGCCTTCGGCCGCGCCCTGCACATCTAGTCCCATGCGTCGGAGGAAACGGGGAGACCGACCAACGACGGGAGCAAGCACATGGGCATCATCATCTTTCTGATTGTCGGCCTAATCGCCGGCGCTCTGGCCTCTTACATAATGGGCCGCCAGCAGGACCTTCTGATCAACCTGTTGATCGGCGTGATCGGCGCCGTGGTGGGCGGCCTGCTCGCCGGCCTGCTGGGCCTTGGCGCCTACAACATCATCGGCGAGATCATCATCGCCACGATCGGCGCCATTGCGTGTATCTTCGTGTGGCAACGCATGCGTTAGCGCGACAAGACTGACCAAAGCGAGGAGCTATCCGATGGAAAATCAAGCACAAGAACTGCTTTCGATGCCTGGAGTCGGCTTCTTCGGGATGCTGATCATCGGCATCATCGCCGGCTATATCGCCGAGAAGGTCACCTCGAGCGATCACGGACTTCTCACCAATCTGCTGGTCGGCATCGCCGGTTCGTTCGTTGGCGGCACGCTTGCCGGGCTCTTGAACATCGAGTTCTACGGTTGGCTCGGCAATCTGATCGTCGCCTCGGTCGGCGCGATTTTGGTGCTTTGGGTTTGGCGCAGCTTCAGAGGCCCTTCCACAGCCTAATCGGTTCGATGGTTACGCTGATCGACAATTTGAGCGAGGAGAGGGTGCGGCCGCGTCATCCGGAGAAAGCGCGGCTGCCCGATACCCCGGTTCTTCCGAAGCCGCCCTGGATCCGCGCTAGGGCGCCCGGCGATCGCGCCTTCGATGCGACGCGGGGGGTGTTGCGCGCGCACCGGCTCACCACGGTCTGCGAGGAGGCGGCCTGCCCTAATATCGGCGAGTGCTGGGGGAGGCGCCACGCCACCGTGATGATCATGGGCGACACCTGCACGCGCGCCTGCGCCTTCTGCAATGTTCGCACGGGGAAGCCGGGGCGCCTCGATGAAAGCGAGCCGGAACGCGTGGCGGGCGCAGTCGCCGCGCTCGGCCTCAACCATGTGGTCATAACCTCGGTGGACCGCGACGATCTCGATGACGGTGGAGCGGTGCATTTCGCCGCGACGATCCATGCTGTCAGGCGCGCGGCATCGGCAACCAGCGTCGAGGTGCTCACCCCGGACTTCCTGCGCAAGGACGGCGCACTCGAGACGGTGATCGCGGCGCGGCCCGACGTGTTCAACCACAATATCGAGACCGTGCCGGCGCTCTATCGGCGGATCCGGCCGGGCGCGAATTACCGGCATTCGCTCGATCTGCTCGCACGCGCCAAGTGCCTCGATCCGGCGGCATTCACCAAGTCGGGCATCATGGTCGGCCTTGGCGAGACCTTCGAGGAAGTGCTCGCCGTGATGGACGACCTCCGCGCCGCCCAAGTCGATTTCCTGACCATCGGCCAGTATCTCCAGCCGACGCGAAAACATGCGGCCATTGACCGCTTTGTCACGCCGGAGGAGTTCCAATCTTATGGGCGCATCGCATACGAGAAAGGCTTCCTCCTGGTGGCTTCGAGCCCCTTGACCCGATCCTCTCACCACGCTGCGCGCGATTTTGCGCGCCTGAAAACCGCCCGCCTGGCTGCTCTCGGCGCCTGAGCGAGCCGAACCGGCCTCGCCCACCCATGCACGTTTACGAGATCAAGCATCCCGTAGTCCACTCGGCCGATGACATGTTCGCCCTGATTACGCGGGTCGAGGATTATCCGAAATACCTGCCGCTCTGCGAGGCGCTCGAGGTCAAGCGTCGCGAGTGGGTCGACGGCAGGGAAGTCCTGATCGCGACCATGCAGATCGGCTACAAGCTGGTGCGCGAAAGCTTCACCACGCGCGTCACGCTCGACGAGAGGGTGCGCACCATCCTCGTCGAGTATCTGGACGGCCCCTTCGCCTATCTCGAGAACCGCTGGCATTTCGTCCCGCGCGCCGACGGCGGCTGCGACGTCGATTTCTACATCGCCTACAGCTTTCGCTCGCGCCTTCTCGAGCACCTCATGGGCGGCCTGTTCGACAAGGCCGTCCGGAAATACACCGACGCCTTCGAGGCGCGCGCGGACGTGCTTTACGGACGCCCTGCCGCGGCCCTGGCGTCACAGCACTGAGCGCAGCAGGGCGAGTGCTCTCTCGACGCTTCTTCGTCTGACCTCGCTCCGGCCGACATCGCCGAACACGACTCGCTCATGATGCATAGGGCCTTCGGGCCTGCCGGCCACAAAATGGACGAGGCCCACCGGTTTGTCGGCGCTCCCCCCGCCGGGTCCGGCAATACCGGTGACGGCCACGGCGAGGCTGCCCTGCGAATGGGTGAGGGCGCCTCCCGCCATGGCCCTAGCGACATCCTCGCTCACGGCTCCATGCCGCTCGATCAGCCAGAAGGGTACGCCAAGCATCTCGCTCTTGGCGGCATTGGAATAGGTCACGAAGCCCCGCTCGAACACGTCCGAGGAGCTCGCGATCGCGGTGAGCGTCGCGGCGACGAGCCCGCCTGTGCAGGACTCCGCTGTCACCAGCTTGTCACCGTTCCGCCTGCAGGCGTCCAGCAAATCGGCCGCCAACGCGGTCAGGCGGCCGTCGATCTCGCTCTCTTCCGTCATGGTATGCTCACCGTCGCTGTCGCCATGGCCGCGATCCCTTCGCCGCGGCCGACAAAGCCGAGTCCCTCGCTGGTGGTCGCTTTGATGCTGACCTGGCTCATATAGAGGCCAAGCAGTTCCGCGACACGGGCGCGCATCGCCTCGCGGTGAGGGCCGATGCGCGGCGCCTCGCAGAGCAGCGTCACATCCACGTAGACGATCTCGCCGCCGCGTTCCCTGATCCTGCCGGCCGCATGCGTAACGAACATCTGAGACGCGGCGCCGCCCCAGCGCGCGTCGGAGGGAGGGAAGTGCACGCCGATATCGCCATCGGCAATGGTGCCGAGCAGGGCGTCAGTGAGCGCGTGCAAGCCTACATCGGCATCGCTGTGACCGACGAGCTTCTTGCTGTGCGGAATACGCACGCCGCACAACATAACGGCATCGCCCGGACCGAGCGCATGCACGTCGTAGCCGGAAGCAATCCGGATCTTTGCCGGGGCGCCCCGTCCAGTCTCCAGTATCTGCTCGGCGATTTTTAGGTCTTCCATCGTCGTGAGCTTGCGATTGTGCTCGGCGCCCTCGACCAACGCTACGTCGAGCCCGAACCACTCCGCCACACCCGAATCGTCGGTGAACTCTCGAGTTGCGTCCTGCGCTGCGGCGCGATGCGCGGCAAGGATCGCCTCGAACCTGAAACCTTGCGGTGTCTGGGCGCGCCAGAGCTGATCGCGATCAACGGTGTTGGTGACGCGCCCGCCCGAGCCTTCCTTCAGCGTATCGGTGACGGGGAGGCAGGGCAAGGCGCCGGCATGACCATCGAGACTCGCTATAACCCGGGTGATCAGATCGGCATCGACAAAGGGTCGCGCAGCGTCATGAATCAAGACGGATGCGGGCGCCCGCGCGGCGAGGGCCTCAAGTCCGGCGCAAACCGAATCCTGCCGGCGTGCTCCGCCAAAAACCGGCTCGCGCAGACGGGAGGCGAAGGGGCGGGTCGCGGTCTCGTAAAGCGTCACGTCATCCGGGTGAATCACCACGAGGATGTCGTCGACCTCTGCATGCGCCGCGAAGGCACCGATCGTCCGCGCGAGCATCGGCACCCCGCCAAGCGGGCAATATTGCTTCGGCAACGCGCTCTCATTTGGGGCACGCGAGCCCCGCCCCGCCGCCACGATGAGCGCCGAAACTGTCATCGACGATTCCCAGCCGATCCGTGGAAATTCCGCGAGAAATCCCCACTAAGACTTTGAGGATATTGATTGTTGCACTGCGGCAAAAGTAATGTTGCTCCCGCCTCAAAACCCCACTAAGGTTGCCCAATAATGGGTCATAGCGTAGCTATGCATAAAATTTGTGCAACCTACGTCGAGCCGTAGTGCGCCTGCAAGGATACACCTTGAGCGTAACGACAAAAACACCAAGCCCGCGCCGGCAATCACGGCGCCACTCGATCTCCGGTGATGTGCTGCTCGGAGCCTTACCGCATCCGCTGCTCGTGATCGGCGAAGGGCTCGCCATCGAGTACGCCAACACGGCAGCCGAGGATTTCTTCCAGATGAGTGCCGGCGCGCTCTGCCGTCATGCCCTTACCGACGTCGTTGCCTTCGGTTGCCCGCTATTGTCGCTCGTGGAGCAGGTGCAGCGGAACGGCACTACCGTCAACGAGTACGGCGTCGAGCTCGGATCGTTCCGCTTCGATGCGGCGAAGCTCGTGGACCTCTATGGCGGTCAGCTTCCCGAAGCACCGGGCCGCGTCATGGTCATGCTGCAACAGCGTAGCATGGCGCAGATGATCGAGCGCCAGCTCACCCATCGGGGCGCCGCGCGCTCCGTCTCCGGGTTGGCGGCGGTTCTCGCTCACGAAATCAAGAATCCAATTTCCGGCATCAGAGGCGCCGCGCAGCTTCTCGAAAGCGACCGCACCGACGCCGACCGGACGCTCACCCAATTGATCTGCGCCGAGTCCGATCGCATCTGCAAGCTCGTCGACCGCATGCAGATCTTCGGTGACGAGCGGCCGCTACAGCGCGAGCCGGTGAACATCCACGACGTACTCGATCATGTGAAGCAGCTCGCACGCACGGGCTTTGCGCGGCAAATCAAGATCGTCGAACATTACGACCCGTCTCTGCCGCCGGTTCCGGGCAATCGCGACAAACTCATCCAGGCATTCCTCAATCTCATCAAGAACGCCGCCGAGGCGATCGGTGAAGACCGCGCCGACGGTCAGATCACGCTCACCACCTCCTTCAGGCCGGGCGTGCGTCTCTCCGTGCCGGGGAGCCAGGCCAGGGTCAGCCTGCCGCTCGAGATCGCGGTGGAAGACAACGGAGGCGGCGTCCCGACAGACCTTATGCCGCATCTTTTCGATCCGTTCGTCTCAACCAAGCCGTCGGGCACGGGTCTCGGGCTTGCGTTGGTGGCAAAGATCATCGGCGACCATGGTGGGATCATCGAATGCGACTCACGCCCCCGGTTCACTGTCTTTCGCGCTCTGATGCCGATGGCCGACAACGAAGCGCAGGCCGCGCAGGAATAGACATGGGCAAGGGCAATATCCTGATCGCCGACGACGATGCTGCGATCCGCACGGTTCTTAACCAGGCTTTGGCGCGGGCGGGCTATGCACCGCGCGCCACCGGCAATGCCGCCACGCTGTGGCGATGGATCAGCCAGGGGGAGGGCGATCTCGTCATCACCGACGTCATCATGCCCGACGAGAACGCCTTCGACTTCATTCCGCGCGTGAAGAAGCTGAGGCCCGATCTGCCCATCATCGTCATGAGCGCGCAGAACACCTTCATGACCGCAATCACCGCGGCGGAGCGCGGCGCCTACGAATATCTGCCGAAGCCCTTCGACCTCAACGAGCTTGTCGCCGTGGTCGGCCGGGCGCTGGTCGAGCCCCGGCGGAAGGTGCAACGCCTCACTGCGGAGCCGAGCGACAGCATGCCGCTCATCGGCCGCTGCCCCGCCATGCAGGACATCTATCGCGTCCTCGCCCGGCTCACGCAGACTGATCTCACGGTGATGATCACGGGCGAGTCTGGCACCGGCAAAGAGCTCGTCGCGCGCGCTCTGCACGAATACGGCAAACGCCGGAACGGTCCCTTCGTCGCCATCAATATGGCGGCCATCCCGCGCGAGCTGATCGAATCGGAGCTGTTCGGTCACGAGAAGGGCGCCTTCACCGGCGCGCAGAACCGGCACATCGGACGCTTCGAGCAGGCCGAAGGCGGCACGCTGTTCCTCGACGAGATCGGCGACATGCCGATGGAGGCCCAGACACGTCTCCTGCGCGTGCTTCAGGAGGGCGAGTACACGACGGTCGGCGGACGCACCCCGATCCGCACCAATGTCAGGATCATCGCCGCCACGAACCGCGACCTTCAGCAGCAGATCGATCAGGGTCTGTTCCGCGAGGATCTGTTCTACCGGCTAAACGTCGTGCCGCTCAGGCTGCCGCCATTGCGCGAGCGGCTGGAGGATATCCCCGATCTGGTGCGCCACTTCCTCCGCATCGCCGAAAAGGAAGGACTGCCGTCCAAGAGCTTCGAGCCGCCGGCCATCGAGCGGCTGAAGCGCTATCACTGGCCGGGAAACATCCGCGAGCTCGAGAACCTCGTGCGCCGCCTGTCGGCGATCTATGCGCAAGACGCCGTTACGGTCGACATGGTGGAGAGCGAACTCGCCACCGCGGCCCGCGCGCCGTTCCCCGACGCGGCGGAGCCGACCGGCGATTTGTCGGAATCGGTCGAGCGCTTTCTCGCCGATTATTTCGTTGGCTTCGGTCAGGACCTGCCGCCGGCCGGGCTCTACAACCGCATCCTACGCAAGATCGAGTTCCCGCTCATCACCGCGGCGCTCGCCGCCACGCGCGGCAACCAGATCAGGGCCGCCGACCTGCTTGGCCTTAACCGCAATACGCTGCGCAAGAAGATCCGCGACCTCGGCATCAAGGTGATCCGGACCCCCAGTCCCTGATCTGGCGAAACGCCGCAAAACGTCCCCTATCGCCGTAATCGGGGAAGTGCCGTGGCGGGTGTAGCAATCCGCACACATAGTCGCTAAAGCGCCACATTGTGATTTTATTGCATCATCTTGAGGCAGACGCTCCCGTGTCAAAGGATCGGCGGAATCCGCGGATTCTTTGGGGGAGAGCAGGGAAAAGCGTTGCGCAGCGTCTTCCAATCCACGCCGAAATCGGCCCCTAAACCTAAGCCGGAGCAAAGCGCCCCTCCGAGCCTGAGCGACCCCTCCGCCGATCGTCCGCCCGCCGTTACCCGCGCGCGCCGGCGCCTGCCTTTCACGCTCGGCCTGATCACCATGGTGCTGTCGCTGTGCTCCGGCCTTGCGACCTATCTCATCCTCACCGGTCTCACGCCCATCGTGCCCACCCAAACCGTCGTGGTGGGCGTGCTCCTCATCAATCTTGTCCTCGTGCTGGCCATGGTGGGCATCATCGCCTGGCAGGTCACCGGACTGTGGCTCGCGAGGCGCAGGCACGTCGCCGGCGCCCAGCTCCACGTCCGCATCGTCAGCCTATTCAGCGTGATCGCGGTCGTTCCGGCGATCCTGCTTGCGGTGTTCGCCAGCGTGTCGCTCGACCGCGGCCTCGACCATTGGTTCTCGGTCCGAACCAAGTCCATCATCCAGAACTCGATCGACGTGGCGACCGCCTATCTCCAGGAACACGGCCAGGTAATCCGCGCCGACACGGTGGCCATGGCCAAGGACATCGACGAGGCAGTTGAACTGGTGCGCTCCCAGCCGCAAGGCTTCGGCAAGTTCCTGACGGCGCAAGCCGCCATCCGGGCGCTGCCCATGGCCTATCTCATCGACGGGGACGGCAAGATCCTCGCCACCGCCGCCTCGATGCAAGAGTTTCCCTATCGTGCGCCGCCGGCAGAGGCCATGGACCTCGCCAAGAAGGGGCAGGTAATCGTCATCGCGCCCGGCCAGACCA
Source organism: Methyloceanibacter sp. (assembly GCA_050728375.1). GTDB lineage: Bacteria > Pseudomonadota > Alphaproteobacteria > Rhizobiales > Methyloligellaceae > Methyloceanibacter. The sequence goes on from JBOHJE010000177.1 coordinate 11,169, forward strand.
GCCTGGTCGGCGCCATCAAGAGCCTGAGCAACTTTACGGACACCTATCTCTATGTGATCCGCCCGGTGAACGCGCGCGTGCTGCAACAGCTCCGCGCCACGCGCGCCAATGTCGCCGAATATCAGCTCCTTGAGCAGCGGCGCGCCGGCGTTCAGGTGGCTTTCGGCCTCATGTATGTGGCCATCGCCTTGACGCTTCTGCTGTCTGCCATCTGGATCGGCATGTGGTTCGCAAATCGCCTGGTGGCGCCGATCCGTCAGCTCATGGGCGCGGCTCAGCAGATCTCGCAAGGAAATCTCGGTGTCGAGGTCGATGTCGATCCCGCCGACGGCGATCTCGCCGTGCTCGGCTCAACCTTCAACACCATGGCCTCCGAGCTCAAGAGCCAGCGCGACGAGTTGGTCGGGGCCAACGACACACTCGACGAGCGCAACCGCTTCATGGAGGCCGTGCTTTCGGGCGTAACCGCGGGCGTCGTAGGCGTCGATGCCGACGGCACTATCACGCTCGTGAACCGTTCGGCCGAGACGTTGCTGGGCGTGAAGGAAAATGCGCTCTCAGGCAAGATGCTGGCCGACGCCTTGCCCGAATTCGGTCCGCATCTGAAGCGCGCGCAAAAGCAGGGGAGGCGGCTCGCCACCGATCAGGTCACGCTGCGCCGCGGCGGCTCCGAGCGGAACTTCGCCGTCCGCGTCACGAGCGAAGGGGCGGGACAGGGCTATGTGGTGACGTTTGACGACATCACCGAGCTTGTCAGCGCCCAGCGTAGCACCGCCTGGGCCGACGTGGCCCGGCGCATCGCGCATGAGATCAAGAATCCGCTGACGCCGATCCAGCTTTCCGCCGAGCGCATCCGCCGCAAATACGGCGCCTCCATCACCAAGGACCGCGACATCTTCGAGCAATGCACCGACACGATCATCCGGCAGGTCTCCGACATCGGCAGAATGGTCGACGAGTTCTCGGCCTTCGCCCGGATGCCCAAGCCGGTCATGGAGCCGCAAGACCTCCGCGAGATCGTGCGCGAGGCCGTGTTCCTGTTTCAGGTTAGCCGCCCCGAGATCAAGTTTGAACTCGACCTGCCGAGCAAACCGGCCGTAACAATGGCCGACCAGCGCTTGCTGACCCAGGCGGTCACCAATCTCGTCAAGAACGCAAGCGAGGCGATCGACACCGCGGTTGAAGCCGATCCGAGCCGTGCGGGTAACGGACGCGTCGTGGCCAAGGTCCGCAGCAAGGGCGACCGGCTCCAGATCACGGTGACCGACAACGGCTGCGGCTTGCCGCAGGAAAACCGGGAGCGGCTGGTCGAGCCCTATATGACCACGCGCACCAAAGGCACGGGGCTTGGCCTCGCCATCGTTCAGCGCATCACGGAGCAGCATGGCGGCACCTTGCAGCTCTCCGACGCGCCCAAGCGCAACGGAGAGATTCAGGGCGCCTCGGTGCGCATCGAGCTTCCCGTCAGGGACAGGAAGGAGACCGAGGTGGGCGAAACGACGTCAAGCCCGGCCGTTCACGTTCATGCCGCCCCTGAGGCCACCGAGGAGGAAGAAGAGGGAGTAACCAATGGCGTCTGACATCCTGGTCGTCGATGACGAAGCCGATATCCGAGACTTGATCTCGGGCCTTCTCGAAGATGAAGGTCACGCGACACGGCTGGCAAAGGACAGCGACGAAACGCTCAAGGCGATCGAGGAGCGGCGCCCATCCCTGGTGATCCTCGATATCTGGCTGCAAGGCTCAAAGCTCGACGGGCTCGAGCTGCTCGACCGCGTCAAGCAGGCACATCCCGATCTTCCGGTCATCATCATCAGCGGCCACGGAAACATCGAGACCGCCGTCGCGGCCATTAAACGTGGCGCCTACGACTATATCGAAAAGCCGTTCAAGGCGGACCGACTCGTGCTGATCACGGCCCGCGCGCTCGAAGCCTCGAAGCTGAGGCGTGAGAACCGGGAGCTGCGCGAGCGCAGCCCCTACTCCTCGGAGATGATTGGGCACTCGCCGGCCATCAATCAGCTCCGCCAAGCCATTGAGAAGGTCGCTCCCACTAACAGCCGCGTGCTGATCACCGGCCCATCGGGTTGCGGCAAGGAGCTAGCGGCGCGGGTGATGCACGCCAAATCGGGCCGCGCCGACGGGCCCTTCGTGGCCTTGAATGCCGCGGCGATGGTACCAGACCGCATGGAACTGGAGCTGTTCGGCGTAGAGGAGGGCTCCGGCACTGGAGCCCGCAAGGTCGGCGCCCTCGAAGAGGCTCATGGCGGCACACTCTATATTGACGAGGTCGCCGACATGCCTGTCGAGACGCAGGCGAAGATCTTGCGCGTGCTCGTCGAGCAGCGCTTCCAGCGTCTCGGCGGCGGACCCAAAGTGCATGTCGACGTGCGCGTGGTGTCCTCGACCAGCCACGATCTGCAAAAGGAGATGTCGGCCGGACGCTTGCGCGAGGACCTCTACCACCGGCTGAACGTGGTGCCGATCAAGGTGCCCGGACTCTCTGAGCGGCGGGAGGACGTTCCCGAGTTGGTGCGCTTTTTCGTGCAGGCGATCTCGGTCGCCTCCGGCCTGCCGCCCCGCCGTATCGGCGAGGACGCCATGGCCGTCCTCCAGTCCCATGAGTGGCCCGGCAATGTGCGCCAGCTACGGAACAATATCGAACGCCTGATGATCCTCGTCGGCGGCGACGCCGACACTATCATCACAGCTGATATGCTGCCGGACGAGATCGTCTCGCCCGTTCCGCTTTCTCCTACTGGGGCAGGCGGGGAGCACCTGATGTCCCTTCCTTTGCGAGACGCGCGGGAGATCTTCGAGCGGGAATATCTGCTTGCCCAGGTTAACCGCTTTGGCGGCAACATCTCGCGCACGGCTGAATTCGTGGGTATGGAACGCTCAGCGCTGCACCGTAAATTGCGAGCCCTGGGCGTCAATTCGAATGAAAGAACCGCCGCCATGCGCTAGCATGGCCCGACTCGCCGATTTCAATGGGGGACACGCTGGCGAAAGCTCTAGGGTATCAGGCCCCTTGCGGGATTGCCTTACAATCGCGACTAAGGCGCTCAGGCTACCGGACAAGGCGAGAGTCCGGCGCCATCCAACAAGCGTAAGCGTGAACCAAAGGGACGGGGAAGCCCATGGCAACAGAACGCACGCAAAGTCTTCAGGACACTTTTCTCAATCATGTTCGCAAGAACAAGGTCCCGCTGACCATCTTTCTCGTGAACGGAGTGAAGCTCCAAGGCGTTGTCACTTGGTTCGATAATTTTTGCGTCTTGCTCCGCCGAGATGGACATTCGCAGCTTGTCTACAAACATTCCATTTCGACCATCATGCCAGGTCAGCCAATCCAGCTTGCCGAAATTAGCGACGCAGAAGGTGCCGCTGAGTAATTGCGTCCAACCGATCCTAGAAACCTAAAGCGCAAGAAGGGACGGGGGGAGCGCGAGGCAAGGAGTACGCGTTCCGGCGGGCGTGTCAGAGCCGTCGTGCTCGCGCCGATTCTTGACAAGAACCGGGCTAAGGGCGCGCGGGAAACCCCGGGAGGCGTATGCGCGCGCTCGCCTCAAGCGCGTCTCAACGAGGCTGTCGGCCTAGCCCTTGCCATCGAGCTCGACGTGAGAGCGAGTGGATTTGTACCGCTGCCGCAAGCAAAACCGGCGGCGCTGTTCGGCTCGGGCAAGGTCGCGGAGCTGGCCGGACTCGTACGCGCGGAAGAAGCCGAGCTGGTGATCGTGGATCATCCGCTCACGCCCGTGCAGCAACGCAATCTTGAAACCGCGTGGAACGCCAAGGTGCTCGATCGCACCGGTCTCATCCTGGAAATTTTCGGTGAGCGCGCCCGCACGCGGGAAGGGCGCCTCCAGGTCGAGCTTGCCCATCTCGTCTATCAGAAGAGCCGCTTGGTCCGGTCCTGGACACACCTCGAGCGGCAGCGCGGCGGCTTCGGCTTTCTCGGCGGCCCAGGCGAGACCCAGATCGAAACCGACCGCCGCATTATCGGCGAGCGCATCGACAAGATCCGGAAGGATCTCACGCAGGTGCAGCGGACGCGCGCCTTGCACAGGAAGTCCAGGCAGCGGGTTCCGTATCCGACCGCCGCTCTCGTGGGCTACACTAACGCCGGAAAGTCGACCCTGTTTAATGCCTTGACCGGCGCCACGGTGCTGGCCGGGAACGCGCTCTTCGCGACCCTCGACCCGACCATACGCGCATTGCCGTTACCGGGCGGATCGAAGGCTGTCGTATCCGACACCGTGGGCTTCATCTCGGACCTGCCAATGACACTCGTCGCGGCCTTCCGCGCCACGCTAGAGGAGGTGCTCGAAGCTGATTTGATCCTGCATGTGCGCGACATCGCGGACGAGGCGACCCGGAACCAGCGGACGGACGTGATTGAGGTGCTCGCAGAGCTTGGTATCGACGTCGAGGAGCAACCGGACCGACTACTGGAAGTATGGAACAAGGCGGACCTGCTCGAACCGCTGAGTCTCGAGCGCGCGATCAACGAGGCACCGCGGGTCGGCGCGATCCTCGTCTCGGCCGCTGACGGGCTGGGCCTCGACGCGTTGCTCGCGGAGGTCGAGCACCGGCTCAATCGCCGCCGGGAAACGGTTGATATTGCGGTGAAGCCCGAGGAGGGTGCGCTGTCGAACTGGATCTACGAGAACTGTGAGGTCATAGAGCGCTCCAATCTCGGCGAGGGAACGGTCGGCCTGCGCATCCGCGTCGCACCGGAGAAGCGAGACAGGCTCATTCGCCTCGCCGGCTCATCGCGGCTCCGCCTCGCCGCAGAGTAACCCGTCTAGCGTGTGGCTTCGGCCGCCTTGGCCTCGTCCCAGAGCCGATCCATCTCCTCCAGCGTCGCGTCTTCCGGCTTGCGCCCATCCTTGGCGAGAGCACTTTCGATGCTGCCGAAGCGGCGCATGAACTTCATGTTGGCGTCGCGGAGCGCCGCCTCCGGATCTATGCCGAGATGGCGCGCGACATTCGTCATCACGAAGAGGAGGTCGCCGAATTCCTCCGCGACGCGCTTTTCGCCATCATTGATTCTCTCATCGCGCGCGCCTGAGATCGCCTCCTTGAGCTCGCCGATTTCTTCTTCGGCCTTGGCCAGGACCGGCTCGATGCTCGGCCAATCGAAGCCGACCTCCGCAGCACGCTTCTGGAGCTTCACCGCGCGCGTCAGCGCGGGAAGGCCGACCGGCACATCGCCGAGGAGCGAGTCGCTGCCCGCGCCGCCGCGCTCCGCCTTTTCCTCATCCTTGATACGCTGCCAAATGTCATTCGCCAGGAACGTGTCTCTGAGTGAGGGGTCGGCAAACACATGCGGATGCCGGCGGATCATCTTCCGCGTGATGGCGTCGGCGACGTCGGAGAAATCGAAGCGCGACTGCTCCGAGGCCATCTGCGCGTGATAGACGACCTGCAACAGAAGATCCCCGAGCTCGTCCTTGAGACCCTCGAGATCGCCGCGCGCGATCGCGTCGGCGACTTCGTAGGCTTCCTCGATGGTGTAGGTGGCGATGGTCGCGAAGCTCTGCTTGGCGTCCCATGGACAGCCGGTCTCGGGATCGCGCAACGCCCTCATGACCTCAAGAAGCTCCTTCACGCTCTTCAGTTCTGGACCGTCCGTCGCAGTCACTGGCTTCCAACTCCCTGGGGAAGAAACGCGCGAGTTTTTCAGGAGTGTCCAGCTCGCTCGTCGACAAGAGCTGACACTCGGAATAGGCGCTCGTGTCCCTACACGTCTAAATTCACGCTGACATATTCCTCAACAAAGGCTTCGTATCGCTCGCTAAGCGTCACGCACGACGGATCCAGCCCCGCCAGCACAACGAGGCCCGTGGGCACCGCATCGACGACCCGCATTCCAGGAGGTGCAAGTCATCAAGGAAAGCGAGATCGGTTAGGTCGCTCGTCTTCTGATAGAGAAACAAGGCGGTTTTGGAACAAGCGACATTCGACTCAATTTGAAATCGAGGACCGACCGCAACGCTTCGGCAGTTGGCCCATTGCAGGC